>JAZNFH010000017.1:0-21766 GCA_045589055.1 Faecousia sp. | reverse complement strand
CTTTTTCATTATTAATACTGAGTGGGGTCGATGTGCCAGATTTCCTCCGCGTACTGGCGGATAGTGCGGTCAGAAGAGAACTTGCCGCCGCTGGCGATGTTCATCAGGCACTTGCGGCCAAAGTTCAAGCGGTCCGCATAGTCCCGGTTGGCCTGCAGCTTGGCATCCATGTAGGAAGCATAGTCCAGCAGCAGGAAGTAGTGGTCAGCCTTGTGCCAGTGGGTGCCGTCCAGCAGAGCATGGTACAACTCTCTCTGGTCATCGTCGGTGGGCACAGTGCCATCCACCAGGGTATCGATAGCCCGGCGCAGACGGTCGTTGATCTCGTAGATGCCGCGGGCCCGGTAGCTGTCCTTGGCAGCGTTGATCTGCTCCACAGTGTGGCCGAAGATATAGTTATTTTCCATGCCGGCTTCCTTGACGATCTCCACATTGGCACCGTCCAGAGTGCCCAGAGTCACAGCGCCGTTGAGCATCAGCTTCATGTTGCCGGTGCCGGATGCTTCTGTACCGGCAGGAGAGATCTGCTCAGAAACATCGGCGGCAGGAATAATATGCTCGGCATAGGAGCAGTTATAGTTCTGAACAAAGACCACCTTCAGCTTATCATTGACTTCCGGGTCGTTGTTGATCATCTTGGCGATGCGGTTGATATAGCGGATGATAGCCTTGGCACGGGCATAGCCGGGAGCGGACTTTGCACCGAACAGGTATACGGTGGGGGTAAAGTCGGTGAGGCTGCCGTCCTTCAGACGGAAGTAGATATCCACAATGCTCAGCGCATTCAGCAGCTGGCGCTTATACTCATGGAGGCGCTTGACCTGCACATCAAACATGAAGTCGGGATTCAGCTGGACACCTTCCTTCTCGGCAATGATCTTGCACAGCTGCTCCTTCTTGGTGCGCTTGATGGCATTGAACTGACGAACCATGTCGTCATCGATCATGGGCTTCAGCTTGGACAGGCGGTCCAGGTCCTTCAGGAAGTCACCGCCAATCCGGTACTTGATCATCTGGGTCAGTTCGGGGTTGCACAGGCCCATCCAACGCCGGGGCGTCACACCGTTGGTCTTATTCTGGAACCGGTCGGGGAAGGCGTGATACCACTCACGGAAGCAGTCGTCCTTCAGAATCTGGGAGTGAATTTCGGCAACACCGTTGACATAGGTGCCTACATAGACACTGAGGTTTGCCATGTGAGCAGTATTATCCTTGATAATGAACAGGTTGGGATGCTCGCCCTTCAGCTTGGCATCGATGCGGTAGATGATATCCACGATTTCGGGCACCACACTGCGCAGCAGGTCCAGGGGCCACTTCTCCAGTGCCTCACCCATAACGGTGTGGTTGGTGTAGGAGAAGGTCTTCTGGGCGATGGCAAAGCTCTGATCAAAGTCCATGCCCTCCTTCATCAGCAGACGGATCAGCTCGGGAATGGACATAGCAGGGTGGGTATCGTTCAGCTGCACAGCATAAAACTCCGCGAAGTGGCTCAGATCGGTACCATGGACATTCTTATAAACACGCATCATATCCTGCAGGGATGCAGAGGACAGGACATACTGCTGCTTAATACGCAGGCGCTTGCCTTCCCAAGTGGAGTCATTGGGGTACAAAACGCGGGTGATATCCTCTGCCTTATTCTTCTGGGTCAGAGCCCGCAGGTAATCCTGGTCGTTGAAAGCATTGAAGTCCAGTTCTTCTTCTGCCTCGCACTGCCACAGACGCAGAGTGCCTACATTGTCAGTGCCGTAGCCAATGACGGGTACATCGTAGGGGACTGCCAGAACGGTGTGGTCGGGGAAGGAGACCTTCACGGTGTGGTTATAGCGGCGGTAGGACCAGGGATCACCAAACTTGGACCAGTCATCCGCATTTTCCTTCTGGCTGCCGTTAGCATCGAAGCTCTGCTTAAACAGGCCGAACTTATAGCGCAGGCCATAGCCACTGAGGGGCACATTGATGGAAGCAGCAGAGTCTAAGAAGCAGGCTGCCAGACGGCCCAGACCACCGTTGCCCAGTGCTGCGTCCTCGATGTCCTCCAGCACTGCCAGGTCCACGCCCCGCTCTGCAAAGAGCTGCTTCATTTCATCCAGAATACCCAAATTGTACAGATTGGAGTACACCAGACGGCCCACCAGGTATTCAGCGGAAATATAATACGCCTTCCGCTGATGCTCACGAGTCTTCTTGCACTTGCTCCAAGTGTCACTGATGGTCATCATCACGGCCTGACCCAGTGCCTCGTGCAGTTCCTGAGGGGTAGCTTCCTTCAAGGAAACATCGTAAGCATACTTCAGCTGTGCCTCTGTCCATTTCACAATGTTCAGGCAATTATAAATCATACTCTAATTTCTCCATTCCTCTATTCAAACAGCCATTTTCAGCTGTTGGTTTCTGTTTAATCTCCCAGTCTGCCGTACAAAGCGGTCAAACGGTAGATCTTTTGGGCTAAACCATCGGTTATTATATCATATTTCGCCCGCCATGTCCAGTTGGAATCGGACATTGTTCCGGGAAAATTCATTCTTGCTTCCCCGCTTAAGTCCAGATAATCCTGCATGGGAATGATGCAGAGGTCACTGACGCAGCTCATGGCGGTCCGGATTGCGCCCCAGACCAAACCTTCCTCTTCCCGAAGATTCATATATTCTCTGGCGTAGGCCAGTGCCTCCGGTGTGCAGGTGTCAAACCACTGGCGCATGGTCATGTTATCGTGGGTGCCGGTGTAGCACACCGTGTTTGCTGTATAGGTGTGGGGCAGATGGTCGGAAGGCTCCCGGGAGTCAAAGGCAAATTCCAGAATCTTCATTCCGGGAAAGCCGCTCTCGTCCCGCATTGCCAAAACTTCTTCTGTCAGATATCCCAAGTCCTCCGCAATTAACTGTAACTGAGGCAGATTCTTTTGAATGGCATGGATCAACTTCATACCGGGTCCCTTCACCCATTTGCCGTTTCTGGCTGTGGGGTCGCCGTATGGCACGGCCCAGTAGCTTTCCAGTCCCCGGAAATGGTCAAAACGGACGATATCATACAGCGCTCCGGCTGCCGCCATCCGTCGCAGCCACCAGCTGTAACCAGTCTTCTCATGTTCCTCCCAGCGGTACAGGGGATTACCCCAAAGCTGTCCGGCGGCGGTGAAAGCATCCGGCGGGACACCTGCCACTTCGGTGGGGACCAAGCTGGCATCCAGCTGGAACAGCTCCGGATCCGCCCACACATCCACCGAGTCATAGGGTACATAGATGGGAACATCACCGATGATGGAGATCCCGTTTTCGTGGGCATAGGCCCGGAGGGCTTCCCACTGCTTGTAAAACAGATACTGCACAAAGCAGTAAAACTGGTAACCCTCGTAACCGGCATATTCCACTGCGGCATCAATGACAGAAACTAACCGCAGCCGCAGCTTCTCAGGCCATTCATACCAGGGCTTCCCTTCAAAGTGGTCTTTCAAAACCATGTAGGCAGCAAAATTCGGAAGCCACCAGTCATTTCCCGCCCGGAACCGGGCAAAGTCCTCCGTCTCCCCGTAACGGGCAAAGGCCTTACGCAGGACATTTAGCTTGTTTTGGTACAACGCGCCGAAATCCACCCGGTCTTCCCGGGTGCTCCACTGGACACCGTCCAGTTCCTGCCGAGTCAGCAGTCCTTCTTCAACCAGCAGTTCCAAATCAATCAGATAAGGATTGCCAGCGAATGTTGAACTGGATTGGTAGGGAGAATTGCCGTACCCGGTAGGTGTCAGCGGCAGAAGCTGCCAGCAGCTTTGCCCAGCAGCCTTCAAAAAATCAACAAACGCATATGCATGTTTGCCCATTGTTCCCACGCCGCAGCTTCCCGGCAGGGATGTAATGTGCATCAACACACCGCTCTTACGCATAAAAAATAAACTCCTTGACATTGGAAATCATATACAGTCTATGGTGATACTGTGCAATTTGTGCCTGTATGAAAATGACCCGCAGCACGGGGATGATGCCATGCACATAAATCCCCAATTTACTTGCATAGACTACTATAAATCAGCCGTTTTGTCAAGTTACTTCTTTGGAATTGTTTGGTTTTTCCATTTTTTGCTACCGGTTTGCATCCGTAGAAATGTGCCACCCTTTTTGTAGCAAATGATCGTTTACACTTCGTAGGGGCGATGCCCACATCGGCCCGGTGTAAGCAGCGTATTTGGGCCGATGTGGGCACCGGCCCCTACGACTTCGTGCGTTAAACGATCATTTACCGTATTACCAAAGCGCAGAAAAAGGCCTGTCCCGAAGGACAGGCCTTTTTGGAGCTGTATGGATTAGGCTTCCAGGTTGATGCTGGTTTCCTTGCTGAACAGGTGGCAGACATTTCCGCCGAAAGTAAAGTTCACAGCAGTGCCCATGGACAGAGCGTTGACTTCGGCAGCGTTCATGTTCATGGTGGAGACAACAATAACGACATCCTTGCCATCAGCATTGACATGCAGGTGGACAGAGGAACCCATCATTTCGCTGACATCGATCTTAGCGGGTACGCCGCCATCAGCCAAAGCAATGTGCTCGGGACGGACACCCAGAGTGATCTCCTGTGCCTCGACCTTGTTGGCAGCCAGAGCAGCCTGCTTCTCTTCGGACAGCTCAACGGTGTAGTTGCCCAGAGTGACGGAGTACTTGCCGCCCTCTTTGTTCAGCTTGGCGTTGAAGAAGTTCATCTGAGGAGCACCGATGAAGCCTGCAACGAACAGGTTGTAGGGATGATTGAATACCTGCTGAGGAGTGCCGATCTGCTGGATGAAGCCGTCCTTCATGATGACGATACGGTCGCCCAGAGTCATAGCCTCCGTCTGGTCGTGGGTAACATAGATAAAGGTGGTATTGATACGCTCACGCAGCTTGATGATCTCAGCACGCATCTGGTTACGCAGCTTGGCGTCCAGGTTGGACAGGGGCTCGTCCATCAGCAGAACCTGAGGCTCACGAACGATAGCACGGCCGATAGCAACACGCTGACGCTGACCACCGGACAGAGCCTTGGGCTTACGGCCCAGGTACTGGGTGATGTCCAGGATTTCAGCAGCTTCCTTAACCTTGCGGTCAATCTCAGCCTTGGGAGTGTGGCGCAGCTTCAGTGCGAAAGCGATGTTATCATAAACAGTCATGTGGGGGTACAGAGCGTAGTTCTGGAAGACCATGGCAATATCGCGGTCCTTAGGAGCTACGTCGTTGACCAGACGGTCACCAATGTACAGTTCACCTTCGGAGATCTCTTCCAGACCGGCGACCATACGCAGAGTGGTGGACTTACCACAGCCGGAAGGACCGACCAGAACGATAAATTCCTTGTCAGCGATTTCCAGGTTGAATTCCTGAACCGCAACAACGCCCTTATCGGTAATCTGCAGATTAGCCTTTTCCTTTTCGGGCTCGTCGTTCTTCTTCTTTTTCTTGGCCTTCTTCTCGTCGTCACCGCTGAAGGGGTAGATCTTCTTGATGTTTCTCAGGGACAAACTAGACATTACATACGACTCTAAGCATACCGAATCCTCGTGTATACTCTTACCTGCACCGGGTAAAACAGCACAGGCTTTACGACAGGTCTCCACACTGCCGCACCGTGAGTCCGACGGGTTTGTTTTCCTCCTTTTTTTACGTAGCACCGCCTATTTTGTGGAGTAGACTGCGCTCGTTGGGATGCTAGTATGATACCATAGATTTGTCCGGGACGCAATGGTTATTTTCTACATTTTTCCTGTTTTTCTTTTGTCTATTTTGTCATGCTGTTACAGCGATAAATGATCGTTTATCTTCGTAGGGGTCGATGCCCACATCGGCCCTAATGTACGCCTTCCCCGGGCCGATGTGCCTCAACCGGCCCCTACGAGTTGGCGCGCTAACCGATCATTTAACGCACTATGCTTAGCATGCAAAAAGGCTGCCGTGAGGCAGCCTTTTTACAATTGGTTACTCGGCGGAAATTTCGTTGGTTTCTTCCGAAAGCCGGGACTCGGGTGTCACACCGGGCTGATAATCCCGGTAGGCCATGAGGCCGGAACCTGCGGGAATCAGCTTACCGATAATGACATTCTCCTTCAAGCCTACCAGACGGTCTACCTTGCCCTTGATAGCGGCATCGGTCAGAACCTTGGTGGTCTCCTGGAAGGATGCGGCAGACAGGAAGGAATCGGTGGCCAGAGAAGCCTTAGTGATACCCAGCAGCATGGCAGATGCGGTGGGCAGCTGCAGCTCCGTCTCACCGGCATCGATCCTGGCCTGCACAGCAGCCTCGGCATCTTCAAACTCGAAGATGTCGATGACGGTACCGGTCAGCAAGGTGCTGTCACCGGGATCCTCCACGCGGACCTTACGCATCATCTGACGGATGATAACTTCGATGTGCTTATCGTTGATTTCAACACCCTGCTGGCGGTACACAGCCTGGACGGACTGAACCAGATAATCCTGAACGGCCTCCACGCCGGAGATCCGCAGGACATCCTGGGGATACAGCGCACCGTCAGTGATGGGTTCGCCCTTCTGGACGATCTTACCATGCTGGACCTTCAGACCTACGGAGTAAGGTACCTCGTAGACCTTCACCTCGCCATCCTCAGCAGTAACTGTAATGTTACGCAGAGCGCTGCGGCGGGTATCATCGATGGAAACGGTACCGGTGATCTCGGAGATCTGAGCCATCTTCTTAGGCTTGCGGGACTCAAACAGTTCTTCGACTCTGGGCAGACCCTGGGTGATATCGTCACCTGCAACGCCGCCGGAGTGGAAGGTACGCATGGTCAGCTGGGTACCGGGTTCGCCGATGGACTGTGCTGCGATGATACCGACAGCTTCGCCCAGATCCACTTCCTTGGAAGTAGCCAGATTCATCGCGTAGCAGCAGGCGCAGACACCGCTTCTGGCGCGGCAGCCCAGAATGGTACGGATATAAATCTTGGAGATGCCGTGATCCTCAAACTTCTGTGCGTCCTCGGGCATCATCAGCACATTCTTGGAATGCAGCAACTCACCGGTCTTGGGGCTGATGACATCCTCCACGGGATAACGGCCGCGGATACGGTTGCCGAAGGTATCGATGACATCGCCGTTCTTATCGTAGACAGCACCCACCCAGATACCGTTCTTGGTCTTACAGTCGTGCTCGCGGATGATCACATCCTGAGAAACATCGACCATACGACGGGTCAGGTAACCGGAGTCGGCGGTACGCAGAGCGGTATCGGTCAAGCCCTTACGAGCGCCTCTGGAGGAGATGAAGTATTCCAGAACAGACAAACCCTCACGGAAGTTTGCCTTAACGGGAATTTCGATGGTGCGGCCAGCGGTATCAGCCATCAAACCACGCATACCGGCCAGCTGACGGATCTGAGCCATGCTACCACGGGCGCCGGAGTCAGCCATCATGTAGATGGGGTTGAACTCATCCAGATTACCCTGCAGGGCGTCAGTGACATCCTTGGTGGTCTTCTCCCACTGCTGGACAACCAGACGGTAACGCTCTTCTTCCGTGATGAAGCCCTTGCGGTAGAAGTTTTCGATCTCCAGAACCTTGCACTCGGCCTCGCGAACCAGGGTGTACTTCTTCTCGGGAACCACCATGTCCGCAATGGAAACGGAGATAGCGCCCTTGGTAGAGTACTTATAGCCCAGAGCCTTGATGCGGTCCAGCATTTCCGTAGCAACGGTGAAGCCGTGCTTGCGGATACACTTGTCGATGATCTTACCCAGCTGCTTCTTGCCTACCAGGAAGCTGACTTCCAGATCGAAGGCACGGTCGGGATCGCTGCGGTCCACAAATCCCAGATCCTGAGGGATGGGCTCGTTGTAGATCAGACGGCCAACGGTAGCATCAATGAGCCGGTGCTCCATCTTGCCATCCACTTCCTTGGCATAGCGCACACAGATGGGGGCGTGCAGGCCCACATCTCCGGCAGCATAAGCGGCAATGGCCTCTTCCACGCTGGAATAGTTGTGCACGGGACGGAACTTAGCCGGAGCGGTGCCCTCGGCCTTGGCCTTCTTGTTGGCAGCCACGAACTCGTCGGCATCCACGATTTCGTTCACCGGCAGTCCGGTCTCACCGGCATCGGTAACGAACACAGTCTCAGCGCCCTTTTCGGCCTTGCCAAGTCTGGTGTAGGTCAGATAGTAGGCACCGAGGATCATATCCTGGGTAGGAACGGTAACCGGCTTGCCATCCTGGGGACGCAGCAGGTTGTTGGCGGACAGCATCAGCATTCTGGCTTCTGCCTGTGCCTCTGCACTCAGAGGCACATGGATAGCCATCTGGTCGCCGTCGAAGTCGGCGTTAAATGCAGTACAGCAAAGGGGGTGCAGCTTCAGTGCGCGGCCTTCCACCAGAATGGGTTCGAAAGCCTGGATACCCAGACGGTGCAGGGTAGGCGCACGGTTCAGCATAACAGGACGGTCCTTGATGATCTCGTCCAGAGCATCCCAGACCTCGGTCTTGCCCTTGTCGATCATCTTCTTGGCGGACTTGATGTTGTTGGCCAGGCCGTCAGCCACCAGCTTCTTCATAACGAAGGGCCGGAACAGCTCGATGGCCATTTCCTTGGGCACGCCGCACTGGTACAGCTTCAGCTCGGGACCGACAACGATAACGCTACGGCCGGAGTAGTCGACACGCTTACCCAGCAGGTTCTGACGGAAGCGGCCCTGCTTACCCTTCAGCATATCGGACAGGGACTTCAGTGCACGGTTGTTGGCACCGGTAACTGCACGGCCGCGGCGGCCGTTGTCGATCAGCGCGTCAACCGCTTCCTGCAGCATACGCTTCTCATTGCGGATAATGATATCGGGGGCATGGAGCTGAATCAGTCTCTTCAGACGGTTGTTGCGGTTGATAACACGGCGGTACAGGTCGTTGAGGTCAGAGGTAGCGAAACGGCCGCCGTCCAGCTGGATCATGGGACGAATATCCGGAGGAATGACCGGCAGCACATCCATGATCATCCAGGAGGGCTTGTTGCCGGACTCCCGGAAAGCTTCTACAACTTCCAGCCGCTTGACAATGCGCAGCTTCTTCTGGGCGGAAGCGGTCTTCAGTTCTTCCCGCAGCTGCACGGACAGCTCTTCCAGATTGATCTGTTCCAGCAGCTCCTTAACGGCTTCCGCGCCCATGCCGGCCTTGAAGTCGTCCTCATACTTTTCGCGCATATCCCGGTACTCCTTCTCGGACAGTACCTGATTCACACTCAGAGGTGCGTCACCGGGATCGGTGACGATATAAGCTGCAAAGTACAGAACCTTTTCCAGTACCTTGGGGGAGATATCCAGAATCAGACCCATACGGGAGGGGATACCCTTGAAGTACCAGATGTGGCTGCAGGGAGCGGCCAGTTCAATGTGGCCCATGCGCTCACGACGGACCTTGGCCTTGGTAACTTCAACGCCGCAGCGGTCACAGACCTTGCCCTTGTACTTGATCTTCTTATACTTGCCGCAGTGGCACTCCCAGTCCTTCTGGGGTCCGAAGATCTTTTCGCAGTACAGGCCGTCCCGCTCGGGCTTCAGGGTGCGATAGTTGATGGTCTCCGGCTTCTTGACCTCACCGAAGGACCACTGCCGGATCATCTCCGGCGAAGCAATGCCAATCTTAATGGCGTCAAATGTGGCTTCTGCCATACTTTCGCCTCCTTAATCTTCGTAGGTGTCGGTCTCAGCCTCAGCCTCACCGAACACATCCATAATATCCTCAGGGCTATCCTCGTCGATGACGAAACCATTGCTCAGCACTTCGTCGGCGGTGGCTACCAGCTCGGTCTCGTGCTCGGTGTAGATGATCTCATCATCATCGTCCTCATCCTTCAGCTCGATCTCATTGCCGGCTTCATCCAGCACACGGATATCCAGGCACAGCGCCTGCAGTTCCTTGACCAGAACCTTAAAGGATTCGGGAACGCCGGGCTTGGGAATGTTGCTGCCCTTGACGATGGCTTCGTAGGTCTTGACACGGCCGGTGACATCGTCGGACTTGACCGTCAGAATCTCCTGCAGGGTGTAAGCAGCGCCGTAAGCTTCCAGCGCCCAAACTTCCATTTCGCCGAAACGCTGACCGCCAAACTGTGCCTTGCCGCCCAGAGGCTGCTGGCTAACCAGTGCGTAAGGACCGGTGGATCGGGCATGGATCTTATCATCGACCAGATGGTGCAGCTTCAAATAGTAGGGATAGCCAACGGTGACCAGGTTGTCAAAGGGTTCGCCGGTACGGCCGTCGTACAGAACCGTCTTGCCGTCCTCACGGAGGCCTGCCAGCTGCAAGGTCTCGCGGATATCCTTCTCGTTGGCACCGTCAAAGACAGGGGTGGAGACCTTCCAGCCCAGCGCCTTGGCGGCGTAGCCCAGGTGGACCTCCAGAACCTGACCGATGTTCATACGGGAAGGCACGCCCAGGGGGTTCAGAACCACATCCAAGGGAGTACCGTCGGGCAGGAAAGGCATATCCTCCTCGGGCAGAACGCGGGAAACAACGCCCTTGTTACCGTGACGGCCGGCCATCTTATCGCCCACGGAGATCTTACGCTTCTGGGCAATGTAAACACGGACGGACTTGGTAACGCCGGGAGCCAGCTCATCGGAATTTTCCTTGGTGAAGACCTTGACATCCACAACGATGCCGCTTTCACCGTGGGGAACCTTCAGAGAGGTATCACGGACTTCTCTTGCCTTTTCACCGAAGATGGCCCGCAGCAGCCGCTCCTCGGGAGTCAGCTCGGTCTCACCCTTGGGGGTGACCTTGCCGACCAGATAATCACCGGAGCGAACCTCAGCACCGATGCGGATGATGCCGTTCTCGTCCAGATCCTTCAAAGTATCCTCGCCCACATTGGGGATATCACGGGTGATCTCCTCGGGTCCCAGCTTGGTATCCCGAGCTTCCGTCTCATGCTCCTCGATGTGGATGGAGGTAAAGACATCCTCACGAACCAGACGCTCGTTCAGCAGAATGGCGTCCTCGTAGTTATAACCTTCCCAGGTAACGAAGCCAATGAGCACGTTCTTACCCAGAGCGATCTCGCCGCCGGAGCAGGAAGGACCGTCGGCAATGATCTGCTCGGTATCCACCCGCTCGCCAACCTCCACGATGGGCCGCTGGTTGATGCAGGTACCGGCATTGGAGCGGGCAAACTTGGTCAGGTTATGGGTGTACATCTCACCGTCGTCATACTTGACTGTGATGCTGTTGGCAGAAACACTGTGCACAACGCCGGGGCCCTTGGCCTTGATGCAGACCTCGGAGTCCACAGCAGACCGGTGCTCTACGCCGGTAGCAACGATGGGTGCTTCGGTGGTCAGCAGGGGCACTGCCTGACGCTGCATGTTCGCACCCATCAGGGCACGGTTTGCGTCGTCATTCTGCAGGAAAGGAATGAAAGAGGTAGCAACGGAAACCATCATTCTGGGGGAGACATCGATATAATCGATCATGTTCCGGTCCACTTCGATGATGTCGTTGCGGTGACGGCAGGAAATACGGGCATTCAGCAGGCAACCATTTTCGTCCAGCGGCTCGTTGGCCTGGCCGATATAGAAATCGTCTTCCACATCGGCAGTCATGTAATCCACATGGTCGGTAACCTTGCCGGTTTCCTTATCCACCTTGCGGTAAGGAGCCTCTACAAAGCCGTATTCATTGATCTTGGCAAAGGATGCCAGATAGTTGATCAGACCGATGTTGGGACCTTCGGGGGTCTCGATGGGGCACATACGGCCATAATGGGTGTAGTGAACGTCACGAACATCAAAGGATGCGCGCTCACGGCTCAGACCGCCGGGGCCCAGAGCGGAAAGTCTCCGCTTGTGGGTCAGCTCAGCCAGAGGGTTGTTCTGGTCCATGAACTGGCTTAGAGGAGAGCTGCCGAAGAATTCCTTGATAACGGCGGTAACGGGACGGATATTGATCAGGCTCTGGGGGGTAACGGCATCCAGATCCTGCACGGTCATACGCTCACGGATCACGCGGTCCAGCCGGGAGAAGCCGATGCGGAACTGGTTCTGCAGCAGCTCACCCACGCAGCGCAGGCGACGGTTGCCCAGATGGTCGATGTCATCGGGAGTACCCAGACCCATAGCCACACAGTTGAGGTAGTTGATGGACGCCATGATATCATCCACAATGATGTGCTTGGGAATCAGATCGTCGATCCGCTCGGCAATAGCCTCTTCCCAGTTGATATCGGGGGTTTCCAGCATTTCCTTCAGAACAGAGAAGCGGACCTTTTCCTTGACACCGTAGGCCTTTGGATCAAAGGAAACGAACCGGGCCATATCCACCATGCCGTTGGAGAAGACCTTCACATTCTGGTCGCCCACCTTCACGATAGCCTCATTGACACCCAAAGCGCTCAGTTCCTTGGCACGGGTACGGGTGATCAAATCGCCGGGCATCACCAGAATCTCGCCGGTCATGGGATCGGCAATGGGCTCCGCGGCCACCTGACCGGACAGGCGGGTCCAGATATCCATCTTCTTATTAAACTTATAACGGCCAACGGTGCTCACATCATAGCGGTGGGCATCGAACAGCAGGCCTTCCAGATGGGCCCAGGCAGTCTCCACCGTGGGAGGCTCACCGGGACGCAGCCGGCGGTAGATCTCCAGCAGGCCCTCTTCCCGGGTCTTGCAGGTGTCTTTTTCCAGAGTGGCCAGGATGCGGGCATCCTCGCCGAACATCTCCTTGATCTGCTCATCGGTATTGACGCCCAGTGCGCGGATCAGGCAGGTGATGGGCAGCTTCCGGTTCTTGTCGATCCGGACCCAGAACACATCGGAATTGTCGGTTTCATACTCCAGCCATGCGCCGCGGTAAGGAATGACGGTAGCAGTGTAGGTGTGCTGGTCTGCCTTATCCACTTCGTGGCCATAGTACATGCCGGGAGAACGGACGATCTGAGAAACGATGACACGCTCTGCGCCGTTAATGACGAAGGTGCCGCCGTTGGTCATCACAGGCAGCTCGCCCATGAAGATTTCCTGCTCCTTGATTTCATCGGTCTCGGTGTTGCGCAGACGCACACGAACCTTGATGGGACGGGCATAGGTAGCATCCCGCTCCTTGCACTCCTCGATGGTGTACTTGGGCTTGTCTTCCATGGAGTAATCCAGGAAGCTCAGCTCCAGTTTACCGGAGAAGTCAGCAATCGTGCCCACATCCTTGAACACTTCCCGCAGGCCTGTTTCCAGAAACCATTCATAGGAGTCTTTCTGGATTCTCAGCATGTTGGGCATTTCCAGGATTTCCTGGTACTTTGCGTAGGACTTACGCATGGTCTTGCCAAACAGTTGGTCCTTGACCATTGCCATATGGATCATCACAGCCTTTCTTTCAGCTTTCGCCTGAATGTTGTGTTGTTGATACGCCGGGAGCCGTTGTCACTTTGTTCGTTTTTCTGTCTTGACAGCGGCATCAAACTGTGGTAGAATAGTTGTACAAAATGATATGGCTTAAAATACGCATACTCCCACAGTATGGACTACCATTCTACACCATTGCATTGGCTTTGTCAATGCGCTTTTTTATTTTCCGGGGAATTTTCCCCGGTTTTTTTGTATTTTGGGGCTGTGATAATGCGGCAAATGATTGTTTAGCGTCCCAAGAGCCAATTACGCACATAAACGATCATTTATCATACGGTATGATTTCCCCATTGAATCCCCGCCGCAGATGGTATATACTATTATCATCTATTTGTGAAGGAGCGTTCCTATGGATTTTAAGGTACTGGCAGTAGGCGATGTGGTGGGAACCCCCGGTTTGGAACGGATCCGCCGGAGCCTGCGCTATCTAAAAAGAAAGACCGGTGCGGATTTTGTGGTGGTTAACGGAGAAAACGCCTCCGCCATCGGTATCACGCCCCAGCAGGCAGAGGACATTCTGGATGCCGGGGCCGATGTGATCACCCTGGGCAACCACACCTTTGCCAAGCGGGAGATCGTGCCATATATGGACGACTGCACCCAAATTCTCCGCCCCGCCAACTACGCCCCCCAGACCCCGGGCAGAGGCTTTGGGATCTTCGAAACCAAGGCCGGTCCCGTGGCAGTCATTGACCTGATTGGCCGCTGCTCCATGGACTACACACCGGATAATCCTTTCTTGGAAGTTGAACGCATCCTAAAGCAAACCGGCACCCGGATCACACTGGTGGAGCTTCATGCGGAAGCCACCTCCGAAAAGCTGGCCATGGGCTACATGCTGGATGGCCGGGTCAGTGCGGTATGGGGTACCCACACCCATGTTCCCACCGCCGATGTCCAGATTCTTCCCAAGGGAACCGGCTATGTAACGGACTTGGGCATGACCGGCCCCCGACACTCGGTTCTGGGCATTCAACCAAAGCTCTCCATCGCCAAATTCCGGGGTGACCTGACGGAGCGCTACCGGTGGGCAGAGGGGGAAACCAAGCTGGAAGCCGTATTATTCACCATCGATACCGCCACGGGCCTATGCCGGGGCGTTGAAAGGGCAGATCTCCATGATTAAGATTCTTCACAGTGCCGACTGGCACTTAGATTCCCCCATCGTAGGCCGCAGTGAGGCACAGACGGTCCTTCTCAGGGCTGCCCTGCTGGCACTCCCCGGCAAGATCGCCGCTGTGTGCAAAGCGGAGCAGTGTGATCTGATGCTGCTTTCCGGAGACCTTTTCGACGGCCCTTACACCGCAGACAGCTTCCGGGCCGTACAGAATGCTTTGGAAGAAGCCGCTGTCCCGGTATTCATTGTTCCGGGCAACCACGATTTCTTTGCTTCCGAAAGCCCATGGCAGAAAGAGTGCTGGCCGGAAAATGTGCATATTTTCACACAAAACCATATGACTGCTGTGACGCTGCCGGATTTAAATTGCACGATCTACGGTGCCGGTTTTACCGGTCCGGACAGCGAGGGTCTTCTGGAAGGCTTCCGGGCCTCTGACGACGGCACCACTGCCATCGGCATTCTGCATGGAGACCCCACGCAGCTCCATTCCCCCTACTGCCCCATCACCCAGCAGCAGGTGCAGCAATCGGGTCTTGCCTATCTGGCTCTGGGTCATATTCACAAAGGTGGCTCCTTCCGGGCCGGAAATACCCTTTGTGTCTGGCCCGGCTGTCCCATGGGCCGGGGCTTTGACGAGCAGGGAGAAAAGGGCGTGCAGATTGTGACGCTGGAAAGCAAGGAAGCTTCTGCACGCTTCGTACCTCTGGGTGTACCCAGATTTTACGATTCAGAGGTACCTGCCGGGGAAGATGCCGCTGCCGCCTTGGATACCGTGCTTCCTCCCGTGGGCAATTCCGATTTTTACCGTATCACTTTTACCGGTGAGAGCGCCCCGCTGGATATGGACGGACTGTACCGGCAGTTCTCCCGCTTTTCCAATCTGGAGCTGCGGGACCGTACGGAGCCGCCTCTGGATCTCTGGGCCACTGCCGGAGAGGATACGCTGGAAGGTGTGTATTTCCGGATGCTTCAGAAGCAACTGGAAACTGCCGATGCAAAAACCCGTGAGCAGATCCTGCTGGCTGCTAAGCTCTCCCGACAGATATTAGACAACCGGGAGGTGAAGCTGCCGTGATCATTTATTCCATGACCGCCACCTTCGGCAAGCTGGAAAACGAGACTCTGACATTGCAGCCGGGTCTGAACATTCTCCATGCCCCGAACGAATGGGGCAAGAGTACCTGGTGCGCATTTCTGTCAGCGATGCTCTACGGCATTGAGACCCGGGTCCATACCACCAAAACCGCCCTTGCGGATAAGGAGCGCTATGCCCCATGGTCCGGTGCCCCCATGGCAGGCCGTATCGACCTGCACTGGAACGGACGGGATATCACCATAGAGCGCAGCAGCAAGGGCCGGGGCGTATTCAATGTATTCCGAGCCTACGAAACAGAAACAGGATTAGAGATTCCCGAACTGACAGCTGCGGATTGCGGCCAGATGCTTCTGGGTGTGGAAAAGAGTGTTTTTCTCCGCTCCGGTTTCATCCGGCTGACGGACCTGCCGGTAACCCAGGACGAAGCCCTGCGCCGGCGGCTCAATGCCATGGTCACCACCGGGGACGAAAGCGGCACTGCCGATGCACTGGCGCAAAAGCTGAAGGACTTAAAAAACCGCTGCCGCTTAAACCGCAGCACCGGATTGCTCCCTCAGGCAGAGGCGCAGCAGCGGGAGCTTCAAAGCAAGCTCACCGAACTGCAGCAGCTGCAGGAGCAGTCTGCCCGGGCCGGACGGCGTCTGGAAGAACTGGATACCCATTCCAAAGCGCTGCAAAACCATAAAGCAGCCCTGCAATATGACGCCTCCAAGACTTATCTGGAAAAACTGGCAGCCGCGGAAGTGGCTCTGGATTCTGCCCGGGAGCAGGAATCCCGCCTGCAGCGGCTCTGCGAAGGCAACCCCTCCTGGGAAGAAGCGCAGCGAGTGCTGCTGCAGCTGCGGCAGCTGCGGGAGCAGCGGGATGCCCTGCACATGGAAGCACAAATGCTGCCTCCCCTACCCCAGGCACCGGAAGTTCCCAGTGCGTTTCAAGGTCTGGAGCCGGACACCGCTGTCTCTCAGGCAGAAACCAGTGCCCGGGTCTATGCAGAGGACAGCCAAAAGCGCCCCCTTCCCTGGTACAGCATTCTCTGCCTGCTGTTGGGCATTGCCGGTCTGGTGCTGCCCCATTGGGGATTCAAAATTGCCGGAGCTCTGCTGATCGCAGCCGGCCTTCTGATCCTCAGAAGCCACTTTGCAGATAAGCGCCGCCGGGAAAATACCTGCCGGGCGCTGCGCTACCAATATCAGCCGATCCCACCGGAGCAGTGGGTGGATGCCGCACGCAGCTATGCCGCTGCCAGAGCCGCCTATGAAGAAGCCTTGGCGCTGCATCAAAGCCAGCGGCAATCCGTAGACCAACGGATGCAGGCGCTGCAGCAGCAGATCTCCCATGTTACGGGAGACGCTTCCCTGCCGGCATGTGAACAGCGCTACACCGAACTGCTGGAACACCGGAATACCCTGACAGAAGCTGCCCGGGAACGGAAACGGGCAGAGGATCTTCTGCAGGCCCTGCAATCCTCTTACAAAGAAGTACCCGCTCCGGAATTTCCGGACACGCTGGTATATACAGAATCAGAAACTGCCCGGCTCCTGTCTGACTGCACCTATGAGCAGCGGCAGCTGCAGCAGCAGCTGGACCGCTGCCACGGAAAGGCAGAGGCACTGGGGCATGAAGCCGCGCTGCGGCAGCAACTGGATGCCGTAACCGCACGAATGGAAGCATTGGAAACCACTTACAGTGCTTTGGAGATTGCCCAGAGCACTTTGACTGCTGCCACCAACGAATTGCAGCGCCGGTTCGCGCCCCGGATCTCCCAGCGGGCCCAGGCACTGTTCGGTAAGTTGACCGAAGGCCGCTACACCCGTCTGACCCTGGGCGAAGACCTGACCGTCCACGCAGGCACTTTGGAAGAACCCACCCTTTACAGCGCCCTGTGGCGCAGCGACGGCACCGTGGACCAGTTGTATCTGGCACTGCGTCTGGCCGTTGCCGAGGAATTGATCCCTGATTCCCCCCTGATACTGGACGATGCACTGGTGCGCTTTGATGACCGGCGTTTGGCACAGGCACTGGAAGTGCTGAAAGAAACAGCAGTGTCCCGGCAGGTGCTTCTCTTTACCTGCCAGAGCCGGGAAAGCACAATGATAGAGAAGGAGTAAAACCATGTCCATTGAGAAAGTAAGGGCTTATTTTGCCGGTTTCGGCATGGAAGATAAGATTCTGGAATTCCCGGTTTCCAGCGCCACGGTAGCACTGGCTGCGGAAGCGCTGCAATGTGAGCCTTGCCGCATTGCCAAAACCCTATCCTTTCTGGCAGCGGATAAGCCTATTCTGGTGGTCACTGCCGGAGATGCCCGGATCGACAATCCCAAATACCGGGCCCAGTTCGGAGCAAAAGCCAAGATGCTCACCCCGGAACAGGCAGTGGAGCTGATTGGTCACGCCGTAGGCGGTGTCTGCCCTTTTGCCACGCCCGAGGATGTCGCCGTATATCTGGATGTCTCCCTGAAGCGGTTTGACACGGTATTTCCAGCCTGTGGCAGCAGCAACAGCGCTATTGAGCTGGATATGCAGCAGTTGGAGCGCTTCTCCGGTGCCGCCGCATGGGTGGATGTCTGCAAGGACTGGAACTGATCCCCATATATTAGGGCCGCATTCGTACTGCGGTCCTATTTCTTCATCCGTCTGTAACGAAATCCATTTTGAATTGTTATATAGGCGTAAGAAACGAAAGGAGGTTGCCCATGACACAGGAAGATATTTACAATGAAAACTATCCCATCGTATATGGCTACCTGCTTTCCCTCTGCGGCGATATCCCGCTGGCAGAAGATCTTGCAGCAGAGACCTTTTTCAAGGCACTTCTCCACCCCCGGCGCTATAATGGACAATGTAAACTGTCCACATGGCTGTGCACCATTGGACGAAACCTGTACTTAAATGAACGCAAACGGCAGCTTCGCAGCCGAAGGCTGTCACCTCACCTTGCTACAGCACCTGACCCGGAAACGCTTCTGATGGAAAAGGAGCAGGTGGCCGAGCTTTACCGGACAGCCCAGCAGTTGGAACCCCCATATAATCAGGTATTTTTCATGCGGCTGGAAGGTCTGTCCTTCCGGCAGATTGGGGAAGCCATGGAAAAGACAGAAAACTGGGCACGGGTCACCTTTTACCGTGCCAAGGTAAAAATTCAGGAGAGAACGGAGGATCTGTATGGATGAGTGCAAACTGGTAACCGACCTGCTCCCTACTTATTGTGATGATCTGACCAGTTGGGAGACCAACACCTTTATCCGCACCCATTTAAACAATTGCCCCAATTGCCGCAATCTGCTGGTTAAGATGCAGGAGAAGCAGGAACCCAATCAAGCAGACATCCGCCGGACAAACTTCAAGGCAGCATTGGCGGTATATGAGCAAAACCACCAGAAACGGGTACTTGCTGCGTTCATTGCCTGTGTGCTGCTGATTTCCCTGTTCTTTGTCTTCCAGGCCTGCAGCTTCCACCTTGCCATTACCGGATCAGGCCTGAACCGGCAGCAATTAACAGTAGTTCAAGAGCCCACAACCGGTGCCGACGGAACGGAGTTTCAGATCGTACTCTCCCGGACAAAAGAAGACGAAGCCATACTGGCCTGTCTCGAAAAGAATTTCTTCGGTTTCTGGGTTGTCTCCGGCATAGAAATTGCCACACCTGAACAGTGGAATGACGGTGCCGCCCAGATCACTTGGTCAGAACCACTGTTCTCTTTGTATGGCGGCGAACCGAACATCACAACCGTGTTCCATACGATCTACGCAGGACGCAACGCCATTGGTTCTTTTGAAGATCTTCCCTATGACAGGATCCCCGGAAATGTATCGGTGATGGCTACGCAGAACGGTTCCGACTACTACATTCATGTCATCACCGTTCTGCCCGGCAGCGGCACCGCCTACAACATTATGCCCCTGTTGAAAGAAAGCGGACTAATCACATAAATGCAAAGAACGGACTTCCAACCGGAAGTCCGTTCTTTTTATCCATTGAATTAAGCCTTTTCCAGAGCCAGAGTCTTGGTGGTAGCATCGCAGACCTCGCTGGGGCCCCAATACTGGATAGCACCGGGGTAGACATAGCAGGTGTCCACGGCCCACTGTTCCCGGTTGGCTGCAAAGAACTTGAAGGGTGCACCCTCCAGTTCTACCAGAGCCTTGCGGAGAACGGGCTTGTCAGCACCGTGGCGGCGCTCGATGTTCATCATCTTGGTAATAGGCATACCGCCGGCAACCCACTCCTCAGCAGGCTTAGACAGGTTGGAAACCTTGCTGAGATAACCGGTGTAGCCGTACTGGATCAGCATGAATGCGTTGTAACCCAGAGAGTAGCAGTAGTCAGCATCGAAGTTGGAGGGGAAAGCGCAGCGGCCTTCATAGCCAAGGAAGTGATGCAGGGGGGAGAACTTGCCCTTGTAGGTGCCGGCAGCTTTGCGAGCCTTCAGATTGTTCTTGACCATTTCGGAGAACAGCTTCTCAGACTCAATCAGGGAGACCTGCACATTACCGTGAGGATCGCGCTCCAGGAACAGCTGCTGCTGGATCGTCTGGGGCAGGATGGCAAACACAGCCATGGATGCACTTGTCAGGCCAGCCTGAATGAATGCGTACTTCTCTTCCCAGGTTGGAAGGTTGTTGAACGCTTCAGCCTTCTCTTCGCCTGCCAGGAGCTCATTGATTTCGCTGATCAAAACAGAGAACTCGGGAACGAATTCCACGATGCCTTCGGGGATGATGGCAACGCCGAAGTTCCAGCCCTTAGCTGCACGGTTTGCCACAGAGTCAGCAATGTAGTCGGTGATCTCAGCCAGGGACATCTTCTTGGCAGCTACTTCCTCGCCGATGAGGCAGATGTTGGGGCGGGTCTGCAGGGCGGTTTCCAGTGCCACATGGGAAGCGGAGCGGCCCATGACCTTTACAAAGTGCCAGTATTTCTTGGCCGAGTTGGCATCGCGCTCGATGTTGCCTACGATCTCGGCGTAGGTCTTGGTAGCGGTGTCGAAGCCGAAGGAGCACTCGATGTCCTCGTTCTTCAGGTCGCCGTCGATGGTCTTGGGGCAGCCGATGACCTGGATGCCGGAATTGTGTGCGGCAAAGTACTCAGCCAGAACGGCTGCGTTGGTGTTGGAGTCGTCACCGCCGATGATGACCAGGGCGTTGATGCCGTGCTTCTTGCAGTTCTCAGCAACGATAGCAAACTGCTCTTCGGTTTCCAGCTTGGTTCTGCCGGAGCCGATAATGTCAAAGCCGCCGGTGTTGCGGTAAGCATTGATGTATGCATCGTCAAAGATGATGTAGTCATCGTCGATGAGACCGCTGGGGCCGCCCTTGAAGCCATAGAGGACATTTTCCTTGTCGGTAGCTTTCAGTGCATCATACAGACCGCAAATAACATTGTGGCCGCCGGGTGCCTGACCGCCGGACAGGATCACGCCAACAGTCTGCTTCTTCGCCTCACTGGTGTTCTGTCCCTTCTGGAAGGTGATCTCATTCTTACCGTAGGTGTTGGGGAACAGAGCCTTGATCTTCTCCTGGTCCGCTACGGACTCGGTTGCGCCGCCGTTACACACACAGATCTCAGAAATGCCGTTTCTGAGCATACCGGGCAGCTTGGGGGCATACTGGTATCTGGCCAGCTGCAGGTTAGAAAGTTCCATATTCAAAACACTCCTTCATGTTTATTTCGAAAATTACCATCGTAGATTATACTCCATATCATCCAAAAGGTAAATAGGCTTTTTCAAAAAAACTTTGCAATTTTTCATATTGAAATAAAGGAAATATATGCTATAATGATATTTGTAAAAATTCGGGTCTAGCCCGTAATATAAGAAAGGATGAAATCCAAATGGCTCTTGTTACTACTACCGAGATGTTCAAGAAGGCTTACGACGGCGGCTACGCAATCGGCGCTTTCAATGTCAACAACATGGAGATCGTACAGGCTATCACCGAGGCTTGCCGCGAGGAGAACGCTCCCGTTATCCTGCAGGTTTCCAAGGGTGCACGTCAGTACGCCAACGCTACCTACCTGGTAAAGATGGTTGAGGCCGCTGTGATCGAGTGCCCCAACATTCCCATCGCTCTGCACCTGGACCATGGCGACAGCTTCGAAACCTGCAAGTCCTGCATCGACGGCGGCTTCACCTCCGTTATGATCGACGCTTCTTCCAAGTCCTTCGAGGAGAACATCGC
>JAZNFH010000016.1:0-17913 GCA_045589055.1 Faecousia sp. | reverse complement strand
TGTACCAGATGCCTCCGTTCTAACAAGGTTGAGCGGGCTGTTTAATTCCAAGCAACCAATTACGCCATTGCTTTTCGCAATGGCGTTTTTTGTTAGCAAAACCTCCGGCATCGCAGCAGTGCATAGCCGGAGGTCTTTTTTATTCTTTTTCTTTTTTGAAAAGATTTGTCTTGCGCTCCTGTCCCTTAAACAATCGGACGATATTCTGCCTGTGCATAAAAGTAGCCAGGAAACCCATAAAGACGCCGCAGAGCATCACCGGCAGGTTATCATAATGGAACACCACAAAACCGACAGCAAAGGTGATAGCTGCAAGAACGGAGCCAAGGGAAACATATTGGGTTGTCAGATAGAACAGTGCAAATACCGCTAAAATCAACGCCGCGATGCGCAAATCTATACACACAGCAATAAACAAACCACTGAGGATTCCCTTACCGCCGCGAAATTTCAGAAACGCGGGAAATACGTGCCCCAGCATGACTGCCGCACCGCCCAACGCCGCGCCGGCCTGGTAACCGATATACCTGCTGAGCAGCAAGCCACCCAGCAAGCAGGCTACAACAGCCTTCCCTGCGTCGATGACGATTACCATAAGCGATCGTCCAGCACCATAGTTACGGATAAAGTTGGTAAGACCGGCATTTCCGCTGCCATGCTTGCGCACATCATCACCCATCAGACGGGATACACAAACAGCGCCGTTCAGATTGCCAATCAAATAACCGGCAATCACGGATATGGCAGCAAAGACCCAAAACCACATGGTTATTCCTCCTTATCGCCCTTTTGACGGATGGTAATGCGGACAGGCGTGCCCTTCAGCCCGAACACGTCCCGAATTTGATTCTCCAGATACCGCTGATAAGAGAAGTGGAAAAGCCGGGCATCGTTGCAAAAGATCACAAAATGAGGGGGCTTTGTGCTGGCCTGGGTCATATAATAGATCTTCAATCGGCGGCCCTTATCGGTAGGCGGCTGCACACGGGAGGTTGCCTCCGCAAGAATGCTGTTCAATGCGCCGGTTGTGATACGGCTGGTGTTCTGTGCGTAGACCTCCTGAATAACAGAAAACAGCTTATCCACGCGCTGTCCGGTCAACGCAGACAGGAAAACCACCGGTGCATAAGTCATGTAGCTCAAGCCGTCACGAACAGCCGCTTCCTTATCGCGCATGGTGTTGGTTTCCTTGTCCTCCACCGCATCCCACTTATTAACAACGATAATGGCAGCCTTGCCAGCCTCATGGACCAGTCCTGCAATCTTGGTATCCTGCTCTGTAACACCGTCATTGGCATCCACCAAAATCAAGCACACATCGGCACGTTCAATGGCATTGATGGTGCGCATATTGGAATAACGCTCGATCATGTCATCGACCTTGCTCTTTCGGCGCATACCGGCGGTGTCAATAAAGCAATACTTTCCGGTCTCGTTTTCAAAGGCAGAGTCGATCGCATCCCGGGTCGTTCCGGCAATATTGGAAACGATGACCCGTTCTTCTCCTAATATACGGTTCAAGAGGCTGGATTTTCCAACATTTGGTTTGCCAACAATGGCAACCTTGATGACCTCGTCCTCTTCTTCCGCTTCCTCTTCTTCCGGAAACTGCTCCAGGCACCAGTCCAGAAGGTCGCCGGTACCGTGACCATGGATGGCGGAAACTTCAAACAAATCACCGATACCCAAACCGTAGAATTCATACACATCAGGATTGGTAGGTCCAACGCTGTCACACTTATTGACCGCCAGCGCCACGGGCTTTTTGCTCTTGCGCAGCATCGTAGCAACATCCTCATCGGCAGCAGTCATACCGGTTTTCACATCCACTACCATGACAATGCAATCGGCCAATTCAATACCGATCTCCGCCTGCCGGCGCATGAACTTCAGCATATCATCCTCAGTACCAGGCTCGATACCGCCGGTATCCACCAGAGAGAACTGACGGCCGCACCACTCACAGTCGCCATAGATGCGGTCACGGGTGACACCGGGGGTATCTTCCACAATGGAAGTCCGGCGACCCGTCAGCTTATTAAACAGCATGGATTTGCCTACATTGGGACGGCCCACAATGGCCACCAACGGCTTTGCCATGAACATCACTTCCTTATCTTTTCAAAAGATTATCTATTATTATGCCATAAACGCCAGTCGAAATCAATGGTTTTACTGCGTATACACGGAAAAAGAGGAAGGTTGGGTCCAACCTTCCTCTGCGCTTTCGCTTTTCCTGCCTTAGTCAGCCTTGGCAGCCAGAACCTGACGGCCATTGTAGTTGCCGCAAGCCTTGCAGGCTCTATGGGGCATGACGGGCTCACCGCACTTGGAGCAAACCGCCACGCTGGGAGCAGCCAGCTTCCAGTTGGAGCCACGGCGCTTATCGCGGCGGGCCTTGGACACTTTACACTTAGGAACAGCCATGGATGACACCTCCTTGGTCAATCTGCTTTCACAGCATACATTCTTGAGATTACTTATCGAGAAGCTGCCGTAAAGCAGCAAAACGGGGATCGAGCTCCTTCTGGCAACTGCAAGGGCCGTCGTTCAGGTTCTTGCCGCAACGGCAGCAAAGACCTTCGCAATCGCTCTTGCACAGCAGCTTGGAACCAAAGTTCAGTACGAAGACCGTGCGAACGATGTCTTCCAGATCGGCGCTGTCTCCCTCCAGAGGGAATACCCATTCATCTTCGTTTTCTTCATTACTCAGTTCTGTTACCAAAACCACATCGATGGGATACTCCACATCGGATGTAAAGTCGCTGGCACAGCGGTCACACACACCATGAATCGTGGTATGAAGCTGCCCGGTCATTACCAGCACACCGGCGGTATTGCGTACCGTACCGGAAGCCAGCACCGGCTCGTCCACCGGGTAACAGGTACCGTAAAGAAGATCGCTCAGATCCACACTGGTCGAAAAAGGAACAGATGCGCCCGGAGTGTCGATAATCTTCGAAAGATCCAGAAGCATAGTATCCCCCTCTCGCAGTCATGCTTAGATATTATATAGGACAACTTTCTGTTTGTCAAACATTATTTTCGATTTTTTACAGGTTTTTTCACAATAAAATCGCTTATATTGTGTCTTCACCACTGCCGATGGTCATGATATCGTAGGGGGTAGTCTGGTAGACGAAATAATTCAGCCAGTTGGAGAACAGCAGATGGGCATGTCCCCGCCACCGAACCATGGGCGGCTGGGCGGGATCATCCTCCGGGAAATAATTCTCAGGAACGGCAATATCAAGTCCCAGATCCTTGTCCCGCTTGTATTCCTTGTACAGGGTCTCCGGATCATACTCTGAATGGCCGGTGACAAAAATCTGCCTGCCCTCTTTGGTCATAGCCGCATACACACCGGCTTCCTTAGAAGAAGCGATCACACGCAAACCCGGGATCGCCTCAATATCCTCCCGCAATACGGTGGTGTGCCGGGAATGAGGCACCCAGAAAATATCATCAAAGCCCCGAAGTAATATTGAGCGCTTGTAATCGGCAGTATGGGGATAAACGCCAAACAACTTTTGGTCCAGCGGGTATTTGTTAATACCGTAGTGGTAATAAAGTCCCGCCTGTGCACCCCAGCAGATATGGAAGGTGGAATGAACATTGGTCTTGCTCCACTCCATGATCTCACACAGTTCCTGCCAGTAGTCCACATTCTCAAAGGGCATATTCTCCACCGGTGCACCAGTTATGATCATGCCGTCAAATTTCCGGTGCCTCAGCTCATCGAAGCTTTTGTAGAAGGTCAAAAGATGCTCTTGGGATACATTTTTGGACTTGTGGGATGAGGTGTGCATTAGTTCCAGATGAACCTGCAGCGGTGTATTGCCCAACAGCCGGGTCAACTGGGTTTCTGTTGCCACCTTGGTGGGCATCAGATTCAGCAGCACGATTTCCAAAGGCCGGATCCGTTGGCTTACCGCCCGGGTCTCGGTCATAACAAATATATTTTCCTCCTGCAGTGTAGCGGTGGCAGGCAGGTCATTGGGGATCTGTATCGGCAACGGGATCCCTCCTTACAGATAATTTCTGTTATTTTACTAAAAAATCCGCCCTTTGTCAATCACACTCCACCGCTGACGCAAAAATGCTTGCCTAACTTCTGTCTCCCATGTATACTATAAGACAGCAACTAGGAAATGGGGGATCACTATGCTTCGCATTGAACACTTTACCAAAACCTATGGCAGCAAGGTTGCCGTAAAAAACCTGTGCCTGCACATTGCTTCCGGTGAGATTTTCGGTTTTATCGGTCACAACGGTGCAGGCAAAACCACAACTTTAAAAGCCTGCTGCGGCATTCTGCCCTTTGACAGCGGTGACATTTTTGTCGGAGGCCATTCTATTAAAGAAGACCCCATTGCCTGCAAGCAGATAATGGCCTATGTGCCTGATAATCCCGATCTGTACGAATTTCTCACCGGCATTCAATATCTGGACTTCGTTGCAGATATCTATGGTGTTTCCAAAGAAGACCGTGCCGCGCGCATCGAAACCTACGGCAAGCTTTTGGGTATGACGGATGACCTGACGCTGCGGCTTTCCGACTGCTCCCACGGTATGAAGCAGAAAGTCGCGCTTATCGCTGCCTTGATCCACAAGCCCAAGCTGATTCTTTTGGATGAGCCTTTTGTAGGTTTGGATCCCATTGCCTCCCATCAGCTGAAACAGGTTATGGCACAGCACTGCAGCGAAGGCGGCGCCATATTCTTCTCCACCCATGTGCTGGAAGTCGCAGAAAAACTCTGCCACAAAATCGCAGTGATCAGCGGCGGCAAACTGGCCGCCTGCGGTACCACAGAAGCGGTCACAGGTGACAGTTCCCTGGAACAGGTGTTCCTGGATCTGGAGGACCGTCTATGACAAGAAAGCTTGTATGGATCCGTCTGCAAAGCCTGCTGGCGGCCATGACCGCTCAGGGCAGACGCAAAAACAAAAACAGCAAAAGTATGCTTATCGTCTATGCATTGCTGTATTTGTATGTGGTCGTCGTCATGTTTGGCATGATGGGTGTGAATTTCTTTACACTGGCGCAGCCCTATCATGGGGCCGGTCTGGACTGGTTGTATTTTGCGGTAGCAGGTCTGATGTCTCTGGGTTTTGCGGTAATCGGCAGTGTCTTCACCACCCAAAGCCAGCTTTATGATGCAAAGGACAACGCCATTCTGCTGTCCATGCCCATTCCTCCCGGAAAGATTCTTATGAGCCGCATGATCCCACTGCTGCTGATGAACCTGCTGTTTGCCTCTATGGTAATGCTTCCGGCCATTGTGGTATATGCTGTCTTTGTTGAGTTTCATGTTCTATGGGTGCTGCTGCAGCTTCTGGAACTTGCTGCAACCGTGCTGTTTGCGCAGGCCGTTGCCTGCATTCTTGGCTGGCTGCTGCATCTGATGCTCAGCCGGATCAATAAGTCCTTCGCTTCCATTTTGTTCCTTGTGGTCTTTTTGGGCGTTTATTTTGTTGTCATCTCCCGGGCGCAGGATCTGCTGAATGCCATGATCGGCAACAGTGCCGCCATCGCAGATACCATTTCCACATGGGTCTGGCCGTTATACGCTATGGGTCTTGGCAGCACCGGCCGCTTCCTGTCCAGTCTGGTAATGCCCCTCATTGGCGCAGCCGCTTTCGGTATTGTTTATTGGTTCCTGTCCGTTACCTTTATTAAAAGCGCAACCCGGACCAATGCTTCCGGTAAGAAACGGTCACTGAACCTTAATCGCCTGCGACAAACCACACCTGAAGAGGCTATTGTACGCAAGGAACTGAAAAAGTTTCTGGGAACACCGATATACTTAACCAATATGGGATTCGGCATTGTCATCATGGCGGCAATGGCTGTTGCGGGGGTTATATTCCGAAAGAATCTTTTCGCCGTTTTCGCGATTATTCCCGGCATAGAGAAAGTCATTCCCCTGCTGATCTGTGCCGTCTGCGCCTTTAACATTTCCACCATGTGCATCTCCACGCCCTCCGTATCTTTGGAAGGCAAGAACATCTGGATTCTCAAGTCCCTCCCCCTGTCGTCAAAAGATATTCTCTTAGCAAAACTGCGGTTTCATTGCCGGCTGACCATTCCCGTATCCGCTCTTGCGGGTTTTGTGCTGGCCATTGCCTTTGACTGCAGCCTTTGGAACAGTCTTCTCTGTGGTATCCTGCCGGGTCTTCTGGCTCTCACAAACGGTTTATTGGGTATGATCACCGGATTAAAATGGGCGCGGCTGGATTATATCAGCGAAGCCTATCCCTGCAAACAGTCCGTCAGTCTGGTCGTTGCCATGTTTGGCACTATGGGTCTATCTGCAGTTCTTGGTGCTGTCTGTTTTCTCCTGAGCGGTTTCCTGCCGCTTACAGTGTCCCTTGCAATCTGTGCTGTGATTCTTGCCGTTTTGTGCTGGTTCCTCAGAAAACTATTCGTTACATGGGGCGTCAGCGTGTGGGATGCTATATAGGTTTCATATTTCCCTGGTACCATACAGGTATCGGGGAAATTTTTTAACCAAAACTAAGTATATTTGCACTTGTTTACAAAAAATCAATTTATTATAATTTGGAATAGTGTATAATTATAATGAAGTTTTGTGCGCTGTTTCTGTTTGTAAGGAGGCACTATGTCGACGAAGAAAAACAATACCATATTTGAAAGAATCGCAACCTTTGTGGTAGATAAGCGAACCTTATTTTTCCTGCTGTACATATTTGCATTGGTCTTTTCTCTGGTATCCATGAGCTGGGTAGAGATTGAAAACGATGTCACCACCTATCTGTCAGAAGACACGGAGATCCGCCAGGGACTTGAGGCTATGAATGCCAACTATGTGACCCCGGGCACCGCCAGAGTCATGGTATCCAATATCACTTTAGACACTGCATGGGATCTCAGTGAGAAGATTTCCGCAGTGGACGGTGTTGTCATGGCAGCCTTTGACGGCACGGATACTACTTACCGGGATGCCGCCGCGCTGTATGATATTACCTTCAGCAACGGCCCCATGGCAGAGGACACCATCGCGTCCCTGGATGCCATCAGTGATCTTCTGAGCGGCTATGATTTCTTTGTGGATTCCACTGTCGGTTACGACGAAAATGCCATGTTGGGCGACGAAATGCTCGTTATCGGCATCGTAGCATGCATAATCATGCTGGTGGTTTTGACGCTGACTTCCCGCAGCTACGCGGAAGTCCCCGTACTGCTGCTGACCTTTGGTGCGGCCGCAGTTCTGAATATCGGAACGCACTTCATTTTTGGCAAGATCAGCTTTATCTCCAATTCCGTTGCCGTGGTCCTGCAGCTGGCACTGGCAGTTGACTATGCAATCATTTTGTGCCATCGCTTCTGTGATGAGTTCGAAACAAAAGAGGCCCGCACTGCCGCAATCAGCGCGCTCAGCAAGGCAATCCCGGAGATTTCTGCATCGTCTTTAACGACCGTCTGCGGATTTATTGCCCTCAGCTTTATGAATTTCTCTGTTGGCATGGATATGGCCAAAGTGCTGATCAAAGCCATTCTTCTCAGTCTGCTCAGTGTGTTTACCCTGATGCCCGGTCTTTTGGTGCTGTTTGCTCCGCTGATGCAAAAGACCCGCCACACCAGGCTCCTTCCCAACATTACCCTTCTGGGCAAATTTGCTGTAAAGACCCGTCGCGTCCTGCCCCCGATTTTCCTGCTGACACTGGTCGGCGCTTTCATACTCTCCAACCAATGTCCTTACTGCTACAGTTTCAATGACCTGAAAACCGCCAAAATGACCGAGCGTCAACACTCCTACTTTAAGATTAAAGAACATTTCGGTGTCAGCAATATGCTGGCTGTTCTGGTCCCTGTGGGCGATTACGAAGCCGAGATGGCAGTTCTTGACGAACTGGAAGCGCAGCCGGAAGTCAATTCCATCATGGGTCTTGGCAACATAGAAGCCATAGGCGGCTACAAGCTGACAGATTCTCTGACACCCAGGGAACTTTCCGAACTGATTGGTCTTGACTATGAAGTAACACAGGCCTTGTATGGTCTGTACGCCGTTGAACAAAGCCAATACGGTGAGATTCTGGAAGCGGTAGAAAACTACCGGGTTCCTCTCTTTGATATATTTCTTTTCCTAAAGGACCAGATGGAAAGCCACAATATTAATCTTGGCGGTGATATGGCTGAAATGGGCGATATGCTGGGCCAGCTGGACACCGCTAAAAAGCAGATGCAAAGCGAGCATTACAGCCGCTTTGTCATGTATCTGAACCTGCCGGAGGAAAGCGAAGAAACCTTCGCTTTCCTGTCAAAAGCCAGAGATATCATCGGAAAGTATTATGAAGGCGACTATTACCTGGTGGGTAACTCCACCAGCTGCCGTGACCTTTCCGCCTCTTTCGCGAAGGACAATTTAATGATTTCCGTCCTTTCAGCGTTGTTCGTTATTCTGGTGTTGCTGTTTACATTCCAATCCGCAGGCCTGCCGGTACTGCTGATTCTGGTCATTCAGGGCAGTATATGGATTAACTTCTCCTTCCCCACCCTGACAGGCACACCGCTGTACTTCCTTGGTTATTTGATTGTCAGCGCGATCCAGATGGGTGCGAACATTGACTACGCCATCGTGATTTCCAGCCATTATCAGGAGTTTAAGGCCACCATGCCCCACAAGAAAGCCATCGTTGAAGCGCTCAACGCTTCTTTTCCCACCGTTTTCACCTCCGGTATTATGATGGCCTCTGCCGGACTCTTGATTGGCAATCTTTCTGCCCAGCCCGTTGTGTCCATTATGGGCACCTGCATTGGACGAGGCACCATCGTTTCCATCATTTTGGTTCTTTGTGTTCTGCCTTCCATTCTGGTGTTGGGTGACTCCATCATCGAGCGCACCCGCTTCCGTATCAAAGCGCCGCAAATCACCACGCAGACTCAGAAGGGCAACCTGTCCGTCCACGGTCATATTAAGGGCTACATCTCCGGTATGGTAGATGCAGAGTTTCACGGCACACTCCACGGCGAACTCAACGGCGCTGTTTCAACCGACACAGAAATCCGATCTAAAGAGGATGCCGTATCTGTAACGGAAGGAGGTACAAACCATGCATAAGTTGTATCGTCTCCCAGTCCTGCTCCTTTGCTGTGCTGTTTTGCTGTGCTGTTCTCTCCCCGTATACGCCCAAAGTGAAGGCACATCCATGCAGATTACAACGCTGGAAGGGTTTTTAAATTTCGCCGAGAACTGCCGTATCGACAGCTTCAGTGAAAATAAAACCGTCCTTTTGTGTACGGATATTGACCTGACCGGAACCGGTTTTTCGGGCATCCCCATTTTCAGCGGCACCTTTGACGGAAACGGTCATCAGATTACCGGTCTGCAGCTGGATGCGGCAGGCTCCCATGTCGGTCTGTTCCGCTATTTGACCGGCTCTGCGGTCGTTCGGAATTTACAAGTATCCGGCACGGTGACCCCCAGTGGAAGCGCCTGCCTCGTTGGCGGTCTCGCAGGCAGCAACAGCGGAAAAATCGAAAACTGCAGCTTCAATGGTAAAGTGTCCGGTATCGACAGTGTCGGCGGCATTGCAGGTGTCAATCAGCTCACGGGTGTCATCTCCGACTGCACTGTCAACGGCTCCGTCTATGGCAGTCACTTTGCAGGCGGCGTTTCCGGAGAAAACTATGGTGTGATCCGGGACAGTTCCAATTATGCGCAAGTCAATACCACCGTTGAACAGAACAAAGTGTCCTTGGAAAACATTACAATCGATTCCCTGCTCAATTCCGAATCTGCCACCACCGTTACGGATATTGGCGGAATCTGCGGTAACGGTACCGGTGTGATCCGCGGCTGCAACAACCACGGCGATGTGGGATATCCTCAGATCGGCTATAATGTCGGGGGCATTGCAGGCAGCTTCAGCGGCTATATATACAACAGCAAAAACACCGGTTCTGTCAGCGGCAGAAAGGAAGTAGGTGGCATTGTGGGCCAGTTGGAGCCGGCCGTCAGCATGATCTATGAGGAAGATACACTGCAGACCCTTCAACAGCAGATGGACGACATGGCCGGTATCACCAGCGGTGCCGGTGCGCATATTCAAAACGGATCCAACGCTATGGACGGGCAGGTTCATCAAGTCGAAGATTCGTTGAAAGATGCAGAAGAAGCGCTCAAGGTACTGCTTCCTGATGAAGAAGATAGCGAGATGCCTGATGAAGAAACCATTCAGGCTGCGCAAAATGCCTTAAGCACCAGTTTGTCCGACATCACCGCATCTCTCAGCAGCATGGCTGCCATCAGCGAAAGCACCCTGGGCGCTCTCTACGGCGATTTACAGGGAATTTCCAGCCAGATGAACGCAATCAGCACGACCATCGGCAATGCCTCTGAAAATCTCGGCGGCTCTATCAAGGATGTATCGGATTCTGACACCGCTGACGATCTCACTGCCAAGCTCCAAAGCTGCACCAATCAAGGCAACGTGCAGGGCGACTGGAATGTGGGCGGAATTGTCGGCGCCATTGCTCTGGAAAACGATTTGGATCCGGAGTCTGATCTGCAGCTGATCGGCAATAACTCTATGAATTTTGATCTGCAGCTTCGGGCCGTCGTGCTTTCCTGCAAAAATAACGGACAAGTCTTTGGCAAGAAGCAAAATATCGGTGGTGTATCCGGTTGGGTATCGCTTGGACTTATAAAGCAGTGTGTAAACACTGCCGCAGTTGATGCATCGTCAGCAGACTATGCCGGTGGTATCGCCGGACAAAGCAGCGGCTATATCCGCAGCTGCAGTGTAAAGTCCAAAGTATCCGGCAGCACCTATGTCGGCGGCGTTGCCGGTCTTGGTTCCACTGTTACCGACTGTCATGTCATCACACAGCTTAGCGGCACTGCTGAGAAATCCGGCGCTATTTTAGGCACTATGGAAAACGCAGCACTGGAGCGGAACTTTTATCTCCCCGTGTCCACTGATCCCGGTGCCGTTGACGGAATCAGTTACGACACCATGGCGCAGCCGTTGTCAGAGGATGCATTCTTTGCGTTGGAAGCGCTATCCAGCAGTTTAGAAACCGTTTCTCTGACTTTTGTGTTTGATGATGGCACCACAAAAAATCATTCCCTTCCCTATGGCAGCATTCTTAAGGAACGGTTGATCCCGGATATTCCCGTAAAAGAAAATGCGGAAACCATCTGGGTCGGCCCCGTTGCAGTGGGAGAAAGAATTGTATTCGATACTACTTTCACACTGGAACACACGCCCCATTTGACAACACTGGAAAGTGACCTTATCAGCGCTGCATCGCTTCCGGTCTTTCTCGTACAAGGTACCTTTACCCAAGGCGCCACCCTCTCCGCCGCCACACGGGAATATTCCGGTTCCGTAGCTGCATGGACAATTACACTTCCGGAAAGCCAGTGTCCCATGACTCTGCGATGCATGCTTCCGGAGGGATACAGTGGAGATCAACTGCAGTTGATGCTCCATACCGGCGCCGGCTGGCAGGAGGCAGATTTCCGTGTTGAAGGAAGATATCTGGTATTCCAGATCTCCGATGATCTGGACAGTGTCCGGCTAGATGTACTTTCAAAGGACTATTCGCCTTATCTCCTCGGCGGCACACTGCTCATCATCGCAATCGCCGTCATTGTTCTGATCACTGCAATCGCCAGAAAAAAGAAATCCAAATAAGTGACATAGCGGACCACCCTACGGTGATCCGCTATCTTTATACTCCGGTTGTTCTATTCCCTTCTTCACGGACATACTATGCACTAAACCGTGACAAGGAGGCAGGCTATGGATAATCTTTATGCCGACATCGCTGCCAGGACCGGCGGCAATATTTATATTGGTGTGGTAGGGCCTGTTCGTACAGGCAAGTCAACCCTTATCAAACGGATAATGGAGCAGCTGGTGATCCCCGGCATCAAAGACCCCTACCGTGCCGAGCGTGCCAGAGATGAACTCCCGCAAAGTGGCTCCGGCAAAACGATCATGACCAGCGAACCGAAATTTGTCCCAGAGGAAGCTGTGGAAATCTCTCCCGACGGCACCGCAAAGCTTCGGGTAAGGATGATCGATTCCGTTGGATACATGGTAGACGGTGCTGTGGGTGCTTACGAAAACGATACGCCCAGAATGGTGGCTACCCCCTGGTATGACTACGAAATTCCCATGACAGAAGCCGCTGAGCTGGGAACAAAAAAAGTAATGGAAGAGCATTGCTCCATCGGTCTGGTGGTCACAACGGACGGTACCATTACCGACATTCCCCGGGCCGACTATCTGCTGGCTGAAGACCGAGCCATCCAGGATATGAAAGCCACCGGAAAACCGTTTTTGGTCGTGATCAACAGCCGGGATCCACGGGGCGAAGCGGCACATGCCGTAAAAGAACACATTCTTACCACCCATGGACTGAATGCGTTTATAGCAGACTGTCAAGCCATGGACCCGGAAGATATTTCTGAGCTTTTGTCTCAGCTGCTGTACGCCTTTCCCATGCAGGAACTTCGTATTTTCCTTCCCAGATGGATGGATGCACTGGAATGGACCCACCCGGTTAAGTCTGCTCTTTCAGAGGGACTACTGCAGGCAGCATCAGAAATCAGCAGTCTTTCCCAGGCAGATTCCTCATTGCAAAAGCTGTTGGCTTTGGAACCGGTAACGGATCTGATCATCCGGCAGGTAGATCTTGCCTCTGGAACCGTTTTCTGCCATATAAGCTTCCCAGAATCCCTGTTCTATGAGATCCTCAGCAGCAAGGCAGGTATGACCATAGAAAGTGACTCGCAGCTTTTGGCGCTGTTGGAAGAACTTTCGAAAATCAAGTTGGAATATGAGAAAATCGCAGATGCCCTTTCCGCTGTAAAAGCCACAGGGTACGGTATCGTTATGCCCAGCGCCGAGGAAATGTGTCTGGAAACACCGGAAGTGCTGAAAAAGAATGGTGCCTACGGCGTAAAGCTGAAAGCCGGTGCACCGTCTATCCATATGATCCGTGTGGATATCGACACAGAGATCAATCCCATGGTCGGTGACGAACAGCAATCTCGGGAGCTGATTTCCTATCTATGCGGTGAGGATCCGAAGAAATTATGGGAAAGCAACATATTTGGCAAATCCGTTTATGCGCTGATTCAAGAGGGGCTTACTGCCAAACTGCTCCGCACACCCGAGGATGTTCGCACTAAATTCCGAGGTACCCTTTCCAAAATCGTCAATGAGGGTGCCACCGGACTGATCTGTCTGATCCTTTAATCAAACGAACAGCCGCCGTGGAATACGGCGGCTGTTGTGTTTTATTGATTTGTTTCTTGGAGTGCTGCGATCAAAGCTTCTGCAGTTTGGATTCCGTCCAGAGCCGCAGACATAATACCTCCCGCATATCCCGCGCCCTCACCGGTCGGATAGAGCCCCCGGAGAACCGACTGGCGGGTTTCATCTCTGATGATACGAACCGGGGAAGAGCTTCTGGTTTCCGGAGCCGTCAGCACCGCATCTTGATCAGAGAAGCCCTTCAAATTACCCTCCAGCAGGGGCAGTGCTTCCTGCAAGGCCCCTGTGATCTTTTCCGGCAGTACGGTATGCAGATCGCACCATGTCACGCCGGGACGGTAGGTAGGCTGCACCGCTCCGGGTCCTGTACTCGGTACACCCTTCAAGAAATCCCCCACTCTTTGGGCGGGCGCATGATAGTTACTGCCCCCGGCTGCAAAAGCTGCTTCCTCGATCTGCCGCTGCCAGTGCATGCCCGCAAGGGGTCCTTCCCCGGGCAGATCCGAAGGATTCACCGTCACCAGCAATGCCGCATTGGCATTTTCTCCGCTCCGGTCTGCAAAACTCATACCGTTTGTAACGACCCTGCCCACCTCCGATGCCGCGGCAACCACATAGCCGCCGGGACACATACAGAATGTATAGACAGTTTCCTTATCCAGGTGTTTCACCAGCTTGTAATCCGCAGGCGGAAGCACCGGATCATCCGTTCCGTACTGCGCCTCATTGATGGTTTTCTGGCTGTGTTCGATCCGCACACCCATAGCAAAGGGCTTGCTTTCCATAGGGATCCCCTGGGCGCAAAGCATCGAGAAAGTATCTCTTGCGCTGTGTCCAATGGCAAGCACCACATGCTGACAGGACAGGACTTCTGTTCCGTTAATTACCAACCCGGTCAGTTTACCTCCGTCCATGCGAATATCCGTAACCTGACTTTGGAAGCGGACTTCACCACCCAACGAGATGATTCTCTGCCGAAGGTTCTGTACAACCGTCAGCAGCACATCCGTTCCTACATGAGGTTTCGCATCAAACAGAATATCCTCCATCGCACCCGCTTTTACAAATTGTTCCAGAACCCAGCCAATTCTGGGGTTATTGACACCGGTATTCAACTTTCCGTCGGAGAAAGTTCCGGCACCGCCCTCACCAAACTGCACATTGCTTTTCTCATCCAGTTCACCGGTCTCAAAGAACCGCTGTACATCCGCATGGCGGGAAGCCGCATCCTTACCCCGCTCCAATACCAACGGCCGCAGTCCGGCCATGGCCAGAACCAATGCCGCAAACATACCTGCGGGGCCAAAGCCAACGACAACCGGTCTGATATCGGTATTGACTGTCATACGCGGGGGTTTGTAATAAGAATCCTGTACAATAGCAGCCCGCTTGCAGCCGCTTTGCTTAAGAATTTTGTTTTCACTGCCCTCCACCGCAACATCCACAGTATAAATCACACGGATGTCCGGCTTTTTCCGGGCATCAATGCTCCGGCGTACAATTTTCAGTTTCCGCACCTTGGAATTGGAAACTCGCAGCAGCCTTGCCGCCTCATAGGACAGCTGATGGATGCTGTGCTCCACGGGCAGAGGGATTTCGCGTATTCGAATCATATAACTTCCTTCCCGGCACTGAGGCCCGCCAATCTGCCGGAACTCCATGCCCATTGCAGATTGTAGCCACCGCAGTCACCATCAATATCCAGCACTTCACCACAAGCATACAGTCCCGGAATCAATTTGCTTTCCATCGTTTCTGCCTTGAATTCCTCGGTTATCATACCGCCCGCTGTCACCTGTGCATTGTCCATACCCATAGGCTCTGTCAAAGGAATCTCAAACCGTTTGACTGTCTCACAGACCGCATCAAAGGCCTCCCTGGGCAAATCCGCAATTTTTCCGTTTCCGGAAATCCCCGCTGCCTTTGTCAGCACCCGGCCAAGTCGGTTATGCAGGATTCCGGTCAGCAGTTCCTCTACGGGCAGCTCTGTTTGTTTCCGCCGCAAAAGCTCCTGCATCAGCACCTCTTTGCCCGTTTCGGGCAGGAAATCCAACCGGCAGAACCAGTTTCCACGGTGCTGACAGGCATCTCTGGAGATTTCAAAAATCACAGGACCGGAAAGTCCGTACTCCGTAAACTGTAATTCGCCGACACTCTGGGAATGGACAGCACCATCATGGATAATAGCCGCCTTACAGTTTGCGCGGACGCCTTTTAAGGCTGCCACCCCACCCCAACCGCATTTCAGCTGCACCAATGCGGGACGAAGTCTGGTGCTGTGATGCCCAAGCTTTCCTAAAAGCTTATATCCAGACATACTGCCGCCGGCCTTTGTTCCTGCAAGACCGCCGCAGGCAACGATCAGCTTATCGCAGAAATGGCTTTCTTCCCCGTTTTCTACCAGAAATCCGGATACTTTCCGGCGCAGTTTGGTGACTTCAAAACCAGTCAATACTTGAATATTGGATTTTTCCAAAGCAAACCGAAGCACATCCACAACGGAATTTGCCTGATCGGAATAGGGATATACCCTTCCGGAATCCTCCGTAACCGTAAACAGGCCGATACTCCGGAACCAACGCAGCGTATCCTCCGGGCCAAACATGCCCAATGCGTGTTTGGAAAAATCTGCATCATCCCCATGGTAGCCCCCGTCGGCTGCATGAAGATTCGTTAAGTTGCATCGTCCATTACCCGTAACCTGAAGCTTCTTACCCAGCCGTGCCTGTCGTTCAAACAGCAGTACCTGCACTTTCGGGTTTTCCGCAGCCGCCAGAGCCGCGGCCATACCGGATGCACCGCCGCCAATGATACCAATTATCACCAAATCACCTGCTTTCTGCCTATATTATAGCCGAATCTTCCGTAAGACTCAAGAAAAACTTCCTTGCGTTTAGAAAAAGGTATGGTATAATAGCTGCGGTGATAACATGGATCGATCGAATATCGATAAAATTGCCCACACCCCGGAAGACAGAATGCTTCTTGCGAAGGTATGGGATAAAATTCACGCAGGATTTCAGCGGGATATCCCCGCCAACTCCTGTTTTCTCTCTCCCAGAGAACTGGAGATGACGCATTATCTCTTCGGCACCACGCCTGGGCTTGTGGAGTTCGGCGGTTATCCGGATGCAGAACGAAAAATGCTTGTTTACCTGCCGGACTACCTGGATGAAAGCTACTTGCTGGAAGAAGGCTCCCCTGTCGTTTGCATTCGGGCAAGCTACTTTGAAGAAGATTCCCTCAGCCACCGGGATTTCCTGGGCGCGCTGATGGGTGCTGGAATTGCCAGAGCGTCTGTCGGAGATATCTGCGTCAGCAAAGGTACCTGCGACTTCTTTGTTACGGAAGAAATTGCCCCATATATCCTGCAAAGCTTTGCTTCCGCCGGCAGGACAAAGCTGAGTTTATCGGTCATTCCCCTTTCACAGGTTGTCGTACCGGAACCGGAAACAAAAGAATTGCGGGACACACTGGCCTCCTTGCGGCTTGACAGTGTGATCAGTGCCGGTTTTCGCATCGGCAGAAGTCAGGCCGCCCAATATGTAACCACCGGCAAAGCCGCCATCAATGGTCTTCCCTGCGAAAAGCCGGACAAAGCAGTGACAGAAGGTTGTAAAATATCTGTACGCGGACTTGGAAAAATCAAACTGCGGGCAGTCAACGGTCAAACCAAAAAGGGCCGTATATCCGTGGTCATTGACCGCTATATATGAGGTGAAACTATGAACATGAACGAAGTGATCGCCAGAATCAACGAACTGGCCAAAAAAGCAAAAACCGAAACTTTGACACCGGAAGAACTGGCCGAGCGGGACAAGCTGCGCAGAATCTATATTGATTCCGTAAAAGCAAATCTGGTAGGCCAATTAGAGAACACCTACATCCTCCGTCCTGACGGCACCAAGGAAAAGGTAAAACCAAAGCAGTAATGGATGCAGCCTTTCGTCCATACTGATTTGCCATTTCTATGCTTTTGTGCTTGACAAACAGACCCCTCTGTGCTAGAATACTTTGGCAACAGCTAAATAGTGTCTGTTATTCGGAGTGATACCCAAGAGGCCGAAGGGGCTCCCCTGCTAAGGGAGTAGGCGTCTAAAAAGCGCGCGAGGGTTCAAATCCCTCTCACTCCGCCAGTAGCACCGTCCATTTTGGTCGGTGCTATTCCTTTTATTCCCCATTTTGTGGGTATATTTCAAACAAGTCTTGTATTTTTCATTTTATGCGCGACTTGCTAAATTGCAACGCCATCATGAGAAAGGCAACGAAAACAGGTCGTTGGCACACAATATAGCAATTAAAACGCGCCCCGCCTGTCGCTTGTTCCGGGCAGTGGATTCCCTGGCGCAAACTTCACTATTGCAGACAATGATACAAAGATCACAATCTTCGGGTAATCACATCAGGTTCGCCCTATCGACGGTCTTTTTGAAGGAAAGGTTTTGTTCCAAATGAAAGCAGATAAAAAGCAAGCTAGGCTGATCATCTTTCTCTGCGCTGCCGTGTATATGATCAGCTATATTACCCGCAACAGCTATAATGCCATCATATCTGAAATGGTCACCAGCACCGGTCTTGCCAAATCCGCGCTGTCTGTTGCTCTGACAGGTGCCTTCATCACCTATGGTGCCGGTCAGTTGGTCAGCGGCTATTTGGGTG
>JAZNFH010000015.1:0-19260 GCA_045589055.1 Faecousia sp. | reverse complement strand
TGCACCCGGTTTGTAGACATTCCAAAAGCTCTCGCGGGTCAAATTTTCTACCACCCGGTAGTCACCGGAGGTCTCGTTCCGAATGATGATGTCCATAATATTACCTCCACATCGAATATGAAATCAGTATACTACAAACTGCGGAAAATGCAATTGTGAAATGCTATGCGGAAACCGAGGGTAACGCAAAAACCATAATCCGTTCCCGAGAGTCGTTTCCCTCAAACAGATCATCGCATTCTATCTCATCGTAAAACTCCAGCTCGTCTACGGTCATGAGATAGGCAATATACTCGTCTGAGGGGTAATAAAAGAATAAAAACATTTCCCGGGGATTCTCATAATAAGAGTTTACAATTCGTGCCATTACCTTGCAAAGAATCTCTACAGAAAAAGGGTTAAAGAAATAGCATCGATTGACCTGTGACGGCACAGTATATTCTTCCGCTTTGGCCAGTACAAAGTCTGCCTTTGCCCTGGAAACGGCAGTCCGTTTGTTTTCCAATGCACTGCTATAAATTCGGGCGTCATACTCGATTCCTATGGTGCTGGCTGACACCCGATGGGACAGGAAAAAACCGACACGCCCTTTCCCGCAACCATAGTCTAGAACCACATCGCCTTTGCCGAAAAAACCACTACCGGCTAAGCGTGCCAAAACGCTGTATGGCGTTGGCTCATAGGGGTAACGGTATTGGTCGGCGTTCACATCATCCCTGCCGGTTGTTTTTACTCCCAGAAGCTGATCCCATGTGCTCTCGCTATCTGCCATTGTCCATAAGCTCCTTTCTGTTTACAATCATTCTATCATGTGTTCTTATGATAGGCAATTCTTTAACAGCAGAAAAAGTACAAAGGATTTGTAAATTAAGAAAAAGGACGGGCGGTAGGGAATAGGCTTACACCATGGAGGTGAGGCTATGACCGCCGCACTATGGCTTGTCTTAAGCAGCCTTTTTTATTCGCTGCAGCTGCAAACCGGCAGCTTTCCTAAACCGCTGACGGGGGAAGAAGAACGCTATTACCTTTCTCTGTGCGCCCAGGGCGACCTAGAAGCCCGCAATATTCTCATCGAACGCAATCTGCGTTTGGTGGCGCATGTGATGAAGAAGTACTATGCCCAAACTGCCGATCAAGAGGATTTGATCTCCATTGGCACTATTGGATTGATCAAAGGCATTACTACTTTCGATGCTTCCAAAGGGGCGCGGCTTGCTACCTACGCTGCCCGCTGTGTAGAAAATGAGATTCTGATGTACTTTCGCAGTCAAAAGAAATCCAGTCAGGATGTATCTTTGTCTGATTATATTGAAACAGGCGTAGATGGCGCTGCGCTGTCTTTGATGGATGTAGTCAGCGAGGAAGATGACATGTTGGAACAGGTTAGTACAAGAGATTCTGTGAAAAGAGTGATGACGGCCGTTGAAGAATCCCTGACAGAACAGGAACGACAGGTCATAACACTCCGTTATGGTCTTTCCGGGAATAAGGTCCACCGACAGAGGGAAGTGGCGCAGGTTACAGGAATCAGCAGAAGCTATGTATCGCGCATTGAAAAGCGGGCATTGGAAAAACTGCGGAAGCGGCTAGAGGATTAATATACTTGCAATAGGTTTCCAGCCGTTGTATAATAAAAAATAGGAGGGGATTCCTATGCGTTACAGCAACTTACATACGCATACCGTCTTTTCTGACGGAAAAAATACGATGGAAGAATATATAGCTACAGCGTTGCAAAAAAATATGCTGTCATTGGGCTTTTCTGATCACAGCTATACGCAGTGCGATGAGAGCTACTGTATGATACCGGCGAAATATGAGGATTACCGGAAAACACTGAAACGGCTGAAGAAAGAAAGCCCATTGCCAATCTACGCCGGCTTGGAATTGGATGCCTATTCCGATGACGATTCATCCGGCTATGACTATATAATCGCATGTGTCCATTATTTGCACGCTAAAGGGGAATACTGCGCTGTGGATCATACGCCAGAGATAAGCCAACAATGTATCCAAGATCTGTTTGGCGGCAGCGCACTGGATATGGCTAAGTGTTACTGCGATACGATATTGGAACATGTGACCCGCTGTAAGCCTACAGTGGTTGGTCATTTTGATGTTGTTAATAAGTTTGGAACCATGCCGGAAACGGATGACCGGTACTGCAATCTGATGGCAGACTGCTTGAAAGAAGTGATTCAGGTCTGCCCCTATATTGAAATGAATACTGGGGCAATTGCGAAGGGATGGAAACAGATACCATATCCTGCAGGGTTCCTGTTGGATACCGTGAAAAGTAGCGGAGGAAAGATCGTCCTGGGCAGTGATGCGCACGATACTACCCACTTGACATTTTGGTTTGATGAAGCAATCGCTTTGCTGAAGACCAAGGGTTTTGAAAACATCTGTGTGTTTAACGGAAGCGGTTTTGATGAAATGCCTATATAAAAAACAGGGATGAGTTCTCTCATCCCTGCAATTGTTTCAGTTTTTCGCGGATGACATCCGGGGCAAGCGCAGGATCAGAAATTTGCTCTGTGGCTAGTTCCATAGGGCAGCGGCCAGTGCCTTCCCGATTGACGATGTAAGCCACCCGTGTATCCCAGTGTACTGGAATCCTGTGATCGTCCAGCACCTTCAGAGCAGCATCGCTGATGACTTTGGCATATAACTGACGGATTCCCAGCAGACAGTACAGAAGAGCGGTGGCTTTACCTACCACCTTGTCGGCAGCGCTGAAGCCGGAAACATCCGTATTCAGCAGTGCCATCAGCGGTTGTACACCCCGATTGCGGCTGGTGTGGACTGTGCTGCCGCGACACAGCACACAGGTGTATCCTTCCTGTTCCAGAAGCGTTTTTGCGTTGTTCAGATCTTCCATAAAGGAACCTCAAAAAATAAATTGCACCATCAGCATATAGCATACCGTTCCAACACCGATACTCAATAGAGTATTCCGCTTCCAGATATGCAGAAGCGCAACAAGAATACAGCCCAGAAATTCCGGGATGCCGAAAGGCGCACTCCGGAAAGAAATGTCTTTCAAACAGTAAACTACCAGCATACCCATAATTGCAAAGGGAAGAACTTTGCCAAGATAGGTGATAATCTGTGGCGTTTCACGGCCTTTTCCGAAAACAATGAACGGCGCAAACCGTAATCCGGCGGTGACCAGAGCTGACACGCCGATCATAGCCAAAACATAGGTATTATTCATTTACTACGCTCCTTCCCCGGCGCAGGATCAAGAGACCTGCAATAGCGGCCATGGAGGGAATCAAAAACAAATCTTTGCCGAAGATGAAAAGACAAATGGCGGTGCAGATTACGCCAATCAATGCAGGACCATGATCTTTCGTAGAGAGCCACTGCTCCACAAACATAGTGACGAACAATGCGGTCAGTACAAAGGATACACCTGTAAAATCAATGGGCAACAGAAATCCTGCCAGATTGCCTAAGGTGCACCCTGCTATCCAGTAACACTGATCAAAAAGGGAAACAAAGAAGCAGTAGGTAGTTCTGTCGGTGCCTTCCGGAATCTTTGCCTGCGTTACCAGGGAATAGGTTTCATCGGTCAGCGCGAAGATCAAGTAGGGCTTCCGTTTGCCGGCATTCTTGTAGGCGTCTATAAGAGAAATACCATAGAACAGGTGACGAACATTGACCAGAAGCGTGGCAATGGCATTGCTGACCAGTGATGCACCGGAGGCCAGCAGGCTGACTAATAAGTACTGTCCGGAGCCTGCGTAGATGAAAAGACTCATCAATGCAGCCCAGCCGGGGCCGTATCCTTGCTCTGCAAGCAGAATTCCGAACCCTGCCCCCAGAAAAAGGTAGCCGGTAAGTACAGGAATGGTATCAAGGAATACCGTTTTCAGTAAGCTTTTTTTCATAGGTTACTTTCTTTCTATAAAGTGCTGTGTTATACCGCTAGTGTATCGTCAACAACGGCCGTGACCAGAATGCTTTTTTCTTGGGTCAGACCTTCAAAAAATTTCAGAGGCCACTTTTTTCCAGAGGAGAACTGGACCCGGAAGGTCAAATGAAAACCATCGGCCGTTACTTCTGCCCGGAGGTTGCTGATTTTTCCCTTGCATTTTTCGAGCAGAGTGTGTATGGCTTCCATAGCGGAAATTACCTCAGATACCTGTAGAGAGTAGTCCCGGAAGGTTTTGGGCTTAATAAGTTTGTTCTGCAAATATTCGAAGAGTGTCAATGTAATGAGGATAAATACCATGCCGATTAGCGAAACGGCATAATATCCGCCACCGGCAGCAATGCCCAGACAGGCGACACTCCACAAACTGGCGGCTGTGGTAAGACCTTTCACATTGATGCCTTCCCGGAGAATGGTACCGGCCCCCAGGAAACCAACGCCGGTAATAACCTGGGCGGCCAGACGGGCAGGATCCGGGGAGGCTCCGTAGGAACGGTACTCGATGAAAATCAATTGACCGGTGATCATAACTGCACAGGCACCCAGCGCTACCAGAATATGCGTACGCATACCGGCGGGACGGTGGGTATACTCCCGTTCAGTGCCGATTACCAATCCGACCAGCATAGCGCACAGAAGCCGCATGGCAATATCTCCCCACCCCAACGCAAGAGGGGTAGCATCGGCGGCAACAGCAGTTAATAATGGCATACGGAATCCTCCCAACAAAGATTGACTCATTATAGGATATCTCTGGGGAAATGTCAATCGATTTGCGCGTAAAAATAACGATAATTCCCCTAAATTGGAGAAAAAACCGACAAAAACTTACAAGAAATAATCCTTGACAAATAGGTTGCTTTGTGTTACTATATATCAGCACTGATCCGGTGCAACCAATATCGCGGGATAGAGCAGTTGGAAGCTCGTCGGGCTCATAACCCGGAGGTCGGAGGTTCGAGTCCTCCTCCCGCAACCATGTCGAGTAGTCATAACGGACTTGGTTATGACTACTCACTTTTTTTATCCATGGAAGTCCCGCTTAGCGGGGCTTTTTTCTTTTATGCGGGTTGCTTGGCAATATATTCTATAGCAACACCACGGCGGAGATCAGCAGTATAGTTGGGATTGATCCTGCCTTCCGGCAGTTCCAGGTATCCCACAAAACGATAGTAGATAGCGATGCGCTGGGTACGGTTTTTACCCGTAGCGGTTTAAATGGACACTTTCAGGTTAAAAACATACATTTGCCGTTGGGGTGCCAGTAGATGGAGCAGCTTCGCAACCGGCAATGCGGGAAGCAATATCTTTCATATCGGCATTTAGCGTCGTATCTTAAGTTGATATGTAATTATTCTTGTAAGAGAACATAAGGAAACATTGAAACAGAAATAATTTCGGAAAAAATTCAATAACACCAAAAGCATTATTGAGTTTAGTGATAAATATTGATAATATAACGTTGAAACTGTTATAATACAGAAAAAGGTTCTGTATGGAAAGGAAAACTATGGACCATATCGATATCAAAATTCTTCGTTATTTGACCAAGGATGCCCGCATGAATGCATCTCAAATCAGCCAGAAAGTCAACTTGTCTATATCTGCTGTTATTGAGCGGATGAAGAAGATGGAAGCTTCCGGTTTGATCAAGGGTTATACGGCCGTGATTGATGAGAAGCTGGCTGGTTTTAATGTGCAGGCAATGATATCCATCCGGTTGGAACATCCTAAATATAATCAGGAGTTTAACCGGCAGATGTGCAGCCATGAACGTGTCATGGAGTGTTTCTACATCACCGGTGACTTTGACTACATTGCCCGGATCGGTGTATCTTCCACAGATGAACTGACAAAAGTACTCCATGATATAAAACAAATCCCCGGTGTATCCCTGACCCGTACCTATGTGGTGCTGGATAATATCAAGCAAAGCACCTCTGTAATTCCTCATAACCTGTAAGTAAACGGTAAGGCCGTTTCAATATATAAGGCAATTAGAATTTTGCTATAAACAGGAGGATTTCTTATGATTATTGGTATCCCTAAGGAAATTATGCACGATGAAGCTCGCGTAGCAGCAACCCCTGACACCGTCAAGAAGTTTGTTGCGGATGGCCATAAGGTTCTGGTAGAAGTGAATGCTGGTGTCGGTGCGCAGTGCTCCAATGAGGCATATGCAGCTGCCGGTGCGATTATGTGTGAGACTGCTCAGCAGGTCTATGATGAAGCAGAGCTGATCCTGAAGGTTAAGGAGCCCCTGTTTAACGAAGATACCGGCAAGCACGAAGTGGATATGATGCATGCCGGTCAGTACTTAATCACCTTTATTCACCCCGCTGCCCCTGTAAACCATAAGATGGTCAAGCACATGGCAGAAGCTGGTGTCATCAGTATGGCAATCGAGGGTGTTCCTCGTATCTCCCGCGCCCAGTCCATGGATGCTCTGACCTCTATGAGTACCTGCGCAGGTTATAAGGGTATTCTGATGGCAGCTTCCGATCTGATCAAGTTTATTCCCATGATGCCCACCGCTGCCGGTATGATCAAGCCCTGTAACGTGCTGGTTGCCGGTGTTGGCGTTGCCGGCCTGCAGGCTCTGGCAACGGCAAAGCGTCTGGGTGCAAAGACATTCGCAATCGATATCCGCCCCGCTGCCGCTGAGCAGGCAACTTCTCTGGGTGCAAAGCTGGTGGAATCCGGTGTGGATCCTGCGTTGGCAATCGGCCAGGGCGGTTATGCTATGGAACTGCCTGAGGATGTGCTGGCAGCGGAACGGGAGCTGATTGCAAAGGTTCTGCCGGATATGGACATCGTCTTCCTGTCTGCATTGGTTCCCGGCCGTCTGGCTCCCATCCTGATCACCGAAGAGATGGTCAAGACTATGAAGCCCGGCTCCGTCATCGTGGACATCGCCATTGACCAGGGCGGCAACTGTTCCATCACCACTCCCGGTGTGAAGGATGTAAAGCACGGCGTTATCCTGGAAGGTATCAAGAATATTCCCGGTATGCTGGCTGAGTCCTCCACCTTTATGTATGCAGCCAATATGTACAACCTGGTAAAGTATCTGACCAAGGACGGCAAGCTGAACCTGGATGAAAGCGACGATATCGTCAGCGGCATGCTGACCACCAAGGACGGTAAGGTGGTTCATGCCGGCGCTCTGGCGGCTATGGGAGAATAACTATGAGTCCTGTATTGCTGGTAATTTTGTTTGTGGTGTCAGCGGTTTTGGGCTACATCATCATTCGTAATGTACCTGCACTGCTACATACCCCTTTGATGTCCGGTATGAATGCCCTCTCCGGTATTACCATTCTGGGCGCTATGATTGCAGCATTTTCCTCTAAGGGCTGGCTGGCGCTGACTCTGGCGCTGTTGGCCGGCGCACTGGCCGTGGTCAATGTGGCAGGTGGCTTCGCGCTGACCCACAAGATGCTCAGTAGCTTTGTGAAGAAGGGAGCAAAGAAGCAAGATGACTAATCCTGTCTATTACCTGCTTTGCGCCATCTGCGTGGTGGCCGTTCTCTTCGGTATCAATCTGATGAGCAAGGTAAAATACTCCGTTAAGGGTAATGCTTTGTCCGCTATGGCAATGGTTATGGCCATAGCCATTATCTACTTCACCCGTGCTGGTGCCACCACCGTCGGTGTGATTATCGCCCTGGCTGTATCTATGGCCATTGGCGCTGCTGTGGGTATCTACGGCGCAGTAAAAGCAAAAATGATCGCCATGCCCCAGATCATTGCCCTGCTCAATGGTTTGGGCGGTGCGGCATCTGCCCTGGTGGCAGCGGTGACTGCGGTCAATGGTGCGGCTTCTGTGTTTGATGGCATCACCGCCGGTCTGGCGCTGGCCATTGGCGCTCTGACATTTACCGGCAGCTTGATCGCCGCAGGCAAGCTGGCCCGGATCCTGGACTCCAGACCCAAGAGCCTGCCGGGTCATACCACCATCATGGCGGTGCTAGTCGCTGTGTGTGCAGCAGGCATTCTGCTGCAGACCTTCCACAGCGGTGCTTGGGCGATCCTGGTTGCTGTCCTGTCCCTGGCTATTGGTGTTGTGTTTGTTATGCGCGTTGGCGGTGCGGATATGCCCATCACCATTTCCTTGCTGAACGCCCTGTCCGGTGTGGCAGGCGGTATTGCCGGCATGGCTATCAATGAGCCGCTGCTGGTTGCCATCGGCGGTATCGTAGGTGCCTCCGGTCTGATCCTGACCCAGGATATGTGCAAGGCTATGAACCGTAAGCTAATCACCATCCTCGCCGGCAAGACTACCGTTTCTGCTGCCGCACCCGCTCCCGCTGCTGAGGAAACACCTGCAGAAGAAATTGTGGAAGAACCTGCTCAGCCGGAAAAGCTCACGGAAGCCCAGGTGGCTGTCAAGCTGCAGGAAGCCAAGAAGGTTATCATTGTGCCCGGTTATGGCATGGCGCTTTCCCAGGCCCAGTCTGATGTGGCGGCTTTGGCAGCTGCATTGAGCAAGAAGGGCGCTGAAGTTAAATTCGCCATCCATCCTGTTGCCGGTCGTATGCCCGGTCATATGAGTGTGCTGCTGTGTGAAGCAGATATCGACTACGATCAGCTGTTCATGCTGGAAGACATCAATGATGACTTTGCTTCCTGTGACATCGTAGTGGTCATCGGTGCTAACGACGTCACCAACCCCGCAGCCAACACCGCAGAAGGCACCCCCATCTATGGAATGCCCGTTCTCAATGTAGAGCATGCGCCCATGGTTGTGTTCTGCAACTTTGATATAAAACCCGGTTATGCCGGTGTTCCCAACCCGCTGTATGAGGCAGACAATGTGCTGCTGATGCTGGGGGATGCCAAGGAGTCCGTCCGGACGTTGATCGGTTATACAGAGGAGACTGCCGCACCTGCGCCTGCACAGACCCAGCAGGCTGTAGAGTCTGGCAAGCTGACCCTGGAAGTAGTGGGTACAACCCTGCAGAGCGCCCAGAAAGTCATCATCGTACCCGGTTACGGCATGGCTCTGTCCCAGACCCAGGCAGATGTTGCTCGTTTGGCAACTGTCCTGGAAAAGAAGGGTGCAGAAGTGAAGTTCGCCATCCATCCCGTTGCCGGCCGTATGCCCGGTCATATGAGTGTGCTGCTGTGCGAAGCTGACATTGACTATGATAAGCTCTTTATGATGGAAGATATCAATGCGGAATTCGCTTCCTGCGATATCGTAGTGGTCATCGGTGCCAACGATGTCACTAACCCTGCCGCAAACACCGCAGAGGGCACGCCGATCTATGGTATGCCTGTCCTGGATGTGGAAAAGGCACCCAAGGCTGTTTTCTGTAACTTCGATACCAAACCCGGTTATGCCGGTGTTCCCAACCCGCTGTATGAGGCAGACAATGTGCTGCTGATGCTGGGGGATGCCAAGGAGTCCGTCCAGACGCTGATCGGCTATGCAGAGAAGACCGCTACCTCCGCTCCTGTCCAGACCCAGCAGCCTGCACAAGCAGACAAGCTGACACTGGAAGAAGTTGGCGCAACCCTGCAAAGCGCCCAGAAGGTCATCATCGTACCCGGTTACGGCATGGCCCTGTCCCAGGCCCAGGAAGATGTGGCAAGACTGGCAAGTCTGCTGGAAAAGAAAGGTGCAGAAGTGAAGTTCGCCATCCATCCTGTTGCCGGTCGTATGCCCGGTCATATGAGCGTGTTGCTGTGCGAAGCAGACATCGACTATGATAAGCTCTTTATGATGGAAGATATCAACGCAGAGTTTGCTACCTGCGATATTGCCATCGTGGTGGGTGCCAACGACGTTACCAACCCTGCGGCCAACACTGCAGAGGGTACGCCGATCTATGGTATGCCTGTCCTGGAAGTGGAGAATGCACCCAAGATTGCATTCTGCAACTTCGACAGCAATCCCGGCTATGCCGGTGTTCCCAATCCTCTGTATGAGGCTGAAAAAGTTCTGCTGATGCTGGGCGATGCAAAGGAGTCCGTATCACAGCTACAAAACTACCTGACTTAATACGGATAAATTATAGCAACACCCCGGAGCTCATTTATGCTTCGGGGTGTTTGGTATTATATCGTCCAGTTTGATTTTGGCTTTCTTCATAATAGCACCTCGTAAGTTTTATTGAAAATGTGTGTTCGGTGCCGATAAAACGATTATTGTTATTTGAATAAATCCGTTATCTCCACTCGTACCACCAAATCCGCACGCAGCATTGTCATGGGTGTGATTATTTCTCTTTGCGATCTTATACAGCAGATACATCGCTTTCTTGCATCCGATATATGGTTATGGTATAATTTGGGGCAAAGGATAAGCCTTGCAAGAAAGAGGCTGTTGCAAATTGCAAAATACCTGTGGCGCTTGCCTATGACGGAATGGCTATTGAACTGAGAGGTGCAGATCAATGATAGGCGTTTCCCTAACATAGTTGGTGCAAGCTTCCACATCGTGGGCATCAATGATATGATCGGGCAGTCAGTCTTTGATTCGGGTTTCATGAAACTCCCGGTCATGGGCTTCTATGGGATTGATACTTCCTTGTGAATCACTCCCTTTTGCTCTAAAACGGAAGCTACTCTGGCGGTACAAAGGGAAACGGATTTGGAAAGCGCATAGTTTCCGCATTGTTTTGATTTTGTTATAAAGAATATTGAAAAAAAGTATATATCAGATTGTTTTCACAATCTGAAGATAAGACGAAAAAAGAACAATTTTGCGCAAGCCCTGGGAACACTCTTGTTTTTTTCTTACACATCCAATATAATAAAGGAAAAGAATGGAAGAAACCCATGGAAGGGAAATAGATACCGACTATGACTGACTGTTTTGGCAGTTCATTGGAGCATTGTGTGTAGGTCATCTTAGATACAAAGTAAGTTGGGCAAAAGGGAAATCTTTCATTTAACAAAGCGCGATGATCACAACAGAGAATTTAAAATCAGGAGGTAAATATCTATGTTTTATAAAAACGCCAGAATTTTTTGCAGTGACTTTTCCTTTCGCGAGGGTGCGTTTGAAGTAGTTGATGGTAAGTTTGGCCAGATCCTGCCGGACAGCATTCCCGAAGATGCTATCGATCTGCAGGGCGCTACCGTTATTCCCGGGCTCATTGATGTCCATAGCCACGGAAACTCCGGCTCTGACTTCTCCGATGGTGATTATGAAGGCTTGAAGGCGATGGCTGCCTATTATGCAACCGTGGGTGTTACCTCCTTCGCACCCGCCTCTATGACACTGCCTTATGATGTGCTGGAAAAAGCGTTTGGCAATGCAAGAAGGCTGGTGGATGAAGCACCTGTCGGTTTTAGTGTCCTGCGCGGTATTCAAATGGAGGGCCCTTACTTCTCCTATAAGAAGCGCGGTGCCCAAAATGCCGATTATCTGAAAGAGCCGGATTTCGAGGGATTTAAGGCGCTGCAGGAAGGCTGTGGTGGCTTGGTGCGGATCGTAGATCTTGCTCCCGAACTGCCCGGCGCGGTGGAATTTGTCAAGCAGGCCAAGGAACTGTGCACTGTTTCCATCGCACACACGGATTCGGACTATGACCATGCAAAGGCTGCAATTGATGCCGGCGTAACCCACTTGACCCATCTGTACAACGCCATGCCCGCCATCCACCACCGGAATCCCGGCGTGATTCCTGCTGTGGCAGAAAACCCCAATGTACGGGTAGAACTGATCTGCGACGGACTCCATGCCCACCCTGCGATGGTGCGGCTTGCCTTTTCTGTTTTCGGTGGTGAGCGAATGGTTCTGGTATCCGACTCCGGCCGCTGCTGTGGCATGGAGGAAGGAAGCAAGTTTGATCTGGGCGGCCAGGACGCATGGCTCCGGGACGGCATTGCCAGACTGGCTGACGGTACCATAGCCTGCTCTGCGATTAACCTGTATACCGGTATGGTCAATGCGATTCGCTTCGGTATCAAGGAAGAAGATGCTGTCCGTGCTGCTACTTACAATCCTGCCTGTGCAATTGGCGCAGATGAGGTGGTTGGTTCCATTGCATCCGGTAAAGTAGCGGACTTCTTGGTCTGCAGTTCTGACTATGCTGACAGACGCGTCTTTATGGCCGGCAAGGAACTGTAACATCGGAAGGTTAAAACTGGAAGTGTTGAATAACAGCGCTGCTCCGGAGAATTCTCCGGGGCAGCGCTGTTGTCTGTTTTGCAGACCGGATGGAAATTTTACTCTGAGATCTTCTTGAATTCGTCATAGACAAACTGGACCTTTGGACCGATGATAACTTGAACGGAGGTCTTACCGGGGCGGATGACGCCGGAAGCGCCGGAGGACTTGATCTTCTTCTCGTCAACCAGCAGACGATCCTTAACTTCCAGTCTCAAGCGGGTAATGCAGTGATCGATGGAGGTAACATTCTCTTTACCGCCCAGACCTTCCAGAATGATCTGAGCCATAGCGGTGTAGTCGTCGTTGGACAGATCGATCTTCAGCTCACCTTTCTGATCGTCTTCACGGCCGGGGGTCTTCAGATCCCACTTGGTGATAGCGAACCTGAACACCAGGTAGAAGACAATAAATGCAGCAATGCCCAGGGGGATGATCAGCCATGTGTTGGCTGCTGCGGGCAGAGAAGCAGAGAAAATCAGGTCAGTGGCACCGGCAGAGAAGCAGAAGCCAGCGCGGAAACCCAGTGCAACAGTGATGATGGTGAAAATGCCGTACAGAGCAGCATAGACAACATACAGGGGGAATGCCAGGAACATGAATGCGAACTCAAAGGGTTCGGTAACGCCGCAGATGAATGCGCAGACAGCAGCAGCACCAACGATACCGGCAGCAATTTTGCGGTTCTTGGCCTTAGCGGTCTGGATCATAGCCAGAGCCGCGCCGGGAACACCGAACATCATGCAGGGGAAGAAACCGGCCATATACATGCCGACAGACCAGGTCACATTGGTACCACTATTTGTGGTTCCCCCTTGGGTAACACCCTGCCAGTAGGCATGCAGGTCGCCCAGGCCAAGGCCTTCAAACCAGAACACATTGTTCAGAGCATGATGCAGGCCGAAGGGAATCAGTAAGCGGTTCAGAAATGCGTACAGACCGGCACCAACAGCGCCCAGACCGGCGATCCCTTGCCCCAGAGCAATTAGGGAACTGAAGAGAATGGGCCATAGGAAGATCAGAACGAAGGCCACAGCCAGAGAAATCAACGCAGTGCCGATAGCGACAAAACGCTTGCCGCTAAAGAAGGCCAGAACATCAGGGAGTTTGGTATCTTTGAACCTGTTGTAGCAGACACCGCCGACGATGCCACACAGAATGCCAATGAAGGTATTGCTGGGCACCTTGCCGTAAGCGGAAACATTGTTGGCATTTGCGGTCATGAAAGGCAGAATCAGGTTCACAACATCGGCAGCAACCAGCGTTTTGACCATCAGAAAAGAAACCAGACCAGCCAGACCGGCGGTGCCGTTGCTGTCCTTGGCCAGACCAACAGCGACACCAATGGCAAACAGAATTGCCATGTTATCGATCAGAGCCGCGCCTGCTTTAATTAGGAATGCACCCAGAATGTATGCGAAGCCTTCAGTAGCACCGGCAGCACCCATAAAAGCAGGCGCCAGAGCATAACCCAATCCCATTAAAATACCACAGATGGGCAGAACTGCCACGGGCAGCATCAGCGCAGAGCCAAGCTTTTGCAGTTTTTTCATCATAAAACTTTATCCTCCTAAAGTTCTCCGTTTGCCTATATTTCAGACTGCCGGAATACAACCGCTTTTGGGCATTGGGAATTACAGATTGTCTTCCAGAAAGGCCTTTAGTTCGATGGCTGCCTTCTCCTCATCAACGCCTTCAATGGTAACGGTCAGCTCCGTGCCCTGTTTGGCAGCCAGACGCATCAGTGCTATCAGACGCTTTGCATCAGCGGTGCCGGTGGGAGCGGTAACGGTGATCTTGGATGCATAGGGTGCAATGGCCTTTACCAGCATACCTGCGGGACGGGCGTGCATACCCAGAGGATCCGTGATCACATACTTAATTTCTTTCATGGGTTATCTCCTCCCTTTCGTGGTTATTACACACTGGATTCACAGATAAGCTTTCTGGATTCCAGAATGTGGCATGCAGCCATACTCAACTCCGTGTAGCCCATCTCAATTAACTTCTCCTGCAGTTTGGGGTCTGCACCCAGCTCACCGCAAACACCGGCCCAAATGCCGTTATCCCTGGCAGCTTTGGCGATATGTGCCATCAGAGCCAGCAGTGCGGGATGATAGGGATCGTAAAACCCACCCAGCTTTGCGTTCTGACGGTCCACAGCCAGTGTGTACTGGGTCAGATCGTTGGTGCCTACGGAGAAGAAGGCGGCTTCCTTGGCCAGTTCCTGTGCCAAAACAGCGGCTGCAGGCGTTTCTATCATTATGCCAATGGGCATTTCCTTGAAAGGATAGCCCTCTGTTTTCAGCTCCCTGCAGACCTTGGCACATAAAGCCTTGGCTGCCTTCAACTCCCAGACGGAAGCGACCATAGGGAACATCACATAGAGGTTACCGTAAGCGGATGCCCGGTAGATTGCCCGAAGCTGGGGACGGAAGATCTCTTCACGGGTCAGGCAGATACGCAAACCCCGCAGACCCAGGGCAGGATTTTCCTCCTCATCAAGGCCCAGATAGCTGACCTGTTTGTCGGCACCGATATCCAGTGTACGGATTACCACGGGTCTGTGGCCCATAACTTCCGCAACTTTTTTATATGCTTCAAACAGTTCATCCTCAGTGGGAAGGGTATCTCTGCCCAAATACAGGAATTCACTGCGCATCAGGCCAACGCCCTCGGCATCCGCCTTGATGGCATCCACAGCATCCTCAGGGCAGCCGATATTGGCAACCAGCAGCACTTTTTTGCCGGAGCGGGTAATGCTTTCCTTGCCACGGTAAGCTTCCAAAGCATCCCGTGCAGCGGCAGCCTCCCTTTGTTTTGCCTGCAGAACAGCCAAAGTTTCTGCGTCGGGATCAGCGTACCAAGTGCCGCTAAAGCCGTCAACAGCCAGCACCTTGCAGCCCTCAGCAGCTTCGAAAGTGATATCGGACTGTACCAGAGAGGGAATATTCAGTGTCCGTGCCAGAATAGCGGTATGGCTGGAAGAAGAACCCTGACGGGTCACGAATGCCAAAATACGCTCTCTGGGCAGCTGGATGGTCTCGCTGGGAGCTAAATCCTCAGCCACCAACAGGAAAGAACCTTCGGGCAGCTGGAAACCGGTATTTCCGCAGAGAATATCATAAATCCGATGGGACATATCCCGGATATCGGCGCTTCTGGCGTTCATGTACGCATCGTCCATGGCTGCAAACACCCGGGCAAGTTCTTCGCCGGTGTCCAGTGCTGCGATGGCAGCGGCAGCGCCGCCCGCAATCGCTATATGGACACCATCCCGATAATCCAGATCGTCCAGCATCAGAAGCTGCACTTCCACGATAGCAGCCTGCTCTTCACCGATCTCCATTTTTGCTTTTTCACATAAGGCTGTCAGCTGCTGGCGGGCAGTTTCCACAGCGGCTTCAAACTTTGCTTTTTCCACACTCGGGTCACCGGAAGGAACAGGCAGCACACGCTGGGGCTTTCGGTAAACAACAGCGCGTCCAATGGCTACGCCGGGAAATACCGGTAGTCCAATACCTTTTTTCATATATCGCTCCTTACTTTGCCAGTTCAATCACAACATCCTCGTTGGTCACATTCTTACCAACAAAGGTGTTGAAGGTAGGATAGTCATCGGTATTGCAGATCAGCATGGGGGTAATGATGGGCAGGCCGGCAGCCTTAACAGCTTCCAGATCCACCTCCATCAGCAGCTGACCCTTCTTGACCTTGTCACCGTTGGCGGCGTGGACAGTAAAGGGCTTGCCCTCCAGGCCAACAGTTTCCAGACCCACATGGATCAGGATCTCTGCGCCGCAATCAGCCACCAGGCTCACAGCATGACCGGTGGTGAACATCATATCGACAGTTGCGTCACAGGGCGCATAGACCTTACCTTCTGCAGGCTCGATGGCAATGCCATTGCCCAGCATGCCTTCGGCGAAGGTGGGGTCGGGCACTTCTGCGATCGGCACAGCCTTACCTGCCATGGGTGCGTAGAAGCTATCTACATTCTTACCGAATAGCTTTTTGAAAAATCCCATTTGAAACACTATCCTTTCCATTCAAAAGAGCCACAGCTATAGCATGTCTCAAATTTGCGGTTCTAAATCAATTATGACTATAAAAAATCATCGACCCGGAGGTCGATGATTTATATTCTGATATAGGTTGCTTGTGGAATGTCAGCCCTATAGATCCTGATTCACTTGCTCAACAAAACGAAGAAATGCATCTCTGCCTTTGCGGGTGTTCTTATAGACACCTGCATCTTCCAGAACGGCAGCAAATACTTTGCCGGTCTCCTGCAAAATAATCTGCAGCGCATTTTCCTGGGTGAAGGTATAGGTGCTCTTCAGTTCTGCCAGCCATTGGGCGTGTTTTTGCAGTGCCTCATCACCGGAAATGTCCTCACCCTTCCATGCAGCTTCTGCAAGGTCGGTCAGTTCCTTTTTTAGACGGCTGGGCAGCACCGCAAGGCCCATAACTTCGATGAGACCGATGTTTTCCTTTTTGATGTGATGCTTGTCTGCGTGGGGATGGAACACACCCATAGGATGCTCTTTGGTGGTGATATTGCAGCGCAGTACCAGATCCAGTTCATAGTCTTTCCCTCTGCGGCGGGCAATGGGCGTAATAGTGTTGTGGGGCTGACCATCAGAAAAAGCGATAATGCTGACACTCTCGTCGGTGTAGCCGCGCCAGGCTGTCAGAATCTTGTCTGCCAAGTCTGCAATCTGCGCAGGATCGCTGCCGCACAAGCGGATAACACTCATAGGCCACTTCACAATACCGGCCTTTATATTTTCAAATCCCTTGAAAAATACTTCTTTCTCCACGGGTGCAGTTTCCATAGCGAAGGTATAATGGCCGCCCTGAAAATGTTCGTGGCTGAGAATAGAGCCGCCTACAATGGGCAGGTCAGCATTGGAACCCACAAAGTAGTGGGGGAACACCCGGACGAAGTCCAGCAGCTTTTCAAAAGCGGACTTATCGATCTTCATGGGGATATGCTGTGCATTGAATACAATGCAGTGCTCGTTGTAGTAGACATAAGGACTATACTGTAGACACCAATCTGCGCCGCACACTTCAATGGGAACGATCCGGTGATTGGCCCGGGCAGGATGATTCATCCGTCCGGCATAGCCTTCGTTTTCCACACACAGCTGGCATTTTGGATAGGCGGTTTGGGGTGCGTTCTTTGCTGCTGCAATTGCTTTGGGATCCTTTTCCGGTTTGGAAAGATTAATGGTGATATCTATTTCACCATATTCACTATCATACTTCCAACGCATATCCTTAGAGATCCGGTAGCGGCGGATATAGTCCGTATCGCAGCTGAACTTGTAGTACCAATCTGTGGCCTTGACGGGATCTTCGGCATATTTCTCCCGGAAAGTACGGATCACTTCCCGGGGCATGGGTGTCAGTGCACCCATGATGCGGGTATCAAAAATATCTTTGGCGGTAATGCCGTCATCGCACAGTCCCTTTTCTACGGCATACGCAAGGATACCGGCCAAGATCTCTTCCAAGTCTTCCGTCTGAGGTTCGTCAGAAGGGCTGTAGTCATCCAGACGAAGCAGGTCCAGCAACCGGTTGATCAGCACCTGGTGGTCTGCCGGTTCTGCAAGACCGCAGTTCATAGCGTAAGATACAAGAGAATCCATATAGGTTTCGATTTTCATTTCTGTATCTCCATTTCTACGCCGCCCTGAGGACGAATGCTCAGCACATGACAAGCGCCTTCACCCAGGACACCATCGATGCCTGCACGGAAATCATCGAGGAGGTCAAAAGGAACAAATGCCTGGACAGTACCGGCAAAACCGCCGCCGTGGACGCGGTATGCACCCTTTCCCTGCAGGAAATGCTCACACATTGCCAGCGCCAGCGCCACATCCTGATGTGCTTTATATGCGGCAGGAATGACATTCTGTAAGTACATGTAGGAGGAATAACCGCTTTCCTTGATGAGCTTCAGGAAACCTGAAAAGTCGCCTGCTTCGAGGGCTGCTACCTGCTTGGGTACCCGGGCATTCTCCTGATAGAAGTGGACGGCCCGAAGCACCGCGCGGTCACCGCACTGCTTACGCAGCTGCGGAATGGCGGCAAAGAAATCTGCCTCATTGATCTGGGTTAATACATCCTTGTCAAAGTAGTCACACACGGCTTTCAGCTCGATAGTGATGGCGGCATATTCGTCCGTCAGATCCGCATGGTCAGCACCGGAATCAATGATGCACAAAGCATGGCCGCAGCTGGAAAAATCAAAGACAACGGGCTCGATGACAGGATGCTCTTTGTCAAAAAAGTCGATGGTCACCAGATTGCCAACGGAAGATGCGGTCTGATCCATGAGACCGCAGGGTTTGCCAAAGAATACATTCTCTGCGTATTGACCGATCTGGGCAACCTCTGCCTGCGAGACCTTTGCGTCGAAGAACAGATGGTTGATGATGGTGCCGATCAGCACTTCATAAGCGGCAGAGGATGACAGGCCACTGCCGGGAAGTACGGTGGATTCGCAGTAAGCGTCAAAACCCCTGACTTCACAGCCAAGCTGAGCAAAGCGGGCAGCTACACCGCGGATAAGTGCGGGTGTGGAGTTGACCTCGTCTGCCTTAGGGGTAAGCTCTTTTGCATTGATTTCACACCGGGGATAACCCTTTGAGAGAATGCGGATCATGTCGGAGCCGTTTTCACGGACAGCAGCGACCGTATCCAAATTCACTGCGGCGGCCAAAACACGGCCGCGCTGATGGTCGGTGTGGTTACCGCCGATTTCCGTGCGGCCCGGAGCGGAAAAATACCGGGTGGGTTTTCCGCCGAAGGCTGCAGCAAAGCCTGCATCCAAAGCAGTTTTCTGTAGGGAATCGAGCATAAGAACAGGTGTGGTCATAGCACATGCCTCCCAGTTTGTTTTGTTTATTATACAACTATTGTGGAAAAAAAGGAATACATAACGAAAAACAACAATTTTTCGTGACCCTTTGGAAAAGTTTGTGATCGGCGTTGGCTATGGGGCGTGGGTACCTGTGGGATGAAGGTATATTCTAAGACAGAAAATGGCAGAATAAGAATATCACATTGAAGGGAGTGGTTTGCTTGTTCAAGCACGAAAAACAGTTATTTCATCCGGTAGGAGTGGAGCGCCCCAATCCTCAGTATGCGGCGTTGCTGCAGGAACAGCTTGGGGGCGGCAATGGAG
>JAZNFH010000014.1:0-4655 GCA_045589055.1 Faecousia sp. | reverse complement strand
GCTTCCTTGAATTCGGGAGTCAGAACATCATTCTGATCGATGGGAGCGATGGCAAAGGAGATCAGCGTGGGAGGTACATCATAGTCCATGAAGGAACCGGACATGGAGTCCTTACCACCGATCGCGGCGGCACCTAGCTCCAGCTGTGCATCCAGCGCGCCCAGCAGAGCAGCAAAGGGCTTGCCCCAACGGCCGGGTTCGTTGCGCAGGCGCTCGAAGAACTCCTGCAGGGACAGATAGACCTTCTTATAATCAGCGCCGGCAGCAACCAGCTTAGCAACGCTGCTGTAGATAGCGGCATGAGCGCCGGTGTAGGGATCCATGCACATATGATCAGGATCCATGCCCCAGGCAAATACGCTGCCCTGGTCGGTAAACTGGCCGGGCAAGGTGGGCAGAACAGCTGCCATTGCCTGCGCGGGAGTTCGCTGGGTCTTACCGCCAAAGGGCATCAGCACGGAGCCAGTGCCGATAGAACCGTCAAAGCGCTCTACCAGACCTCTGCGGCTGGCAGTTCTCAGATCAGCAGCCATCTCCCGGAGGCTGCCGTAGAGGCTCTCGCTGAGAGCGGACAGATCCTTCTTGGCGATCTGCACATTGGCATGCTTGCTTGCGCCGTTGGTATCCAGGAAGGAACGGGCCAGATTCGCGATCTCAACACCCTTCCACTGCATAACCATGCGGGGCTCTTCAGTGACGACTGCCACACGGTAAGCTTCCAGATTTTCTTCCTGGGCATGGGCAATAAACTTGTCGGCATCCTCAGCAGCCACCACAACAGCCATACGCTCCTGGGATTCGGAAATTGCGATTTCAGTTCCGTCCAGGCCGTCATACTTTTTGCGAACAGCATCCAGGTCGATGCGCAGGCCATCAGCCAGTTCACCGATGGCATCGGAAACGCCGCCGGCACCGAAGTCATTGCAGCGTTTAATCAGGCGGGTGACCTCGGGATTCCGGAACAGACGCTGGATCTTCCGCTCTTCGGGGGCATTGCCCTTCTGAACTTCGGAAGCCATGGTGGTCAAAGACTTCATGTTGTGACTCTTAGAGGAACCGGTAGCGCCGCCAATGCCGTCACGGCCGGTACGTCCGCCCAGCAGGACAATCACATCACCGGGAGCGGGACGCTCACGGCGGACATTATAAGCGGGAGCAGCACCCACAACAGCGCCGCACTCCAAACGCTTGGCAACAAAGCCATCGTGGTAGATCTCGGCAACATGGCCAGTAGCCAGGCCGATCTGGTTACCGTAGGAGGAGTAACCTGCGGCAGCGGTCTGACACAGCTTACGCTGTGGCAGCTTGCCTGCCAGGGTCTCCTTCAGAGACTTCCGGGGGTCCGCAGCACCGGTAACACGCATAGCCTGGTGGACATATGCACGGCCGGAGAGGGGATCACGGATACAGCCACCGATACAGGTAGCAGCACCGCCGAAAGGCTCAATCTCGGTAGGATGGTTGTGGGTCTCGTTCTTGAACATCAGCAGCCAATCCTGATCTTCACCATTGACCTTGGCGGTAACATGGATGGAGCAGGCATTGATCTCCTCACTCTCGTCCAGTTCGGGCAGCAGACCACGCTTTTTCAGCGTCTTGGCACCGATAGTAGCGATGTCCATCAATGTCTGCGGACGCTTGGCAGCCTTCTCTTCGCCATAGACTTCCACACGGGCAGCCAGATAGCGCTCATAGGCCTCAGCAACAGCGGGATCATCGATCTTTACATCATCAATGATGGTAGAGAAAGTGGTGTGACGGCAATGGTCGGACCAGTAGGTGTCAACCAGACGGATCTCCGTGATGGTAGGATCACGCTGCTCCTGGGAAGCAAAGTAGTTCTGCAGGAACTTCAGGTCATCCAGGTCCATAGCCAGGCCAAGAGTATCCAGCAGCTCAGACAAAGCAGCTTCGTCCATGGTAATAAAACCAGTAACAGTGGCAACACTCTGAGGCAGCGCGTATTCAACAGCCAGCGTCTCGGGATTTTCCAGGGAAGCCTCACGGCACTCCACAGGGTTAATAACATGCTTCTTGATAGCGGTGGTTTCTTCTTCGGTCAGCGCACCTTCCAGCACATAGACCTTGGCGGAGCGGACAGTGGGACGGTCGCACTGACCCAGGATCTGAATACACTGGGCAGCGGAGTCAGCCCGCTGGTCAAACTGACCGGGCAGAGGCTCCACAGCGAAGACCACCTTGCCGGTAGGAACTTCGTAAGTAACAGTATCCACCTGAGGCTCGGAGAAAACAGTATTGACACTGTAGCCAAATAGATTCTCATCGATGTTTTCTACATCGTACCGGTTCAGAACACGAACGCCCTCCAGACTGCTGATCTGCAGAAAATCTCTGACTTCTTTCAGCAAATTATCTGCTTCATGGGTCTGACCGGGCTTTTTTTCAACATATACGCGGTAAACCATAGTGGGATCCTCCTTATTTGTAAGCGGCCAGACCCCGCTGGCCAATATCGCTTCTGCGGTAGGCATTTTCAAACTTGACACCGTCAGCAAGGCGGTAAGCTTCCTGCACAGCCGCTTCCAGAGAATCAGCCACAGCGGTAGTACCAACCACACGGCCGCCGGAGGTCAGCAGCTTCCCACCATCCAGCTTCGCGCCGGCCACATAGGTATGCTCAGCAGCTTCCTGGGTCATGGTAATCTCGAAGCCCTTCTTGTAGCTCTCGGGGTAGCCTGCGGATGCGGTAATGACGCAGCAAGCATGTTTATCAGAGAATTTCACTTCCGTATCAGCCAATGTGCCATTGGTAGTTGCCTGCATGACCGTCAACAGGTCGCTTTCCAGCAGGGGTAGAACCACCTGTGTCTCGGGATCACCGAAACGGCAGTTGTACTCAATGACCTTGGGGCCGTTGGTCGTCAGCATCAGACCGAAGTACAGGCAGCCCTTAAAAGTGCGGCCCTCCGACTTCATAGCGCGGATGGTAGGCAGGAATATCTTTTCCATGCATACCCAGGCGATTTCCTCGGTGTAATAGGGGTTTGGAGCGATTGTGCCCATACCGCCGGTGTTCAGGCCGGTATCGTTGTCCCCTGCCCGCTTGTGATCCATGGAAGATACCATGGGAACAACGGACTCGCCGTCGGTGAAGGCCAGAACGGATACTTCGGGGCCGGTGAGGAACTCTTCGATGACAACGGTAGAGCCGGACTTGCCAAACTTAGCGTTTGCCATCATATCCACAACTGCTTCCTTAGCCTCTTCAAGGGTCTGGGCAATAATAACGCCCTTACCCAGCGCCAGACCGTCTGCCTTGATGACAGTGGGAATCGGCGCGGTCTCCAGGTAAGCCAGCGCCTTTTCCATATCGGTGAATATCTCATAAGAAGCGGTGGGAATGCCATACTTCTTCATCAGATCCTTGGAAAATGCCTTGCTACCTTCAATGATAGCCGCATTGGCCTTAGGGCCGAAGCAAGGAATGCCAATCTCGTTCAGCTTATCCACGCAGCCCAGGACCAGAGGATCATCAGGAGCAACGACTGCGTAATCAATGGCGTTTTCCTTTGCAAAATTGACGATGCTGTCGATATCGGTTGCACCGATGTTCACGCAGATGGCATCCGCCGCAATTCCGCCATTTCCTGGGAGCGCGTAGATAGTTTCGACCTGGGGATTCTTTTTCAAACTCTTGATGATGGCATGCTCTCTGCCGCCACCACCGACAACCATAAGTTTCATATTTATCTCCTAGAAAATCAATGATGGAACAGGCGCATACCTGTGAATGCCATAACGATGCCGTTCTTATCGCACTCTTCAATGACCAGATCATCACGGATGGAGCCGCCGGGCTCTGCGATGTACTTAACGCCGGAGGCAACACCACGCTTGACGGAGTCAGCGAAGGGGAAGAATGCATCGGAGCCAAGTGCCACAGCATCACGGGAATCCAACCATGCCCGCTTCTCATCATTGGTCAGAGGTTCGGGGCGCTCGGTGAAGTAGTTTTGCCAGATGCCATCTGCGCAGACATCCTCTTCGTTCCCGTTGATATAGCCGTCGATAACATTGTCACGACCGGGGCGGCCCAGGTCAGGGCGGAAAGGCAGATTCAGAGTCTTGGGATGCTGACGCAAGAACCAGGTGTCGGCCTTGCCGCCAGCCAATCTGACACAGTGCACGCGGCTCTGCTGACCGGCGCCAACGCCGATGGCCTGTCCATCGTATGCAAAGCAGACGGAGTTGGACTGGGTGTACTTCAGGGTAATCAGAGAGATGATCAGATCGATCTTGGCGCTCTCAGGCAGTTCTTTGTTGGCTGTAACGATGTTCTGCAGCAAATGCTCGCCGATCTTGAAGTTGTTGCGGCCCTGCTGGAAGGTGATGCCGAAAATCTGCTTGTTCTCCTGCTCAGCGGGAACAAAGTCGGGGTTGATGGCGACCACGTTGTAGCTTCCCTTGCGCTTGTTCTTCAGGATTGCTAAAGCCTCTTCGGTGTAGCCGGGGGCGATGACACCGTCGGAAACCTCAGGAGCGATCAGAGAAGCGGTCAGCTCGTCGCAGACATCGCTGAGGGCAACCCAGTCACCGAAGGAGCAAAGACGGTCAGTGCCGCGGGCGCGGACATAGGCGCAGGCCAGAGGATTCTCGTCCAGACCCTCGATATGCTCAACAAAGCATGCCTTTTT
>JAZNFH010000013.1:0-8751 GCA_045589055.1 Faecousia sp. | reverse complement strand
AAGCACATGTACGCCGACGATAGTTGCCGGGTGACTGGCCGTGAAAATAGGTAACGCGAACACTACTTTCCTAAGAAATTAGGAAAGTCTATATTCCCCCTTAGCTCAGTCGGTAGAGCGACGGACTGTTAATCCGCAGGTCGTTGGTTCAAGTCCAACAGGGGGAGCCAAGAAAAACCACCCAAAAGGGTGGTTTTTCTTTATATTCTTAACTTTCTGACACAAAAAGTTAAGTGCACCACAAATCTGTGTGCACTTTTTAAGTGCTGCACATAAAAATAGAAGCAAACTCATTTGCAAATTCAAGTGAAACCCTCTTGCTTTTGTTCTTTTTGGGTCAAAAAGTTATGAGAGAATTTTTTAGAAAAAAAGATATGAGGAAATTTTAATGTTTCTAAACAATAAAAGCAGGGGCGAAAACCCCTGCTTTAACTGTTCGACATATTGGAATTTGTTGTATAGCATAGGTGAGTTATTTATCATAATATAAATTTGTCCAGTTGTTTTGGTTTTTAAATTCTAAAATGTCCTTTGCATTATATATAAAACTCTTGTCAGATTCATTAGCTTTAGAATACATAACTATAACATCGTTCTCTTTATTATAATTACCGTCTTTATCGGTAATGACCCAAAGGGTTATGCTATAATAAGTATATTTATCAGTATTATTCCAATTTGGATTATCGTGGTGCTGATGAACACCATAGATTTCATGTAATACTTTGCCTTCTGCATCAACTTGCAGAACGCTGTTGTATCTGTGCGGCGTTTTACTGGGATTGGGTAAATTCAATGTTTTAGTATACTCATTTAGTATTTCGTTACATTGCGTTGAACTAAGGGAATATGTTTTTTCTCCTAAGACCTTATGGTCTGTAATAGCATAGGAAACACATTTAGTCTTATCTAAAGGTTTATTCCAATCGTTTTCTTCCTTCAATTTCTCCTTGTTTTCCAAGTAAAAAACTTCTGTTTTTTTCTTTAAATGGTCGTCTTTAGCTCCTTCGTACAAATAATCGGAATCTATGAGGGTTAATGCGTAATTAATATCTGGGTAAAAATATACATTGGTTTCATCATAGGCTTGGGAAATAACCAATCCAAAAATTTGATTACCATAGTCTTCACAATAAGAGAACAATGTTCTTCCGTAATTATCCTGTTCCCAAATATAGATATCGGAACTATATGCCCCTTCTCCGTGATGCATATATCCTTCAGCATCAGGAATGCTATATATTGCAGTAGTATATAGTTCTTTATATTCTCCTCGATATGGGTAAGGATTTTCTCTATTGAAAATGCAACCAGATAGTCCAAATGAATAAGTAAACAAAATGATACAACAGAACAATAAAGATAATACTTTTTTCATGTGTACTCCTCCATTTATCAAATTCAAGTATGTCGAACTGATTGTATCACAGATATACCATTTTTTCAATCTCCCAGTATTAACTCAGCCAAGGCACTAAAAAAGTAATCGGGTGGGAACTGGTCGGGGTGTCTCATTCGCTCATACTCACGTTGCTGATACTTGCGATATACCTTCAAAATTGCCTTTTGCTGGGCAATCTCTTTTGGGGTGGGTTTTGGCATCGGTTCGGGGGTCTCCGTCTGCATCGTGGGAGCAGTTTGCATGGACAGTAATTCATTGAAGTCTGCAAGGTCTATTTTGTCATTACTCATTCGTTCACGACCTTTCTTCGCCCTGCTGATGGGTGATGCTTCGTTGATATTCTGCGAACTGCTCCTTTTGTCCTGTGCGGACAATGTATTGTGCCATCTCTGCCGACAGTTTCAAACCGCTACCCTGGAACTTTTCTTTGAGTGTGGCATACTCTTCTGCCAGTTTCAGTGCCTTGTATTTTAGTATGTCAATACTGCCCCTCAGACCTTGCTCCCTGCGGAGTGTCGCTTTTCCAGTCATTATGCTGACCTCATACCCCAAGTCGCTCTCAACCGCTTTGCTGAGGTCGTGGTGGAATGTGGTCAATGCTCTGCGGTCTACCAACTCATTGGCAGACACCTTGTAAATATCCTTTTTGGGGTCGTGGAACACCGGCACAAAGAGGTAGTGCATATGCCCTCGTGATTTTTCATCGTAATGGCAGTAGGCAGACACACAATGGGGGTACTGCTTTTTAAGGTGGTCGTATACCGATTGGAAGAACTGGCGGTCATCGCCTGCCTGCACATTCTCGGGGAGCGTCACGACCCAACTGCACACCACCCGCAAGTCCTTTCTGTTGTTGATGGTCAGTGAATACCCATCGGGCAAGGTCTTGCCTTGCATTATTCGTTCGTACTGCTTTTGCTGGTTTGCAGGAACACCATTCTCATTCAAGCACAGATTGTAATTCAAATGGGTTCGGGTCGTATCTATCTCCTGATTGCCGAAATTTGCATATCGTTTGCACCCGTTCTCATCGATGGTGTATGCTCTACGAACATGGGCAAAGATATGCCCCAACCCTTGCTTGCTAAATTTCTCATAATGTGCCATGTGACAACCTCCTTCAAAAATTTACAACCGCTATAATCGTTGCTTGATGTCAGTATGAAATACTGCAAATTTTTTTGGAAGTTGTAGCTCGTTACGGAAACTGTACATCAATCACACATTGAGAAATGGTGTTGCTGCATTTGACCTTGCAAAGGTTACGGGTCATTCGTTGCAAACGATGTTTAAGTATTATCATGACCTTGATGAAGAAATGTTGAAGACCATTGCTGATGCAAGCGAGAGCAGAAAGTGAACTCGTGCACTTTCAAAGTGCACTTTTGGCGATAAGAAAAGATATGAGGAAAAATAAACCCGTCATTTAAGCAGAAAAAGGGTCATTTGGGTTGGCTTTTCTTCCTCATACCTAAAAATGCACAGAATTCGCAACCCTGTTGGACTTGAAAGGCGGCTCTTAGCGACAGTCCGGTGGACTGTCGCAACCAACCTTGCTTTTCCGTAGAAAAGCAAGTGGGGCAGTGGGAGCCCAAAAGAAAGCATACCGAAAGGACTTTCTTGCTCGCAGTTGTTGATTCTAATGGGATTATGCGCTATAATCTAAACGCAGTGCGTAAATTCGAAACAGGAGATTTTTATAATGATTTTAATGCACTGAATAAGTGATTTGTGCCTATTTATAGTTATGGGGGTGAAAAAATGATCCATGTCGAAACCTATATGCAGACCGTAATTGATTTGCTGAAAAACCGTTTTTTGGAGCGGCTTTTGTATGTGGGACTGCAAGGGAGCTATCTTCGAGGGGAAGCCACCGAGAACAGCGATATTGATGTAGTTGTGATTCTGGAGGATCTGTCTTTTGATGATTTGACTGCCTACCGGGAAATCATCGGAATGCTGGACCAGCCGGAAAAATCCTGCGGTTTTATCTGCGGAAAAGAAGATATACAAAACTGGAATCCCTTGGAGGTATGCAATTTTCTCCACGGAACCAGGGACTACTACGGGAAGCTGTCTGAATTTCTTCCGGATTACAGTTCCACTGATGTGATTCATTTTATTAAACTCAGTGCAGGAAACCTGTACCATGAAATCACACATTGCTATTTGCATGGGGATTTGCAAAAGAACAGACAAAATCTCCCTTATTCCTATAAAAATATGTTCTTCGTTCTCCAAAGTGTATACTATTTGAAAACCAGAATCTTTTGTTTAACAAAAGAAGAACTGATGCCATATCTGTCAGACAGGGATCTAGACATGATGGAAAGATCTGCCCGGCTGATGGCTGGGGGCGACTATGATTTTGAGGAGGCGTTCTCAGCCTTGCTCCAATGGTGTCAGGAAATACTCCGTTCTATGTAGTGAAAGTCTTTCCCAATTATACAAAAGAACCACACCTTACGGAGTGGTTCTTTTGGGCTTTATGCGCCTTCTATTGACATGGGAATCGATTTTTGCTATGCTGTGTTGGGTTGGATTCTTTTCTGCCGGGTATTCCCGACACATTCTGGACGCATAAAACAGGAGGAAGAGTATGGCAACGATCACCATTGTTGGCGCGGGCATGATGGGCAGCGCTCTGGCATTTCCCTCTCGGGAGAATCAGAACGAGGTCAGACTGGTGGGTACCCCGTTGGATCGGGAAATCATCGAAGCCTGCCAAAAGACCAACCGGCATCCCAAGTTTGAAAGAGATTTCCCTGTGGGCGTGGAATTTTATCAAATCGAAGCGCTGGAAGACGCATTAACCGGAGCTGATCTGATTATTGGCGGTGTCAGCAGTTTTGGCGTGGAGTGGTTTGGAGACAATGTACTTCCGAAAATCAATGAAGATACACCGGTTCTGACGGTGACTAAGGGTCTCATGGACACCCCTGAGGGAAAACTTATTACCTATCCAGCGCTGTGGAAGCGGAAGCTGGACACCCTTGGAAAAAGGCTTTCCCTAAACGCCGTTGGCGGCCCCTGCACCAGCTATGAGCTGGTGGCTCACGACCAGACGGAGGTTTCCTTCTGCGGTGAAGATATTCAGACACTGGAATACATCAAAGGTCTGATGCAGACAAGCTACTACCATATCAGCATCACAACGGATGTCACCGGCATTGAGAGTGCCGTGGCACTGAAAAACGGCTATGCCCTGGGCATCGCCCTGACGGTGGGACTGAACCAGAAGGAAATGGGCGACAATACCCTCCACTATAATTCTCAAGCGGCGGTATTTGGGCAGGCAACGAAGGAAATGCAGCGGCTGCTGCAATTCCAAAACGCGTACAGCCTAAATAACCTGTGTGTGGGTGTGGGAGATCTGTATGTGACAGTCTACGGCGGCAGAACCCGGTTGGTGGGCATCCTTCTGGGAAGAGGCCTTAGTGTCGACGAGGCCAAGGCGGAGCTGAAAGGCGTGACACTGGAGTCTCTGGTGGTGGCGGACAGAGTTGCCCGGGCGGTAAAGAAGAATATCCAAATGGGTGTCCTCCGGGCGGAAGATTTCCCGCTGCTTCTGCATATTGACCAGATCCTGTCCGAAAAGGCAGAGGTCAACATCCCATGGGAGAAATTTACTTACAGAGAAGTGCTGTAAAAATGTTGAAAAAGGGACTGCCCCTTTCAGATTATAGAGATAAAGCGATAAGAGAGGTCTGCTTATGATACAAGATGGAATCCAACAAAAAGAGAACATGGTAGATAGTGTCCTGATGCTGGGTCAGTCCAATATGGCAGGCCGGGGGGATCTGGGACAGGTAAAACCCATCCGCAATCCCTTGTGCTATATGCTGCGCATGGGCCGTTGGCAGCCTATGTGCGAGCCGGTGAATCCGGATCGCGGCATCTTTGAAGGCCGGTACCGCAGCGGCATCAGTCTGGCTGCCAGCTTCGCGGACAGCTATGCACGGCAGTTCCAGTCACCGGTGGGGTTGATCCCCTGCGCCGACGGCGGCACAGAAATCAGCCAGTGGATGCCAGGAGAGCTGCTGTATGACCATGCGGTGATGCAGACGAGACTGGCTCAGCGTACCTCTCAATTGAAAGCGATTCTTTGGCATCAGGGAGAAAGTGACTGTCTCAGCGAAGCACTGGTACAGGCCTACCGGGAAAAGTTCCTGCAGGTGATCACCAGTTTGCGGAAGGATCTGGGGGCGGAGCAGGTGCCTGTAATTCTGGGGGAACTGCCCCAGAAGTTGGGCGCGGGCTGGAAAACCGAAGGCCGGGAGCAGCAGGTGAATGCCATTTTGCGGCAGCTGGCAAAAGAGGTTCCCAACTGCGCCATTGCCTCTTCCGAAGGTCTGACCATGAAGCCGGACGGTGCGCATTTCGACTCCGAAGCCTGCCGGGAATTCGGTAAACGGTACTTTTCTCAATATTTGTCACTGATATAAAAGATGCGCTTGCAGATTCGTTACTGCAAGCGCATTTTTGTGCATAGGTGCAATTACAGATCAAAGTACCGCTTGGCGTTGTGGTAGCTGACGCCTTCCACGATCTTCTTCAGGGAAGCATCGTTGTTGGGGTATTCACCGCTTTCCACCCAGTTACCGATGAGGTTACAGAGAATGCGGCGGAAGTAGTCATGACGGGCATAGCTCAGGAAGCTGCGGGAGTCGGTGAGCATACCGATGAAGTTACCCAGCAGACCCAGGTTTGCCAGAGACTTCATCTGCTCTTCCATGCCGGACTTGGTGTCGTTGAACCACCATGCAGAGCCATGCTGGATCTTGCCGGGGATGGAGCTGTCCTGGAAGCAGCCGATGAGGGTTCCCAGCTGGGCATTGTCCGCAGGATTCAGGGAGTAGAGGATGGTTCTGGGGCACTGGCCGGTGAGATCCAGTGCGGACAGGAGCTGTGCAATGTTGCCGCCGCAGGTGTTCTGGGCGATGGCATCCACGCCGGTGTCGGGTCCCATGCGCTGAAAGATCCGCTCGTTGTTATTGCGCAGGCAGGAGTAGTGCAGCTGCATGGCAATGCCCAGACGGTGGTAAGCCTTGCCCAGTGTCAATAGAATGACCGTCTGATAGCCTTCGATCTCTTCGACAGTCAGCTTTTCACCCCGCAGTGCCTTCTGATACACGGCGTCGGCCTCTTCCACGGTGTAGTTTTGAAAGGGAACATAGTCCAGACCGTGGTCGCTGGCCTTACAGCCGTGCTTATGGAAGAATTCCAGCCGCTCCACCAGGGCATCCAGCACATCCTGCATGGTGGGGAGGGATTCCTTGCCCACGCTCTTAGCGAGCTGCGCCATATATTCCTGCCAGCCGCCCTTGTGGACATTCACAGCCTTGTCGGGACGATAGGAGGGGCCGACGATGGTTTTCATGGTGGGATCGGCAGCAATTTTTTCATGCCATTCCAGGGTATCGATGGGATCATCGGTGGTGCCGATAAAGGCAACATTGGCCTTGCGGATCAGACCCTGGCAGTCATGTCCGGATCCTCCCGGAGAAGCTTGTTGCAGTGTTCCCAGATCCGGGGAGCGCTTTCCACGGTCAGAGGCTCATATACGCCGAAGAACTGCTGCAGTTCCAGATGGCACCAGTGGTACATGGGATTGCCGATGGCCATTTCCAGTGCTTCTGCCAGTTTGACAAACCGCTCGTAGGGGTCTTTAGAACCGGTGATGTATTCTTCATCAATGCCGTGGGAGCGCATCATGCGCCACTTGTAGTGATCACCAAAGTAGCTGCCGTCGGAATTTCTGCCGCCCAGCCAGACCTCGACGATATTGTCGAAGCGGCGGTCCTCATAGATCTCCTTGGGACTCAAATGGCAATGATAGTCTGCCAAAGGCAGCTTACAGGCATAGTCGTGATACAGGTGTTTTGCGGTATCGGTACTGAGGATAAAGTCCTTGTCCATAAATGCTTTCATGTATGTTTGGCCTCCTTGGCACATATGCTCATAATTATATTATAGGGAAGAAACGGGAAAATGCAAGAGGGCGAAAAGCATAATCTTTTCTGGGCGGTTTTGAACAAAATTACCGCCTTCTTCCCAAAGGCGGTAAGATTTATTTGCGGTATGGCCGGATGTATCGTTCATGGCTTTGGGGCGATGGCCGGGCATGGACACCGGATACCAGACCCAGCATCGTATACAGAGTAACCAGGGAACTGCCGCCGTAGCTGATAAAAGGCAGGGTCAGGCCGATAACGGGGGTCAGACCGATACACATACCTACATTGATGATGACCTGGAACATCAGCGCGGAGGCCGCACCAAAGCAGATCATGCGGCGCAGGAAATCGGGACTCCGGGTGCCTACCTGAATGCAGCGGATGATGATCGCCAGTTCCAGAAGCAGGACAAAGATACAGCCGATGAAACCCAGTTCCTCACCAACGGTGGAGAAAATGAAGTCCGTGTGCTGGGAGGGAAGCTCGCCGTTTTGGGTACGGATGCCGTTGTACAATCCCTGTCCGCTCCAGCCGCCGCCGGTAAGACTTCGCAGAGAACGCACAGAGTGGTAGCGGACACCGATGCCATCCGGGTCAACTTTTTCCGGATTCAAAAGGACCAGAATCCGGTTACGCTGGTGTTCTTTAAAGACATACTCCCAAAGGATGGGCCAGGCAACAGCGATGGAACCGCCGGCAAACAAAAACCAAAGAAGGCTGACACCGCCCGCAAAAGCCATGCCGATGAAGATAAATACGAAGATCAGAGAAACACCCGCATCACTGGAAATTACAAGATTCGTACCGACCAGCAATCCTAAATGGAACACCATCGCAACCACAGAGCGCCACGAGGATATGTTGTTTTGGTAGCTGGCCATGGTAGATGCCATGATGATGATATATGTGATCTTACAAATTTCCGCAGGCTGAATATCGATGGGCAGGAAGGGAAAGTCCAGCCAGCTCTTGTTGCCGCTTCCCAGGTCCGTGCCAAAGGGGATCAGCAGCAGAAGAAGAAACGTGTTAAAGGCCGCAAAGGCGACCCGATGCTCCGACAGGAAATCCGCGTCCAGAGAGGACACCAGCATATAGCACAGAACGCCCAGACAGGCTGCGGCGATCTGAATGATGATGTAGCGCAGACTGCCCCGGTGGTTGGTGGCGCTGGCAATCATGATCACACCGAAGGCATTGGTAATGAGGCACAGAAGCAGCAGTACCATATCGCCCTTGCGGAAGAAGTTTTTCAGTTCGTGGAGATATTGACGCATAGCTTCGCCTCCTTTACCAGGTCATTATAACACCCTTTTGCCAAAAAGTAAAGTCGCCGTAAATGATCGTTTATCTTCGTAGGGGCGGGTGGCCCCCGCCCGCCCCGGGGGGGGCGAC
>JAZNFH010000012.1:0-45484 GCA_045589055.1 Faecousia sp. | reverse complement strand
CTATGCGGACCGCTTGAACTTTGGCCGCAAGTGCCTGATGAACATCGCCAGCGGCGGCAAGTTCTCTTCTGACCGCACTATCCGCCAGTACGCGGAGGAAATCTGGCACATCGACCCCACTCAGTATTAATAATGAAAAAGCACCCTGCCAAAGCAGGGTGCTTTTTCCGTAGTATAAGCCGGTGCAGAAATGCACCCGCTCAGTCTGTCAAAGAACCTACCCGCCCGAAAATTTCGGAGGCAAAGATAGTGTGAAAGAAAACCGTCAGGGTTGTCTTTCGTGTTCAATCAAACCAATTTTCAAACTTTTTTGAAAGTTTGAAAAACGCTGTCAGGTTGTCAAAAAAACTTTTTTGACAAGCTGAGCCGGTGCAGAAATGCACCGGCTTTCGGTTATCTTTGATATTCAAAAACAAAATCGTAGATATCCACGGTGTCGCCGTCTTCGATGCCCATTTCCTCCAGACGCTTGAACAAGCCGCACTTGTGAAGCTGGGTGTCGAAGTAGTTCCGGGATTCATAATCGTCAAAGTTGATGTTGACAATGAGACGCTCCAGCCATGTGCCGGTAATGAGCCAGGTGTTACCCAGATGCTCAATGACCAACTCGCTGGGATCGCCAGCTTCCACCACAGGCGCTACATATTCCGGCTCATAAATGGTAACAGGGGGGAGAGTCCGCAGCTTTTCTGCTACAATCCGCATCAGATTCCGGGTGCCTTGGGTGGTACCGGCACTGATCTCATATACCTCAATACCCAGTTCCTCACAGTGGGCCTTCAGCCGCTGTAGGTTGTCACTGTCCGGCATCATCAGATCCGTCTTGTTGGCAGCTACGATCATGGGCCGGTTGCTTAAGTCTACACTGTAATCGTGCAGTTCCGCGCAGATGGCATCGAAGTCAGTAACGGGATCCCGGGCTTCGCTTCCGGAGACATCCACCACATGCACAAGCAGACGGCAGCGGTCGATGTGCCGCAGGAAGTCGTGTCCCAGACCGGCACCTTCGGCAGCACCCTCAATGATGCCGGGGATATCCGCCATAACAAAGGAGACACCTTCGTCTACATAGATGACACCCAGGTTGGGGAACAAAGTTGTGAAGTGGTAGTTAGCAATCTTCGGACGGGCGTTGGAGGTAACGCTCAGCAGAGTGGACTTGCCAACATTGGGGAAGCCAACCAGACCCACATCTGCCAGCAGCTTCAGCTCCAGAATCACATCCCGCTCTTCACCTTTCAAACCAGCCTTGGCAAACCGGGGGGCCTGCCGGGTAGCAGTGGCGTAGTGGGCATTGCCCCAGCCGCCTCTCCCGCCCTTGGCGATTACGAAATCCTCACCGGTGGACCTGTCCACAATGATTTGATTGGTTTCTGCATCCCGGACAACGGTACCTCTGGGTACTTCAATGATCAAGGGTTCGCCCCGCTTGCCGCTCATCTTCCGGCCGGCACCGTTGGCGCCGGTCTGGGCGGCATACTTGCGCTTATAACGGAAGTCCAGCAAGGTAGAGAGATTGTCATTGACTCTCAAAATGACACTGCCGCCGTGACCGCCATCGCCGCCGTCAGGACCGCCGGAGGCTACATATTTTTCCCGGTGAAAGGCAACGGCACCGTCACCGCCCCGGCCACCGATGACCGTAATTCGAACTTTATCGACAAACATAAGAATTCCTCCTTGCATTGCAATCGGAAATAGGTATGGGAAAAAGGAAACATGCTTTCATCTTTCCCATACCTGTTTCTCTTAAAAAGAGGGCTGTCGCAATGTTAGTTTGCAACAGCCCTTCCATAACTATGCGCTTAATTACTGTGCAGCGTACACGGAGCACTGCCGGCGATCCTTGCCCTTGCGCTCGAACTTGACGGTGCCGTCAACCAGAGCAAACAGGGTGTCGTCACTGCCGATGCCCACATTGACACCGGGATGGATGTGAGTGCCTCTCTGGCGAACCAGAATGTTGCCGGCCAGAACGAACTGACCGTCAGCGCGCTTCACGCCCAGGCGCTTAGCCTCGGAATCACGGCCGTTCTTAGTGGAACCGCCGCCCTTGTGGTGAGCGAAGAACTGAATACCAATCTTCAGCATGGTGTTACACCTCCAAAACTTCGATATAATCTGGATAATCTTCCCGCAGGCTGATCAGTGTCAGCATCATACCGGAGAGAACTGCCTGAACAGATTCCTCTTCGTCGCAGGAAGCGGGGAGGGTCAGAGTGATGCGAGCCTGCTCGTCCTTGACCCGAACCTTGGCCTTTGCGCCGCACACATCATTGATGGTGGCTTCGGCCATGGTTACTACAGCGGAGATAGCGGCGCAGACAATGTCCTGACCGGCTTCGGCATAACCGCTGTGACCGGAGATGGAGAATCCGGTGATTCTGTCATTCTCGGTAAAAAATTCGCATCTAGTCATAATTACAGTGCGATCTTGGTGATCTCCACCTTGGTGTAGGGCTGACGATGGCCCTGCTTCTTCTTCTCGCCCTTCTTGGACTTGTACTTGAAGACAGTGATCTTCTTAGCCTTGCCGGTCTTAACAACCTTAGCTTCGACAGCAGCACCCTCAACAACGGGAGCGCCGATCTTGGAGTTTTCACCATCCAGCACAGCCAGAACCTGGTCGAACTTCACGGTAGCTTCTGCTTCAGCCTCCAGCTTCTCGATGTACAGAACATCACCCTCGGCTACGGTATACTGCTTGCCACCAGTCACGATAACAGCTTTCATTTCTTTTTCACCTACTTTATTTTGTGTAGTCTCGCTCTGAAGGCGGGTGCGTTTGGGCGCACCAACTTGAGCCCATTCGATGCGGCTCGCCTATTTTACCATGGCAAAGGCCAAAAGTCAAGAACTATTCATAACTTTTTCTTGCGTTTTTTGCAGTTTTTTGCTATACTCAGCAGTATGAATGCACAAAAACTTGGAAAGCTTGCAGCAGGAGGTGCACTGCCTTGAAAACAAAAAAATGGCTCTTGATTATCGGCAGTGTGTTGCTGCTATGCATCGTGTTGAGTCTGCTGGTGCTCCAAAATGGAGAGGCAGAATTTGCGGAAGTGTATTCCGATGGAAAACTTCTTTACACATTGGATCTTCACATCGATCAGGAGAGAACGGTGAAAAGTAAGTACGGAACCAATGTGATCACGGTGAAAGCCGGTGCCATTGCTGTGACACACGCAGATTGCCCCGATGGCTATTGTATGAAGAGAGGGTATTGCAGCGGCGGAACGGAAATTGTATGTCTTCCCAATCGGGTAATTATCCGATTCCGGGGAGAACAAGAGATCGATGCAGCTGCCGGATGAAAAATTTGAAATTTATCGAAAAAATACTTGACAAATGGCAATTATATGGTTATAATCAATCCTGCGCTTGGACGATTAGCTCAGCTGGCTAGAGCATCCGCTTGACGTGCGGAAGGTCATAGGTTCGAGTCCTATATCGTCCACCATACATGAAAAATCCGAACTACTTCACGATAGGAAGTGCGTTCGGATTTTTTATTTATATCAAAGACATTACATATTAAAAAGTAAGTGATGGGGCTCGAACCCCATCACTTTTTTACTCATCTACAACCATCCCACATTTAGGACAAATATTATGGTATTTGCTTGGGCCACGATACTTACATTTTGGACACTCGAAATAGTAATTATTATGCGAGTAAAACTCGTATTCGTGTTCCAACGCTCGTTTGATCGTAGGATATGTCCGCTTCACGAACTGCAGATAATCCTCGTCAATGATCTCGCCGTGCACTCCGCGATTGGCGATGTTTATTATTTCGCGAATAAGACCCGCAGTATTCCGATCGAAGACCTCATGTTGAACCAGAAATTGAGCCATCGAATAGATAGATCTGCGGTCATCATATCCAAAAACATTACACAAAGCAGACAGCTGCTTTTCTAGTGATAGACGAACTTGGAATAAATAGACATTATCTTCAGAAATATTAAAATTCGAAGTTACTGTCTGCATAGATTCATCATACTTAGTATGTTTTTGCAGTTGAGAAAGCTCATCTTTAGAAGGAAGAGGAGGGTTGTTAACCACAAATGTGTTTGAATTGGTAACCTTCATTTCAAGAATCTGATACTTTAAATCATTGACAGATTCCTTCACATCATTTCTAGTTTTTTCAATTTCCTTTTTCAGCTTAATACTTCCAATTTCAATTTCTGAAAACAACGGCATTCCCAAAAGAATCAGCCATAAAATGAAGATTAGATTTTGTGCATTAAGTTCCTTCAACTGATATATCTCATACCTGTATTTCAAAACATACAAAGTACTAATGATTAAGAGGAATATGTACCACCAACGTTTTTTAAGGAATTGTACTGCTTTTTCAAAGAATGGGCGACATGTTTTCATTTTTTACACCGCCTGCATAAAAATTACAATTAAAGTGTACCGCTAACATCTCCAAAAGTCAAACTTTATTCCTTGGCATCATAGACATGGTGAACCATAGTTTTATCCACACATCTGCATTTCCCTCCTGCTGAATTTTGTCAGCAGGAGGGATAGTTTATTCAAATAGATAAAATGTTCCTGAGTATTCCGGAAATTCTAGCATGAATCTTTCCTTATAGTCAGCATTAGGGAGATAAATACGGTTTATGTTTTGTAAATCGAAGTGAATATTTAAGAGGCTTCTCCATTCGCGTTCCATATAGTAATTATCTGGGTGATGGTCGGGAAGTGTAGAATCATACAGTTTCACATATGCCATTTGTGTGGCTGTTCCTTGCAACATACTAAATATCAAAGGGTGAATCTTTCCTGAGAATACGGCATTTTTTACACTATCATCAAAAAGGTTTATCCATTGTTCTAATCCGGCTTGCTTAACTAGATGTTCTAACTTCGATGATGAAAAACCCATTTCTAAAAGTATAGGTAAATATGTAGATAATGAAAGCAAGTATGGATAATACCTATTTGCTTCCCTTGGAGTATTAGATCTGCCTTTATCACTTTGATCTCCGCGTTCCACAATGGGGTAATTGATGGGGACATACATAACAGGATGAGCACCTTGCTCTGCAATAAAGCTTTTTTCAAAACCCATACCAAAACGGCTATACTTATCGGTATGAATTTTCAGAGATTCATCCGGAATATCACAGAAGCATACACAATCACATTTACCAAATACTTCCCCGACATGTTCACACTGAGAACCGTTGTGAAAATGACTAACTGGGTTTTCGGGGTTCAGTAGATTGGTGAGAAGTTTTCCTCCGCGCAATATCTCTATCAGTAACGCATAACGCTCGTCATCATTTGCTTTTGATCTGCCAACAAAGTGACATAGCAAATTTGAAACATATTTGCTCATATTATTCCTCCTTTTAGATGCTATTCTCATTATAACACTTTTTTATTTAATCACAATCCACACATTTGTCAGCTCACCTTTCTTTCTGTACAATGAGAGCAGAAATCAAACAAGGAGGAAGTGTGTATGCAAACAGTTTTTGAGAAAATGGGTGTTACTTACCGTCAAGAGGGAGATTACCTGCTGCCAAACATTGAAGTGCCCGAAAGTCCGCAGATCGGCATTTGGGGTCAGCGACGATTGCAATACCTTCGTACCAACAAACGGGTGCTGTACACCACCATGCTGATGAGCGGTACTTTGAAAGATCACCTTGAGGAAGTCGATAAATCTGCAGAGGAAAGTTTCGAACAGCTGACCATTCAAATGAAGAAACAGGAAGGAATCACCGAGACACTAAAAGCTAACAACCAGCTGGAATGGGTCCAGCGAATGAACAACATCCGCAATCGTGCTTCCGAAGTTGTGTACAAGGAGTTGATTTACGCATGAGACAGCCGAAACGAATCTTAGTTCTCAACTCGACGGAATACCGGCAGCTACTTCACGGGTTAATCCACTTTCGTAACAAGTTGATCCAGCAAGGCAGATACACCGATGCTGTTGATGAACTACTGATTAAATTACAGAAAGCAAGGAGGTGCCGACATGGATAAGCTCGCAGAGCGACTGAAGGCATATATAAATATCCACCCCATTGATCTCGGTGAGGGTGATTGCGAAACCGTCCTGGATCAATTATACCAAGCCTATGCAGAATCTCACGAAAGCGATCCTACGGAGATCAGAGAAGGTTTTAGGGAACTGGATGAAGTGCTGGGGGCGCTACCATTGGATGACAACAACGCCGTTTTTAACCTCTGCTGTAGTCTGTGCAGTGCATATGAACGCAAGGCTTTTATCGATGGAATAAAATATGGTGCTCTTTTAATGAAAGAATTGAATTGCGCGTATTAGCCAAACACTAAATACAAAAGACTTAGCAAAGCGGTGCAGCCGAGACTGCACCGCTTTTTATGTTATTCGCTTACTGGGAAAAAATGATCTTTTCCAACACAACAGATTGGACACTCAAAGTCATCAGGAAGTGTATCCCAAGTTGTGTCCGGAAGGATATCTCCTTCGGGGCAGCCTTCTTCTTCGTCATATTCCCATCCGCAAAGTTTGCAAATATACTTCATTGATACGCCTCCAATTATCCGTTCAGCACGATGGTCTGCACAGCTTCCACAAGCTCCATAACGGAAGAACGGGAAACCAGAGAAACGGGGGTACCGTCCACAACAGCAAGGCAGAAGCTGCCGTCATAGCGGTACAGGCGGATTTCCACCGTGGGGAAGTTCTCGTTATTCAGATGGAGTGTCAGACCGATTTCCTCTACTTCGCCGGGAAGCTCATCGGTGAAGCTGTCGGCAGTCAGTGCCAGCAATGCGGATTCAATGCTGGAAATATCCAGTGTTTCCGTTTCTTCCTCTGCCTGTGTTTCTTCGGAGACTTCAGTTGTTTCCTCAGTGGAAGCTGGTGTCAGAGCATCTTCACCGTAATACCATATCCGTTCCTCGTCTTCATTCAGTTCGGAAACCAGAGTATGCTCATTACCCTCCAGAACGATGTCGATCTGAGTAACAGTCTCGAAGTCAGCCCAGAATACCTCGCCATGCCGCAGATCATCATAGGTCGCAGCTTTCAGAATCGCGAAATCCGTATCATCCATAGTATAGACAATCTGGGAGTCTCCAATACGGACGTACTTGGTGACAGAACCTGCGTTGTTACCTTCGGCAATCTGCTTATCTGCTTCTGCCCGTTCTTCGGGATTCTCACTGATATGGAAAACACAAGTATCAGAAAGAGTGGTTTCCTCTCCGTCCTCGTCGGTGTCTGTGTATGTATAGTTCACAGTAACAGACAGCAGAGGCTCGTCTAGACCGTAGGTCTGTAATTCTTCCTCGGTGGCATTGTAGGTCACATAGTCCAGCAGATCCAGCGCAGTAACCGTATTTAGATATTGCCGTACTTTAGCGGTATCCAAAGGTACAGTCTTTCCGTCTCGATCCACAAAATAAATGTCATCCTCCGGATTATAGGTATCGGTACTTTCATCGGTACGAACAACCGTGTAACTTTCTTCACCGGCAAAAGTAATATCCACTACCTTTTCAAAGCCGGGAGTATCATCGTGCAGGATCATGGAGGACAGATTAGCATCCACATAATCCATAGGATCTTCGCTTACCAGGTACACATTGCCGTCACCGATATCCACATAGCGCTGCTCATCCATCTTGCTGAAATCGCCCAGCTTGATGTCGAAGCTAGCATCGGCTGTGGAAAGATGCAGCGTGCATTCCGGCTTATCCAGGCCGTACTGTCCGTAATCCTCCACATTTTCAATGATAAAGGTCACACCGAAAGCTTCAAACTTGGAAAGGATATTGGATACTTTTTCCTCGCTGACAGGAAAATCTTCGTCATCCTCATACTTCCATCCGTCATCGGTTTTGTGAAATGCAAGGCTACCGCCACCTTCGTATTCCCATGAGAGTGAGGTAACAGTGTCTACCGGAACTTCCAGTACGATAGCATCGCTGTTTTTGATTTGCTCCTGTTTTTCCTCGTATTGGGTCAATGCAAAGGTAGCAATGCTGGCTACAACAAGAATTGCAACCAATACAAGGATTCGTTTATACCGTTTCATGCTGCTTTCCTCTCTTTCCCCAAATTATAAAGATACCGATAGCCAAATATGCCAGCGGGAATACACCAATCATAAGAAGCTTCAATGTGGAAGCGGTTTCTTCGCTGATGGTCAGATAATTGTAGTTAAAGGACTTGCTGCGAATGGAGAGGGCTTCCCGTTCGCCCAACAGGCTGGATACCGCATTCATAGCCAGATCCACATTGGCACCGGAAGAATATGCGTTATACATATCATCCAGGAAGTCGGAGGCAGAGAACCACACGATTTTTCCTGCACCGCTTGTTTCAACGGACAACGCAACAGTGAAAGGACCAGCGATATCATCTTCCTCCATCTCGTAAGTTTCCAGCTCGAATCCAGCCACCTTACTGAAAGCAGAATCGGAGGTGGACATCAGCGCGGTAACAGTACCTTTGGAGGTAGTTCCGATTGTCATACCCTGCGACATCGGAACGATGGGATAGTATCGATCTTCGATAAGCGGATCGGTGATCTCAGAACTTTCCATATTGGGCATCAGGGTATATGGATAGCCGGAAATATAATTATCTCGGCTGCCCTCAATGACCATACCCTCTGCCATGGTTACTCCGTAGTCCTCCAGCAGACTGTTCAGATTGGTAAATTCTACATCGTGGACGGGGCCTGCAATGACCAGAAGTTTACCGCCGTTTGCGGTGTAATCTGCCAGCATGATGGCTTCCGCTTCGGAGATATCACTCTGAGGTGCATAGATCATCAACGCATCTGCTTCTTCCGGGATCTCGTCCACGGTCAGCAGGGAGATGGATTTGAGTTCCACATTTTCTTTTTCCAGAGATTCTGCAAAGGTGGTGGGCAGCTCTCCTTCGCCATGGCCTTCCAGCACATAAAGCTGGGGCAGGTCTTCTGTCACCACATAATCAATGGCAGAGGTGATAGCCCCCTCGCCGTCAAAGCCGGTTACATTGTATGTGTAGGAGTAATAATCCATCTCCGTTTCATAGATATCCTCATTGCTGATATAGCGGTAGCGGTCACCGGATTCCACGATGATGGAGTTGTTGGGGACTTCTTCATCTGTGTACTGCTGGGTAAAAGTGGGGAACACATCGGGGTTCTTCTTAACCACCTCAATATGTGAGGAAAGGCTTTCGTACTTGCCCAACAGGTTCTCAATGATCTCATCTTCCTCATCAGCCTGTACTACCCAGTAGATGGTTACATCCTGCTGCAGGTTGTTGACGACTACCTTGGTATTGCTGGTGATGGAGTAGAGCTTGGAAGAGCTGATATCATATTTGGTCAGCGTAGTTGGCATGGCAGAAACAAAAATATTAGCTACAATCAGAATCGCCAGCACCACTGCGGTCATCATTAGAGAATAGGAGCCGCCCTTCATTGCCAACTGATTGCGTTTTACGGTATTCTTTTTCATCAGTTGTACCTCCGCTTCTCAAGAGACTGTACCGACAGGAACAGGAAGAAAATAATGATAGACACAAAATAGACGATGGCAGTCATATCAAATACGCCATTTACAAAGGTTTCGAACCGGTCAAACAGGCTCAGGGTTTTCATGATTTCAGGGACAAGGCCCTCCAGTTTGCTTTCATCGATCCAGAACAGGGCCACCACCGCAGCCATTAGAGTCAGGCCGATCACGTAACCCAGATTATCATTGCGGGTCAGGTACTTAATCAGCCAGCCCAGGAGTCCTGCAAATACGAACAAAACGATGGCACTGCCAATGGCGGTAGCTGAAACATATTCCGCAAGACTGACGCTAAAATAGTTGAACAAAATGACTGCGATACCGATACCGGCAGCAAATCCCTGGTTTTCTGTCAGGGAGGAAATGAACACACCGATGGCAATCAGAGCCGCACCCATGATAAAGTATGCGATCAAGCTGCCGTAGGAGGTCAGTAAGTAAACCTCACCAAACTGGGAAAAGATCAGCGGATAGGTACTGATGATGGTAAGGGGAATCAGATACAGTACCAGCAGTGCCAAATACTTGCCCACGATAATCTTGGTGGTAGAAATGGGCAGAGCGTACAAAAGCTGATCCGTTTTCTGCTTCCGTTCCTCCGCAATGACACGCATAGTCAGAATAGGAACGATGATGGCGAATACCATGCTGGAAAAGCTCAGCACAAATTCAAAATTACTGACGGCAGCCTGCAGATTGTACAGCATGGAGCCAATTCCCACGATCAGCAACAAAAATGCGCCAAATACATAGGCGGTCAGGCTATGGAAGTAGAGCCGCAGTTCGTGCTTCAAAATTGCGATCATTCTTCTGCTACCTCACTTTCTTCCGTAATTACTTCCGCAGCCGCAACATCGGACAGCTCGATAAAGACATCCTCCAGATTGCCCCGCTTCAGGGTCATTTCGTAAATAACCTTGCCGCTCTGGGCAAAGGCACAGAAAACACCAGCTGACAAATCGTAAATATTCTCATGGGAAGACTGGATATGAGCGACGGCCAGCTCCGATTCAGCCGCACTGAGGGTGATCTCAGTGATTTCTTCAATGCCGCCAACAATCTCCTTGAGTTCCGTTTCTGTCGCATCGGTGGTCAAGATGATCTCATTGGGAGAGGTGAGCTGTTTTTGCAGTTCATCGGGAGTGCCGAAGGCTACCAGTTTGCCCTTGGCAATCATCAAAATCCGATCGCAAATGGCCTGCACTTCGGACAGAATATGAGAACTGAAGATAACGGTATGCGTCTTGCCCAGTTCCATGATCAGTTCCCGGATTTCAATGATCTGGATAGGATCAAGACCAACCGTAGGCTCGTCCAGAATGATGACCTTGGGGTTTCCAAGCAATGCCTGGGCGATACCCACACGCTGCTTGTAACCCTTGGAAAGCTGGGAGATGCGGCGGTGCTTCACGTGGGCAATGCCGGTTTTCTCAATGACTTCCCGAATCTGCGCATTCAGCTCCAGACCCCGCAGGCCCTTTGCTTCGCCAACAAAGCGCAGATAATCCTCCGGGGATTCGTTCATATACAGGGGCGGATGCTCCGGCAGGTAACCGATGCACCGCTTGGCAGCATCCGGTTCCTCGAAAATGTCATGGCCGTCGATCAGCACTTTGCCATCGGTTGCGGACAGGCAGCCGGTAATGATGTTCATGGTAGTAGATTTACCAGCGCCGTTGGGACCCAGAAAACCATAAACATGACCTTCTGTGATCTCAAAGGAGATATCATCCACCGCCAAGTGATTTCCGTAGTATTTGGTCAAATGCTCAACGGTGATCATAGTATCCCTCCTGTAATGTGATACTTTGTTGCATTTACATACATCCTTTCCTTTTCATATGAGTTACAGCCGCATATTTAGGCTGCTTCTGTACGAATGGTGACAGAGGTGATGACCGGCTGATCCTCTGCGGAAATGGTGCCGTTGTTGTCAGTAGGCTCAGCCGCTTCACACACTGCGTCCACCACATCCATACCCTCTGTCACATAACCGAAAGCGGCATACAATCCGTCCAAAGAGTAAGTGGCATCTTCGTGGACAATGAAGAACTGGGAACTGGCGCTGTTATAGTCATTGGCTCGTGCCATGGAGATCGCACCACGGGTGTGGGACAACGTATTGTCGTATCCATTGGCAGAAAATTCGCCTACGATGGTTTCATCGGAGCCGCCAGTACCGTTACCCTCCGGGTCACCGCCCTGCATCATGAAACCTTCCATGATCCGGTGGAAAGTTAGGCCGTCATAGAATCCGCTTTCAGCAAGCTCCATAAAATTAGCGACAGTAATGGGAGCTGCCTTCTGGTCCAGTTTCACCGTGATGGTGCCGTAATCCTCGATCATGATATCCGCATAGTAGGTCAGGCTTTCGTCCAGTGTGCCTGCGGTGGTTTCGGTATCATCGGTGGTGTCCGGATTCTCAGTGCTATTAGCAGTTTCTTCTGTTTCAGTGGAATCTTCAGCTGTATCCACGGTAGTCGTTGCCGTCGCAAAACTGTACTCACCGCCAGAGGTGGTATCGGTAGAATCACCAGTCAAGCAAAAGAGAAGAAGGGCAATCACAACGCAGGCACCGATCAGAACACTAAGGACTGAAGTCGTATACTTTCGCTTCCGCTCCCGTTCTTCAGCAGGGACTGCGATACTGTCAATGATGGCGGCCATCTGTTCATCCACATTGCCGGGAACTGCTGCATCCGCTTCAGCCAGTTTCATATCCATCAGTACATCCTCGTAAGAACGAGAATAACCTTTGGAAGACAAACTCAAAATCCGCTTGACATTTTCGGGTTCTGCTTCCATGGCAGTACGGACGGTACGGGAGTCAAATCTTAGCACACGGGCAATTTGTGTGACTTCCATACAACCTGCGGTGTGCATGATAAAGATATATTTCTGAATGTGGGGGAGATTTTCCAGTAAGTACTCCAGTTTCTTATCATAGGACTCCTTTACCGACAGCGTTTTGGGAACCAGAAAGTTTTTGTTGACCGGAATCCGCAATGCTTTCGGATTTTTTCTGAGCAGCTTTTCTTTGCAGTAATCCAGAACTCTGCAAACGATATAATTTGTGAACTGTTCCTCTGTTGCGATTGCCGCAGACTCCAGCCTGCTCCAAGACTCCTTGAATACGGACACGGTTGCGTTCTCTGCTTGCGCCGGATCCCCGAGCAGGCACTGGGCAATGAAGAACACCTTTTGCTTGTTGTTTTCATACAGGGTTGTCATTGCATTTCGCTGCCCTTTGGCAGCATTTTCGATGATGGTTGCCATATTGTTTTCCTTTCAAAAGTTATTAAGGTCTGCCGCCGTAACCCCACGGGAAGTTGCCGGGATAACTTTGCTGACTCTGTTGTTCTTCCTGTTCCAGGGCAGACTGGATCTGCTCGCCCACATTCACTGTGATCTCCAGAGTTTCTCCCTGTCGGTAAATGCTGAACACAAGCTGCTGACCAGGTTCTGCCAGCCTAATATAACTTACCAGTTCACTGCTGTTCATAGTGGTTCCGTCTACGGCGGTAATTACGTCGCCCTTTTGCAGTCCGGCCTGGGCGGCAGGGCCGTTCTCAGTAACAGACTGAACTGCTGCTCCGGCAGGAATACCGTACTGCTGGGTTTCTGCGGAAACATCCAGGACGCTGATGCCAATGTAAGGCTTGGAGATGTAGCCCTTCTCAATGATGGATTCCACGATATTCATAATGGAATTGATGGGAATGGCAAAACCGATGTTGTCAATGGATGCACTGCTGCTGGAAGATGTGGAATACTTGGCATTGGTGACTCCAATCACCTCACCGTACAGATTAAACAGCGCACCGCCGGAGTTGCCGGAATTGATAGCGCAGTCAGTCTGCAGCAGGTTCATGGTCACATTGCCGGACAGCGTCACCTCCCGGTCTTTGGCGCTGATGGCACCGGAAGTCAGAGTAAAGGTCAGTTCACCCAAAGGATTGCCGATAGCAATCACACTGTCGCCTACATTCAAGTTGTTGGAATCGCCCAAAATCACAGGTACCAGTCCCTCGGCCTCAATCTTTAAAACCGCAATGTCATTGCTTTCGTCATAGCCGATCAGGGTTGCAGCATAGCTGTCACCGTTATACATAGTCACGGAAATGCTGTCTGAATCCTCAATCACATGGTAATTAGTCAAGATATATCCATCATCGGAAATAATGAAACCGGAACCGGATGCGGCGGAGGTAGTCTGATAGCCCCAAAAGTTTGTGGTTACAGATGTTGTGATGCCCACGGTGGAATTTACATTTGCGGCATAGACTTCTGCCGGAGTCATCTGCTCGTCGGTTCTGACTTCCACAGTCTCAATCACGGAGTTTTCTCGGATGCCCTGCATGATATGAGAAATATCCACCTCCGGAACTTCTTCTACATTTTCTGTCTGAATGTACTGCACTAACAGAACACCGCCTACGCCCATTGCTCCACTGAGCAGACAGCACAGCAGGGCAACGAATACGACCATCCAAAAATGCTTCTGCTTGTTCTTTTTCTTCTTTACTTCCGGAACATAACTGTATTCCGAAGGCATCGCAGGCTGACCTGCATAATAGGTGTAAGAATCGCTTTGGTTTGGAGGATTCTGGGAAGAAACCTCCGGGATATTCTCATATTCGCCCATAGTCAATACTCCTTTTGCTTTGTATGCATCCAAACTAACACCTCTGTCTTAAGCCCGGCTGAAGAAGTGCTCAGGTTTCTGTGAAGGATTTGTAAACAGTTTGTGGACAAAAATCAGCACGGCACCATTTGTGCCGTGCTTGTAAAAGAACTGTGAACTTCTGTTTCTTCAGCTTTCCTTAAGGTAAAAACCGTACTATAATTTCAAATAGAACCTGCGGAGGTCAAACTTATGAAAATCTTGGTTATTGAAGACGAAAAGATGCTGGCAGATTCCATCAAGTCCATGCTGGAACGAAAGGGATTTCAGGTGGAGTGTGTTTATGACGGGGAAAGTGGAGCGGAATATGCGGAATTGGGTATTTATGATCTGCTGATACTGGATGTGATGATGCCCAAGATGGACGGCTACGAGGTTGCGCGACAGGTTCGAAGAAACCGCTGCAACACACCGATCCTGATGCTCACCGCAAAATCGGATGTAGCCGATCGCATTGCCGGCCTGAATGCCGGTGCGGATTATTATCTGACCAAACCCTTTGACTCCGGGGAACTTCTTGCAAGTATCAATGCGCTGCTTCGGCGGCAGGCCGGACAGGTCAATGAAATGGTGTTCGGCAATACCGCTTTGGATCTTGGCACCGGTACATTGCTCTGTGATGGAAAAACTGTCCGTCTGTCTGCCAAGGAATTTGATGTGATGCGGCTTCTGCTGCAAGCAGGCAAGCGAAATCTTTCCAAATCCGCTATTCTCTCCCACATCTGGGGACTGGAATCCAATGCAGTGGAGAACCATGTTGAGGTTTATGTGGCGATTCTGCGAAAGAAACTCAGCAGCGTTGGCTCCAATGTGCGAATTGTTTCCATCCGTGGGCTTGGCTACCATTTGGAGGTGAAGGAATCTTGATCAAGAAACTCAGGATCAAGTTTATCTGCGTGATCATGGCAATCGTCATGGTTCTGCTGGGTAGCATTTTGGGTGTGGTGATCCACTTCACCGGGCAAAGCATGCAGATGCAGAGCATCAGTATGATGCGTACTATTGCCGCCAGCCCGTTCCAACAGGGCAATCTGGGAAAACCCCATGATGATGAAGTGCGCTTGCCCTTCTTTGTGGTCCAGATCAGCAACAGGGGTGAGCTGATTGCTGCCAGTGGTGGCTACTTTGACCTTTCTGACCGGGAATACATTCAGCAGATCGTAAATACAGCGTTGCTTTCCGACCAGGAGATCGGCGAATTGGAGGCGCATGATCTTCGATATTTGAAGGCGGTATCTCCAATGGGGTTCACTATCGTCTTTTCCGATACCACCACAGAAAGCTCGACGCTGAAGCACCTGTTCTACAGTTGTCTTGTGATCTTCTTTGCTGCCACAATCGTATTTCTCGGCATCAGTATTTTGCTTTCCCATTGGGTGATCAAACCGGTAGCCAATGCTTGGGATCAGCAGAGGCAGTTTGTGGCAGACGCTTCCCATGAACTGAAAACGCCCCTGTCCGTCATCATGACAAATGCAGAGCTGATGCAAAATGAGGACATTGGCGAGGATGAGCGCCGGAAATATTCCCATAACATTCTGGGTGTAACTTATCAGATGCGCACACTGGTGGAAAATATGTTGGAGATGGCCCGGGTGGATAACGGAACGGTGAAGATGAAGTTTGTTGCTCTGGATTTCAGTCAACTCATCAGCGATGCAGCACTGTCTTTCCAGCTTCTCTATGAAGAAAAAGGATTGGGACTGCGGTGCGCGATCCCGGAGGGCATCCAACTGCATGGTAGTGAGCAGCATCTGTATCAGGTGCTGGATGTGCTGCTGGACAATGCACTGAAATATTCCGCTCCGGGTGGTATGGTCAGCGTGGATCTGGCCCAGAGCGGACGGGCATGTACACTTTCCGTAGCAAGTCCCGGCGAACCAATCTCCAAAGAAGATTTGAAAAACATCTTCAAGCGGTTTTACCGGGCAGACAAGGCCAGAGCCATGAACGGAAGCTATGGACTGGGCCTTTCCATTGCAGAGTCTATTGTGGAGGCCCACAAAGGTAAAATCTGGGCGGAAAGTGAAAGTGGATATAATATCTTCTTTGTGCAGCTGCCCCTAAATTAAAATGAACTGTGCGGAAAACAAATGCTTTCCGCACAGTTTTCTTTTGTTTACAGAACGTTAATTGAAAAATTCACCGTGTTTAAGGCTCGCTTCAGCCACTGGCTTTATAATAGAGAGGCGAAAGGGGGTGACCCTATGGATTACCGTCACGAATGGAAACATGAAATCAATTATGCCGATATGTTTACTCTGCGCCACCGCCTGGGAGCAGTTATGCAGCGGGACGAAAACGCAAAAGATGGCAGATACTTTATCCGCAGTTTGTATTTTGACAACGCGGCAGATAAGGCCCTCCGGGAAAAACTGGACGGTGTCAATAACCGCGAGAAATTCCGCATCCGCTATTATAACCATGACACCGCACGGATCCATCTGGAAAAGAAAAGCAAGCGAAATGGCTTGGGATGCAAGGAAATGGCGGAGATTACCGCTACCGAGGCCCAATCCATTGTGGATGGTCATTGGGAATGGATGAAGGATGCGGACCGCCCGCTTGTACGGGAACTGTATGCCAAAATGCAATCCCAGGGCTTACGCCCCAAAACCATCGTGGACTATATTCGGGAGCCTTTTGTATACGCACCCGGCAATGTCCGTGTGACGCTGGACTACGACATCCGTACAGGTCTGCGGTCTGTGGATTTTCTGAATCCCGACTGCGTGACAATCCCAGCGGGAAATGCCCCTATCATTCTGGAAGTGAAATGGGATGCGTTTCTTCCCAGTATTATCCGGGATATTGTTCAACTGGAAGGCCGGCATACCAGTGCCTTCTCCAAATACGCAATTTGCAGAATCTATGATTAAGGAGTAATCAAAATGAATTTCAACGACATTTTCAAATCCAGCTTTCTGGAGAATGTGAGCAGCGTGAGCCTGCTGGATATGGGCATTTCTCTTGCCCTCGCTTTCTGCCTGGGCCTGTTTATTTTTATGGTCTACAAAAAGACCTTCAACGGAGTCATGTATTCCAGCTCCTTCGGTGTAACCCTGATTGCCCTGACAATGATCACCACCGTCGTGATTCTTGCCGTTACCAGCAATGTGGTGCTGTCTCTCGGTATGGTAGGCGCCCTGTCCATCGTCCGTTTCCGCACTGCTATCAAGGAGCCGCTGGATATTGCCTTCCTGTTCTGGTCTATCGCCGTAGGCATCGTACTGGCAGCAGGTATGATCCCTCTGGCGGCGATCGGCAGTGTGGTCATCGGCGTGATCCTGCTGGTGTTCGTAAATAAGAAATCCCATGTACATCCCTATATTCTGGTGCTGGAGTGCGACTGCCAGGAGAGCGAAAACAAGGCCAAGGAATTCCTTTCCCAGCACGTGACCCGCAGTGTGGTCAAGAGCAAGACCGCCCAGGCCGGCAAGGTTGAACTCAATCTGGAAGTTCGTCTGAAAGAAGACAACACAGATTTTGTTACCGCACTGTCTCGCATTCAGGGTGTCCGCAGCGCTGTTTTGGTGAGCTACAACGGCGATTATATGGGCTGATAGTATGAGTACAAGTAAGCATATAGACCGGATTTGCATCCTTGCGGTTGTGGTCGCACTGTTGATCTGCATCCTCTTTATGAATGGAGCTACACTTGGTATACAGACGAAAGCAAATACCATGGGCTATGAGGACAGACTCTTTGATACCTCTAAAGTGCATACCATCGATATTGTCATCGACGATTGGGATGCATTCCTGCAAACTGCTAGGAGTGAGGAATACTCGGTCTGCAATGTGGTCATTGACGGTGAAGCCTTTAAGAATGTTGGCATCCGGGGCAAGGGTAATACTTCCCTGAGCACCGTATCCTCTATGGATTCTGACCGGTACAGCTTCAAAATTGAATTCGATCAGTACGATTCCACCAAAAGCTACTATGGTTTGGATAAGCTGAGCCTCAATAATCTAATTCAGGATAATACCATGATGAAGGATTATCTTGTTTATCAGATGATGAATGAATTCGGCACAGCAGCACCTTTGTGCAGCTATGTGTATATCACCGTCAACGGTGAGGATTGGGGATTGTATCTGGCGGTAGAAGCCGTGGAAGAAAGCTTCCTGCAACGCAATTACGGTTCAAATTACGGCGAACTGTACAAGCCCGACAGCATGAACATGGGCGGTGGCCGTGGCAACGGCAAGGACTTTGATTTTGAAGACTTTATGGGTTCTTCTGAAAAAGGGGATTCTTTTGAAACAACACCTTCAATGCCCGGTGCAGGAATGCGGGGCGGACAAACAATGCCTGGCGGACAGGGCGGTTTTGGCCAGCAGGGTGGTATGCGTCCCGGCGGCATGGGCGGCTTTGGGATGTCCATTGATGAGGAAACCCTGCGAAAGGCTTTTGAAGAATTAAATATCGACACCTCGCTGCTGGATGGCATTGATTTCGATAACATCACTATGGAAACCATTCGATCCGTTATGTCCTCGCTGGATCAGAACACCATGCAAAAGCTTATGGAGAAGATAATGGGCAATTCCTCTTTCGGCGGTATGGGCGGCGACCGTATGGGTTCCGGTGCAACCAAATTGCAGTACATTGATGACAATCCGGACAGTTATTCCGCCATTTTCAGCAGTGCAAAAACAGATGTGACGGATACGGACCAAACCCGGCTGATTGCTGCGTTGAAAGCTTTGAGCGAGGGCAAAGAAAGTGCAGTGGATGTGGAGGCTGTGATCCGCTACTTTGTGGTCCACAATTATGTGGTCAACGGTGACAGCTATACAGGTTCCATGGTCCACAATTACTACCTTTATGAGGAAGATGGAAAGCTTTCCATGATTCCTTGGGATTATAATCTGGCTTTCGGCACCTTCCAGGGCAATCATGCATCCAGCGCGGTGAATGATGACATTGATTCCCCTCTGTCTGTTACCGGAAACGACCGACCCATGATCGACTGGATCTTTAGCAGTGAGGAATATACACAGATGTATCATCAGTATTTCCAGGAGTTTCTGAATTCGGTGGATGCATCTGACATCATCACACAGGCAAGAGAATTGATTGCACCATATGTAGAAAAAGACCCCTCCAAGTTCTGTACCTACGAAGAATTTGAAAAGGGTGTAGAAACTTTGGCTACTTTCTGCAATCTGCGTTCCCAGAGCGTTGCACAGCAGCTTGACGGCGAAGAAGCGAATGTAGATGCTTCCGCTATCACCCTTTCTGATATGGGCACCATGAATCGTGGCTTCGGTGGCATGGGTCAGCGACCCGGTATGTCTGAAAGCAGTACAGAAAATAGTAACAACGCACAGATTCCCACAATGCCGGATAATACATCCGGCAGCGGTAACAGCCAAATGCCCCAAATGACCGGTGGACAGATGCCCGGCCAATTCGGTGGATTTGGCAACACCTCCAGTATCGATGAATCTGCCAGCGGAAATCAACAGTTTCCAAACTTTGGCGGACAGGGTGGCATGACTCCTCCGGATAGTATGGAAATGCCGGAGGGAATGGAAAATATGTTCCCTGGTCAGAATGGCAACGGCCAGGGTAGTTTCCCCGATAGCGGGCAGACCAATACTGCTGCAACACAGGGTAGCAACCAGTGGATACAGCTGGCAATCACCATTGTGATTCTGGCTGCAGGCTTGCTGTTCGCCTTTAAGTTCAAACGATAACCGGAGGATAGGATACGGTGATCTCGTCCGCAGTCAGCATAGAGATGGAATGTAACGTAAAGCACTACGAGGCCAGGTTAAGTTCTCCGGAACAGCCGATGCTTTATTGACAACGGTTTTCTTATTCTGTATAATGTGTAGCATGCTACAGTGATAAGGCGGTGAGACTTTTGGACCCCAGAGATACAGGTTATCTTTTGAAGATGATAAATGATAGGCTGAAAGCAAAAGCGGATGCGAATCTGAAAGCGCTTGATTTGACATTTTCTCAGAGCAGGGTCCTTGCTGTTCTCCACAGCAAGGGCGGTATGGCCACCCAAAAGGAACTGGAAGATTGTCTGGAAGTTTCCCATCCCACCATCGTGGGAATTGTCTCCCGGATGGAACAAAGCGGATATGTCACCACATGGATTGATCCCAAGGTCCAGCGCAGCAAAATGGTTCAGCTGACACAAAAGGCAAATGATCTTGAAACATTGCTGGGACAGCAGATCAATGAGCAGGAGCATGCTATGCTCAAGGGTATGACCCCGGATCAAGTTCGGCAGCTCAAGGAACTGCTGATTATGGTCTATAATAATTTGGAGTAAGCACAACGCCGCAGAACGCGGCATTGTGTTTGCATATAAGTGTAGCGTGCTACACCAAATCCACTGTCGAAAGGAAGGAACGTTCATGATTATGACGCTCGCAAGGAGTCTGCGACAGCACAAAAAAGGCTCCATTCTTACAGTCCTCCTGTCTATCTTAGAGGTCGTATTTGAAATTATCATCCCGTTATGCATGGCTGGTCTGATTGACTACGGTGTGGATAGCGGCAACATGGGACAGGTTTGGAAGTATGGTATTATCCTGCTGATCCTGGCAACTCTGCAGCTTGCCACTGGTGTTATGGCTGCAAAAATTGCCGCCAAATCCTCTTCTGGATTTGCTGCCAATCTGCGGCAGGATATGTATGATAATGTGCAGACCTTTTCTTTTTCCAATATTGATAAGTTTTCTACTGCATCCATCGTCACACGGCTTACCACTGATGTGGCCAATGTGCAGAACGCATTCCAGATGCTGACTCGAATGGCCATTCGCGGCCCCATGATGATGATTTTCTCCATGATCGTTTCCTTCAGCATCAACTTGGAAATTTCCTTTGTGTTTCTGGCAATTATCCCGATTCTCGGTGCTTTGCTGCTCCTGATCGTCAGCAAAGTACATCCTATTTTTGACAGCGTATTTCGCACTTACGACAAGCTGAACAATGTAGTACAGGAAAATGTTCGGGGCATTCGTGTGGTAAAGTCTTTCAATCAGGAAACCGGTGAGACCAAAAAATTCCGCGCCATATCGGAAACCATCTTCAAAAACTTTGCAAAGGGCGAACGGCTTTTGGCATTCAATATGCCCCTGATGCAATTCTTTATGTATGCCAGCACGATTCTGATTTCCTGGCTGGGTGCAAAGGCGATTATCGCCAGCGGCAACAATCCAGAACTCGGTCTTACCACCGGCAATCTGACAGCACTTCTGAGCTACTCCATGCAGATTTTAATGGCGTTGATGACACTGTCCATGATTTTTGCCATGCTCACCATTTCTGCGGCTTCTGCCCAGCGTATTGCGGAGATTCTCAACGAAAAAACCGACATTGCAAATCCCGAGAACCCTGTCAACGAAGTTTCCAGCGGCGATATCCATTTCCGCGACGTCAGCTTCGTTTATGCATCCAAGGCTGACAAAAAGGTGCTTGATCACATTAACCTCCATTTCAGATCCGGTGAGACCATCGGTATTTTGGGCGGCACCGGTTCCTCCAAGTCCAGTTTGGTGCAGCTCATTCCCCGACTTTATGATGTAACAGAGGGTTCACTGACTGTCGGCGGCGTGGATGTCCGGGCGTATGATCTGGACACCCTCCGGGATGCTGTTGCCATGGTACTGCAAAAGAATGAACTGTTCTCCGGAACCATTACCGAGAATCTTCGCTGGGGCAACGAAAATGCAACCGATGAAGAAATCCGGCATGCCTGCCGTCTTGCCTGCGCAGATGAATTTGTGCAGTCCTTCCCGGATGGCTACAACACCCATATTGAACAGGGCGGCACCAATGTGTCCGGCGGCCAAAAGCAGCGGCTTTGCATTGCCCGCGCTCTGCTGAAAAAGCCCAAAGTGCTGATTCTGGACGATTCCACCAGCGCAGTGGACACCAGAACCGATGCCGCTATCCAGAAATCCTTCGCAGAATTCATTCCTGAAACCACCAAAATTATCATTGCCCAGCGGGTCAGCTCCATTCAGCACGCAGACCAGATCGTGGTACTGGATGACGGTAAGGTTGTGGCTGTTGGCAAGCACCAGCAGTTACTGCAAACCTGTGATATTTATCGGGAAGTATATGAATCCCAGCAGAAAGGAGCGGAAAACAATGCCTAAGAAACCTGCAAGCAAACCTCCTGTCCCTCCCGAAGGCATGCCTCCTATGGGCACGCAACGATTTGATCCTAACGCATTAAAACGGTTGATGGGCTATCTGAAGCCCTATAAGGGCCGTCTGGTTATTGTTGTCATTTGTATCCTGCTCAGTTCTTTGGCAGGCGCTGTTTCCTCCATGTTCCTGCAAACGCTGATCGACGACCATATTATTCCCCTGCTAGCCATGAGCAACCCGGTTTTCACAGGCCTTGTCCGCGCATTGGTAACAGTAGGACTTGTTTATCTTGTGGGTGTCATCGCCGCCTTATTCTATAACCGGATCATGGTGACCATTGCCCAGGGAACCCTGAAAGAGATCCGTGATGAAATGTTCGCGAAAATGCAGTGGCTTCCGATCCGGTACTTTGACACCCATACCCACGGTGAGACCATGAGTCTGTACACCAACGATACGGATACCTTGCGTCAGTTGATCGCCCAGTCCATGGCTCAGCTGGTTTCCTCCATCTTTACAATCGTTGCGGTATTTGTATGTATGCTCTACATCAGCATCCCGCTGACTCTGGTCACTATTGTGATGCTCTGGCTTGTAATGAAGCTGACTGGCAAAACCATGGGCAAAATCGGCTTCTATTTTATGCAGCAGCAAAAAGCCCTGGCTGACTTGAACGGCTTCGTGGAAGAAATGATCAACGGACAGAAGGTTATCAAAGTATTCTGTCACGAAGAAAAAGCGAAAGAGCAGCTTTCCGTCAGAAACAAAGCCTGGGAAGAAGCTTCCTCCAATGCCAATGGCAACGCCAACGCCATGATGCCCATGATGCATGCCCTGGGATATGTGCAGTATGTCATTGTCGCAATCGTTGGTGCATGGATGGCAATCACAGAAGTGACCAATTTGGGACTAACCGGTACCAGTGTATTGTCTCTCGGTTCCATTGCATCTTTCCTTACGCTAACCCGGAATTTTATCAACCCCATCTCTCAGATATCCAATCAGTTCAATTCCATCGTTATGGCCCTTGCCGGTGCATCCCGCATTTTTGCATTCATGGATGAGAAGCCTGAAACAGACGAAGGCTACGTGACTCTGGTCAATGCGAAAAAGGATGCGTATGGCAATATTTGTGAATGTAGCGAACCGACCGGTATGTGGGCATGGAAACACTACCATAAGGCAGACAATACCACCACATATACCGAACTGAAGGGCGACATCACCATGTACAATGTGGACTTTGGATATATTCCCGAGAAAACTGTTCTCCACGACATCACCCTCTATGCAAATCCCGGTCAGAAGATTGCTTTTGTTGGTGCAACCGGTGCAGGCAAGACCACGATCACGAACCTTATTAACCGCTTCTATGATATTGCTGACGGCAAGATCCGTTACGACGGCATCAACATCAACAAGATCAAAAAAGCCGATCTGCGCCGTTCTCTTGGTGTGGTTTTGCAGGATGTGAATCTGTTTACCGGTACCGTTATGGAGAATATCCGCTATGGCAATCCGGATGCAACGGATGAAGAATGTATTGCCGCGGCGAAGCTGGCAAATGCTGACAGTTTTATTCGAATGCTGCCGCAGGGATATCACACGGTTCTCCAGGGTGACGGCAGTGGACTATCTCAAGGTCAGCGACAGCTTCTCTCCATCGCCAGAGCGGCCGTTTCCGATCCTCCTGTTATGATTTTGGACGAAGCTACTTCGTCCATCGATACCCGTACAGAAGCCTTGGTACAGGACGGCATGGACAAACTGATGAAGGGACGGACTGTGTTTGTCATAGCACACCGCCTGTCTACTGTCCGCAATTCCGACTGCATCATGGTTCTTGACCATGGTCGCATCATTGAGCGGGGAACCCATGATAGTCTGATTGCCGAAAAGGGTACATATTATCAGCTATATACCGGAGCCTTTGAATTAGAGTAACCCTTCACTAGGATGATATGTCCTTTAACTCGGTGTTTCTAGTCTTAATTCAGATACGTACCTCTATGATAGTGGCCCCAGCGGGCAATCTTCCCGCTGGGGCCGTTAATATAGTGAATAGTATTCTTGACTCTTACCATTGCACCACTTTAACAAAGAATATACCTAAAACCATACCATAATCTGCTTTCTCATACTTTCCAATGCCCTCCGAAACGTCTTATCTGCCGTATCCGGGGATGCAAGTCCGTGTTCCACCGCCAATTCTATGAAAGGAACTTTCCTCCTAGGTTTGCTTTTGGGTTTGCCATCCTCGTCAAGATCGTCCTGGTCATAATAGTGGGTGGCATAGCAATCCCGGCAAAAGCCAAGATGGGCAGCCACGATTGCCCGTTCTCGGTAGTTTAACGTCTCATAGGTTGACATAACTTTTTCTGCTTTCTCTATGCGGAGATACAATTCCTCCGTTTGGGATGTTCCGTCGGCGGCAACTTCCTCCATGCTTTCTTCACTGTCCTCATCCCCATAATGCCGGTAGAAATCTGTCATGCTCATATTCAGCAGACCGCCTTGCAGAATCTCTTCTACATTCTTTGGGGAGATTTTGGTTTCTTCAGCGATGGTAGCTATGGTTTCTTCATCATACCGATATTCATGCTCTGCAAACTTGCGCATTACTTTGCGAAGATTTTCGTCCGCATAACTGCTCTGCACCGAATAACCGGTGCGCATGGTGCGGATATAGGTGTGCACTGCATTCATAGCATAGAACTTCTTGTAGGTAAGGAACGGAACGCCCAGGGAGATATCGTATCTTTGGAGTGCTTCCATCATACCCATTACGAAAGCCTGCTTCAGATCTGCAAAGTGACCGTACATAGCATATTCATTGACGAAGCCTCTGGCCTTGGTGTTCAGTTCCTTTTCATAGTAGTGCAGGAACCAAGCAAGATACTTCTCGTCCTCTTCGGCAAAGTACAGATCGAAATAGTCTTGATAATTTTCATACTTCGGTGGAGCCGGGTCCAACCGGTAAATATGAAGATCCTTTTCCCAATCGTTCACGGCATCCACCTCCTTTAAGTGTAATATTGGGTTAAACCAAGTGTTTCCTGGCTTCTTCGTATAGCGCCTGCCGTGTCATATCAATCGGATATTGGGTAGCGGCATACACAGGGTCTTCCTGAGCGTGGAGCTTATGTTCCAGCGCCAATTCTTTTGCTTTCTCAGCAGTTTCTTTCGGAATGGTGCCTCTGCTCTTTTCAGATCGTATGGCACCGCACCGACGATTGTAGATATCCACTACCGGATCTGCCGCTGCCAGTTCTTTGCGGTTGATACTGGCGGCATACTGTTTGCAGGAGATCTGCTTGCCCCGGAAGGTATAGGGGGACATGCCAGAGCAGTACCGCTGCCGCCGTGCAGATGTCATCAAGAAATAGCTTTCACAGATCTCACACTGCCTTGGGTAATGGCCGTTGTGGAGACCCTCAAAGAAGTCCGTGATAATGAAACTGTAGTAGCTGTCAAAGAACAGCCGCCTGGCCACAACCTCAGACTTACTTTTAGCATTCTTCTTGTAGGGAACATATTCGGTGGTCACCGGCAGCGGAAGTTCCCCAAAGACTTCCAACGCGATGGGAAGCAAGTGCGCTTCATCAAGTCTGACCGCTTTATCTGCCCTTGAAACGAACTTCCTTAGCTGCTGAAATGCCTTTTGCACATTGTCACCGATAGCGTCATAGAACCGCAGTGTGTCCATAACTTCGTTTAACAACTTCGCTGCTGCGTCAAAGAAACCCTTGTCATACGCGGGAGGAAGAATATCTAAAAGGACTTGTCCCTCGTCCATATTCCCAACCGCTGCTCTGCGGTGGAAATAGGCTGCAAGCATTTCTGCGTTTTCATTTGTAAACAGGTTCGCTATTCTGTTTCGTTCGTCATTGATATCCAGCGCATCGAAGGGTTTCAGCCATGGAAGAGCGTGGAAGATATGAAGCATTTCTTCTCCTGCCCGCAGGAAGGCACTCTCACTTATGTAGCCAGCCTGAAGCTGATTCTGCAACTGCCCGTTTCGGTGTGTGAAAACAGATAATCTGGCGGCAGTATCGTCTTTATAATATTGATTCAAAAGATGTACGCAGTAATGGCCTGCAGGATAAGTTTTGTTTCCTATCCGCACTCTGCCGTCACGGTAATCTGCGCTGAAGATTCTGACGCTATCCATAAACCCACCTCCTCGTGTATCATTTTATTCTAAGAACTGTCCAATAAAGTTCCTTCTTACTATTATCATATTATTTTCCAATAAAAAATTGTAGATTTTTTGAAAACATCACTTTCGGAAAATGTAAACATATTAAGAACAACCATAAAAACTGTTGTACTGCAAGCACTTTTTAGTGTTTCGCTTTTTGTTTTCTTCATGTTTCTATATTCCATATAAAAATCGCCTTTTCGTGTATTCAAATAAGTGAGGGGGATAACACCACCGCAAAAGAATACACCGGGCAATCGCCGTCGGGAAACCGGCGGCTATTTTTATGCCCAAAGGAAAGGAGGACGATATGGTGTTACACATCACACAGCAGCAGGAAAGAAGTATCCGGCATTTGGTACGAAGGCGGTGTGCCAATTACCGGAAAGGAAACTGCCTGCTGTTGGATGGCTTGGAGGAACGCACCTGTGTACAGCTTTTGTGCAGTAGCGGTATCTATTGCCGCTACTTTCAAAACGCGGTGCTTCCCATCGAGAAAGACTTGTACACACAAATCTTGAAGCAAAACAACAAGGAGGAATGATAATGAAAACAATGAATGGAATCCACATCATTGGTGTTGACCATGGCTATGGCAACATCAAAACCGCCAACTGCTACTTCCCCACCGGTGTGGAAAGCAGCGATACTGAACCGACCTTCAAGCAGGATATCTTGATCTATGAAGGCCGGTACTACCAGATCGGCATCGGTCACAAGGAGTACGCCGCCGAGAAGATTATGGACCAGGACTACTATGTGCTGACCCTGGCAGCAATCGCACGAGAACTGGCAAAAGAGGATATCACCGAAGGCAGCATCTATATCGCTGCCGGTCTGCCTCTTTCCTGGGTGGGCAAGCAGAAACAGGCATTCAAGGAGTATCTGCTGCAAAACCGGGAGGTAGCTTTTACCTACCGAAACAGAGAATACCATCTGCGGATCGTAGGTGCTGAAGTGTTTCCCCAAGGCTTTGCCGCCATCGCACCCAGCTTACACGAGTTTAATGGCAGCCATATGCTCTGCGATATTGGCAACGGCACTATGAACATCCTGCGGATCTTGAACCGTAAGCCGGACCCCAAGCAGATGTTCACCGAAAAGTACGGTGTTCACCAGTGCATCCTGGCGCTGCGGGAAGCATTGCTCCGTGAGCATAATGCCCAGCCGGATGAAGCACTGCTTCATAGCTTTCTGCAAAACGGCACTGCTGGTTTGGAAGAAGGTTTGGAGCAGACCATGACCCAGGTGGCAAAAGGGTATGCTGCCAAGGTGTTCCGCAAGCTGCGGGAGCATGGCTACGATCCCCGGCTGATGAAGCTGTATGTAGTAGGCGGCGGTGGCTGCCTGCTGAAAAACTTCTGCCCCATTGATGAAAGCCGGGTAGTGATCAACAGCGATATCTGCGCAACCGCAAAGGGATATGAGTATATGGCTGCGGTGCAGATCCGGAAAGGTGGTATCCGGTGATGACAACGAAGATCACGGTCCGCCTCAATCCAAGCAAGGCCGCAGACCAACGGGCACTGGAGTATCTGCAGACGGTAGATATCTCCTACAGTAAGGCGGTGATCAAGGCAATCAATGCCTACCTGGATCTGCAATCCGAGGAAGAACGCGAGGATGCTTTTCTTCAGGAGGTAAGAAACATCGTCCGGGAAGAAATGAGGGCCAATCCCATGATGGGTATGATGCCCTACTTCCAACCGCCTGCGGAACAGAAGCAAACCCAGGAAACCGAAGCCACCATGCTGGCGTTTTTGAATGCTTTCGATGGCGAATAAAATGCTTTCGCCGTCATTTTACAGAAAAACCGCTGTCGCATTCTGCCGCATCTTGGTGAGCGCCTATGCTTTCGGTTGAATTGCGACGGCAAACACAAGAAAAACGATGGCACTTCTAGAGATAAGTGCCGTCAAAACAATCTCAACTAAATTTATGGAGGATAATGATTATGCAACACGCAACAATTACAATTTTGGACAAGGAGTGCAGAGCACTGATTTTTGAAGGAAGAACCTATGTACAGCCCCAATTTACCGGCGAGGTCATCGGTGTGGTGGTACGGTGTACCCCTACTGAAACCGGCTGGGACCTGCTGCTTCTGCAGGAGGAATTCCACATGGTGGGATTTTGGATCACCGTTGAGCGGGAAGACATTGAGTATTTCGGCCTGGACGAGCCGGACGAGATGGATCCTCTCAGCTTCAAAATTCTGTATCAGGACGGTATGGAGAGAAAGCCCGTTCCCTATGTAATAGTGGAAGTGGACTATGCAGATGATTTCTATGGTGATCGCCATTTGGCAGCAGACTATTGTCCGCTGCTGTAATGTGGCTTGAACAAATGGTAGGTGGTCATTATGATCACCTGTGCTGTCTTATAGGGTAACAAGCAGGGAACTTGTACGGCAAGTTCCAACCAATCAGCGGTTCCCAGCCGCTGATTATCTTAAGGGCGCAGCCCCTAACCCCAGTGAAGAAAGGATATGATTATGAAAGAAAAGAATGCCCGCCTGGAACTTCGGCTCCCGGCGAAAGAAAAAGAACAGTTGGAGCAAATCGCAAAGAAATGTGGCCTGCCGGTATCTGAATATCTGCGTAAAAGAGGTCTGGGTTACGAACCCGGACCTTTTTTAGATGATCGGTTTTACGCAGCTTATTCAAAGCTGTGCGAGATCAGTAATCTGCCACTGCAGCCGGATACGGAGGCGGTACTGATTGCCATACTGAACGATCTACAGCAGAACTTATTCCTGCCCCGGAAACAGAGTAAAAGAGAAATTGTAGAGGAGGTGAGTTTATCGCTACAACAGGATTCTGGCCCGTAAAGGGCAGCTTGAAAGATGTTATCGACTACGCGGAAAACCCGGATAAGACTACTGATCAAAAGTACTTGGATGACGATCTGCATCGCGCTCTGAGTTATACGCAGAACGATGAAAAGACGGATAAGAAGATGTATGTCAGTACCATCAACTGCCCCAAGCATGATCCCTACGGAGCTATGATGGCCACCAAGAAGCGGTTTGGGAAGATGGCTGGGAATGTGGCTTACCACGGGTACCAGAGCTTCAAACCCGGCGAGGTCACGCCGGAGGAAGCACACAAGATTGGGATGGAAACTGCAAGGAAGATGTGGGGTGATGAATACCAAATTGTAGTCACCACCCACTTGAACACCGATTCTCTGCACAACCATTTTGTGATCAACTCGGTGTCTTTCAAAACCGGACGGAAGTTTGAAAACCATGTGTCTGACCATTATAAGCTGAGAGAGATCTCCGATGCCATCTGTAGAGAGTACAACAAATCTGTATTGGAGAACGCGGATTTTTACGGTGGAGAAAAGAAAGCATACTGGGTGCGCAAGAATGGTGGTATGACCCACAGGGATATACTCCGCAGAGATGTGGATGAAGCGCTATCTATGACAGCCAGCTATGCCGCGTTCTGCCGTTACCTGGAAGGCTTAGGCTATCACTTTACAAGAGATAGGAACGGCAATCACCCGGCGCTGATTGCTCCTGGCTGGCAGAGGGCGGTTCGATTGGACAGGCTCGGAGATAAGTACACTCCGGATGCGATCTATGACCGGATCATTGCAAATCAACGGCTGCCGGAATTGTATGTGACTTATTATCCTGCCAAGCGCAGAACACCGCTGATGGAACTGGAATGGGAAATGAAGCGGCTTAACTGGATGAACAGCATTGAATTGATGTTTGAACTGTTTGTAGCGTTGCTGAAGCTGTGTACCGGAAGCAATTTCAGTGAAAATAAATCTGTCCCCCTCTCTCCACAGTTAAGAGAAGAAGTCAGAAAACTAGACCAATATAATAACGATATGAAGCTCCTTTGCAAGTACCACATTGGTACCGCAGAGGAGCTTTCTGCGTTCCGGGAGGAAACCATTCAAAAGATCCATGCGCTGGTGCAGGAAAGAAGCAGCATCTACAACAAGATCCGCAGAGCTACGGAACCGACGAAAACAGAACTGAAAGAGCAGGCCAAAGCGATTAGTCAACAGATCGCTCCGCTGCGGAAGGAACTAAAATGTGCCGACCGGATCTGGGATAGATCTTTGGAGACCGTCCAAAATCTTTTAGATCAAGAACGGCAAATGGAAACACAGGTAATGAACCGATACAAAGAAAGGAGCTATGAACGATGAAAGAAACAAGAGCAGAGCATCTGCCGATTAGTAAATTACACCCCTTCGAAGGGCATCCCTTCAAGGTAACTGACAATGAGGAAATGGACCAGCTGACATGGAGCATCCTTACCCAAGGTTTGCTGACCCCCTTGGTGGTCCGCCCCTTGGAAAACGGAGAATATGAGGTGATCTCCGGACACCGGCGGTTACACGCATGCAAGAAGGCAGGAATCGAAACGGTTCCTGCCTTAATTTATACCATTGACCGGGATGCTGCAGCCATTGCACTGGTGGACAGCAATCTTCACAGAGAAAGTATTCTCCCCAGCGAAAAAGCATTTGCCTATAAGATGAAAGCAGATGCAATGTGCCGGCAGGGTAAACGGTCTGACTTAACTTCGGGACAACATGTCCCGAAGTCGGATGATAACAGGACGATGGCGGTAATTGGAGAGCAGGCTGGAGAAAGCTATAAAACTGTTCAAAGATATATTCGCTTGACACATCTGTTGCCAGAGATGCTGCAGAAGGTAGATGCTGGACAGATTGCCTTCACCCCGGCGGTGCATCTTTCCTATCTCTCCCCAGCAGAGCAAGGCTGGGTGTTGGATGAAATGGAACGTAACGATTGTACCCCTTCTGTTGGACAGGCCTATCACCTCAAGGAACACAGCATGGCAGGTACCCTGACCAGAGATTTTGTTGCCGGTCTTATGAGCCAGGAGAAGGCTAACCAAAAGGAACGGCTGAAGATCCCACTGGAACGCATCCGCAAATACTTCCCCAAGCACTACACCACCGCACAGATGGAAGATGCAATCGTAAAGATGTGTGAGGCCCAGTTCCGTAGACGGGCCGACCGGGATGCTCGCTGAGGGGGTGACGCCTATGCCCGAACAGATTTCCCAGGAACAGATCGTAGAAGTCACCACGCAGAAGGCGGAGGATTACAACGTACAGCTCCCAGAGCATGTCATCCTCCGTTTTGCCCGGTTCTTACTGCCTAAGATTCATGAGGACTTAGACAAGAAAGATGAATAATCACTCGGATGGCAGTAGGTTTGCGCCTGCTGCCATCCACACATTTGATAGCAAAAATGCGAAACAGTAGAATTAACACAAAGGAGGATTCGTATGAATGCAGTGATTTATGCCCGATATTCTTCGGATCGGCAACGAGAAGAATCTATCGAAGGTCAGCTCCGTGAATGTACGGACTATGCGATGAAAAATAATCTGACCTTGCTTGGCACCTATGTGGACCGGGCTCTGTCTGCAAGAACGGCAGACAGACCGGACTTTCAACGAATGATCGCAGACAGCGCCAAGGGGTTATTTGATGTGGTGCTGGTGTGGAAACTGGACCGTTTCTCCCGTGACCGCTATGATAGCGCCCATTACAAACATGTACTGAAAAAGAACGGTGTCCGGGTGATCTCCATCAAAGAGAATATCTCCGATGGCCCAGAGGGTATCATTCTGGAATCTATGTTGGAAGGCTACGCAGAGTATTACTCAGCAGAGCTTGCCCAGAAAATCCGCAGAGGTCAGCATGACAATGCTATGAAATGTATGAACAACGGCGGCAACATCCCACTAGGTTACTATGTAGATAAAGCAACAGGTGTTCTTGCTCCAGATCCGATAACCGAACCTTTGGCTGTTGAGATCTTCTCACGCTATGCCAACGGAGAGAGAATCAGCGATATCAAAAGAGATTTGGAGGCACGGGGTATCCGGTCTAATCGTGGTAACCCTTACTCTGTCGGTAGCTTGAGTAATTTGCTCAAGAACCGTAAGTACATCGGTGAATATAAGTATGGCGATGTCATTACCCCGGATGGTATTCCGGCGATCATAGACAAAGAATTATTTGAAAGGGTGCAAATGCGTATGGCTGCAAACAAGAAGGCCCCGGCACGGGCAAAAGCAGAAGAGGAATACTTGCTTACCACGAAACTATATTGTGGTGACTGCGGGCGGCTGATGGCCGGTGAAAGCGGCAAAGGCTGCAAAGGAATCGTCTATCATTACTACAAATGCAGTGGTGCCAAGCGGCGGCTTGGGTGTAGGAAGAAAGCCATCAAGAAGCACTGGATAGAGGAAACGGTTGTAAAGCTGACCGTCTCCAAGGTGCTGACCGATGAAGCAATCGACCGCATCGCTGATGCCATCCTGGTCATGCAGGAACAGGGCGATACCATGACACCCGTGCTGAAGCAGCAGTTGCAGCAGTGCGAAGCTGAGATCCGTAATGTGATGAAAGCCATCCGTCAGGGCATCATCACCGAAACCACAAAGGAGTGCCTGGAGGATTTGGAAACCCAGCGGGATTCACTAAAGGCCAGTATCCTGCAGCTGCAGTTGGAGCGCCGTAAGTTTACCAAGAAAGAGATCGTGGAATGGATCAGCAAGTATAAGTACGGCAATATCAATGACCTCGATTACAGAAAGGAAATCATCGATACTTTTGTAAATTCCGTCTTCGTATATGACGATAAATTAGTCCTCACCTATAACTACAAGGATGGAACCGCGACCCTGACCCTACAAGAAATTGAATCTGTTTTAAGTTCGAATTTAACTAGTATGTGTCCACCAAAAGAAAAGTCATCCCAATCGGGATGGCTTTTTTCTTTTGGTATGGTATTTCAACATAGAACGCACACCCATCCGAATGCGGCGCTGATGGGTGTGTCATGTTGCACAAAAGAAAATATTGTTTTTTTGAATATTATAGTAGTTGTTTGTCGTTGACTTTACTCTCAAAAAGTGGTAAAGTTAATAAAACGAACGCGATGATGAAAACCAGTACGCGCCCCATCCTTCTACCAGAGAGCTGCCGTTTGGTGTAAGGCAGCAGGAGGATCGCGCCGAATTCCTTTCTGAGCGGCTCTGCTGAACCTTTAGTAGGCGGAGACGGGTGCGCCCGGTATTGCGCTTACGGTCTGTTAGGACCGGATGAGGCCGCAGTTTTGCGGTAAACTGAGGTGGTACCACGGGGTTAACTCGTCCTCTGCTTGATGCAGAGGGCTTTTTTATTTCCTTTATTTCAGAAAACAGGGAAGGTAGTATTCTTATGGTCATTACGGAATATTTGGAGCGCAATGCCAGACTATACGGCGCGGAATGTGCGTTGGTGGAGATCAACCCATCCGAAGAACGGGACAATGCTGTCACATGGCGGGATTTTAATTTGATTGAAAACGCAAATCCCGATGCGCCTTACCGACGGGAGATGAGCTGGCGTGATTTTGACCGGCGTGCCAACCGGTTTGCCAATCTGCTGCTGAGCCGCGGACTGAAAAAAGGCACGAAGGTAGCAATTCTGCTGATGAACTGTTTGGAGTGGCTGCCTATTTACTTTGGCATTCTGAAAGCCGGCTGCATTGCTGTACCCATGAACTTCCGCTATTCCTCTGATGAGATTCAGTATTGTCTGGAGTTGGCGGATGTGGAAGTGCTGGTATTCGGCCCGGAATTTGTCAGCCGTATGGATGCTATTGCCAGCAATCTGGACTTTTTGAAAATGATGTTCTTTGTAGGCAGAAACGGCCCCGATTATACCGAGGACTGTATGCGGCTGATGGGCTTTTGCTCTTCCAGCGCCCCTCCCGTGGCGCTGAGCGAAGACGATCATGCAGCTATCTATTTCTCCTCCGGTACCACCGGCTTCCCGAAGGCAATTCTGCATAATCACAGATCTTTGAACTGTGCCTGCATGGTGGAGCAGAACCACCACGGGCAGACCCGGGAGGATGTATTCCTTTGTATTCCTCCGCTGTATCATACCGGTGCCAAGATGCACTGGTTCGGTTCTTTGCTTTCCGGAAGCAAAGCGGTGCTGCTCCGGGGCGTAAAACCGGAGTGGATCCTCCGGGCCGTGACGGAAGAAAAGTGCACCATCGTTTGGCTGCTGGTACCCTGGGCCCAGGACCTTTTGGATGCGGTTGACGCCGGAAATATTGATTTGAATGACTATTATCTGGACCAGTGGCGGCTGATGCACATCGGCGCACAGCCGGTACCGCCCAGTCTGATCCGCCGCTGGAGAGAAAAGTTCCCCCACCACCAGTATGACACCAATTACGGCCTTTCCCAATCCATCGGACCCGGCTGTGTGCATCTGGGTGTGGAGAATACCCACAAGGTGGGCGCCATCGGCAAACCCGGCTACCTTTGGGAAACCAAGATCATTGACGAGTCCGGCAAGGAAGTCAAGCAAGGCGAGGTCGGTGAACTGGCCGTCAGGGGTCCCGGCGTGATGCTGTGCTACTATAAGAATCCCAAAGCTACGGGTGAGGTGCTGAAGGGAGAATGGCTCTGGACGGGTGATATGGCCCGTATGGACGAGGATGGTTTCATCTATCTGGTTGACCGCAAGAAGGATGTGGTTATTTCCGGTGGTGAGAATCTCTATCCCGTTCAGATTGAAGATTTCCTCCGTAGCTTTGATAAGATCAAGGATGTGGCGGTCATCGGTTTGCCGGATCCTCGCCTTGGCGAGATCGCAGCAGCCATCGTGGAAATTAAGGAAGGCGAAACCTGTACGGAAGCGGAGATTAACGCATTCTGCGCAGCGATGCCCCGGTACAAGCGCCCCAGAAAAATTATCTTTGACAAGATTCCCAGAAATCCCACCGGTAAGATCGAAAAGCCGGTGCTGCGCGAAAAATACTGCCAGGGCCGCCTGGTGGAATCCCAGATTACCGGATGATTTAGGAGGTAACCTTATGAAAACACTGATGCTTGGCAACGAAGCCGTTGCCAGAGGTTTGTTTGAGGCTGGCTGCAGCTTTGTGTCCAGCTACCCCGGCACGCCCAGTACCGAGATCACCGAATGTGTAGCCACCTACAAGGAAGTCTATGCCGAGTGGGCACCCAATGAAAAGGTTGCGATGGAAGCTGCCTTCGGTGCCAGCCTTGCGGGAAAGCGCAGCTTTTGTGCTATGAAGCATGTTGGTTTGAATGTGGCCGCAGACCCACTCTTTACCATTGGCTACACCGGTGTCAATGCAGGCATGGTAATCGGTGTTGCCGATGATGCCGGTATGCACTCGTCCCAGAACGAACAGGACTCCCGCCATTATGCCAGAGCCTCCAAGATCCCTATGCTGGAACCCTCCGACTCTGCAGAGGCACTGGCCTTTACCAAGCTGGCGTACGAGCTTTCCGAGCAGTTTGACACCCCTGTTTTTATTAAAATGTGCACCCGTGTTTCCCATTCGCAAAGCATTGTAGAGCCGGGTGAACGTGTTGAGGTCAGTAAGACCTACGAAAAAAATCCCCAAAAGTACATTATGATGCCCGGCAATGCCAAGCGCCGCCACCCCATCGTGGAGGAGCGCACTGCACAATTGGAAAAATGGGCAGAAACTGCTGAAATTAACCGCGTTGAGGAAGGCACCGACCATAGCATCGGCATCATTACTTCTTCCACTTCCTATCAGTATGTAAAGGAAGTCTGCGGCGATGCATATCCTGTTTTGAAGCTGGGCATGATCTGGCCTCTGCCCAAGCAGAAGATCCTCGATTTTGCCAAGTCCGTTACAAAACTGGTTATTGTGGAGGAACTGGACAGCTTCATCGAGACCCACTGCCGCCAGTTGGGACTGGATTGCACCGGCAAGGAGCTGTTCCCCTGCATCGACGAATTCTCGCAGAATCTGATTGCCCAAAAGCTGGGTGCCGGTGTACAGGCAGGCACTAAGCTGGATGCACAGATTCCGCCGCGGCCTCCTGTGATGTGTGCCGGATGTCCCCACCGGGGTCTTTACTACACACTGGCAAAGAATAAGGTGACCGCGCTGGGTGATATTGGCTGCTATACTTTGGGTGCGGTGCCGCCTCTGGCCGCACTGGATACCACCATCTGCATGGGCGCTTCCATCTCCGGTATGCACGGCTTTACCAAGGCCGGTGGGGCCGAGGGTCGGAAAGTTGTGGCTGTCATTGGTGACTCTACCTTTATGCACTCCGGCATGACCGGCCTTGTGAACATGGCCTACAATGAGTCCTGCGGTACCGTCATTATCGTGGATAACTCTATCACCGGTATGACCGGCCATCAGCAGAACCCCACAACCGGCTTTAACCTGAAGGGTGATCCCTGCACCAAGATCGATCTGGAGACTTTGTGCCGCGCCGTTGGTATTCGCCGTGTCCGGGTAGTGGATCCTTACGATCTTGCCCAGTGTGATGCAGCCATCAAGGAAGAAACCGCGGCAGATGAGCCTTCTGTGATCATTTCCCGCCGTCCTTGCGCGCTGCTGAAATATGTCAAGCACAAGAAGCCGATCATTGCGGACTCTGACAAGTGCGTTGGCTGCAAAGCCTGTATGAAGATCGGTTGTCCGGCCATCAGCATCATCGATAAAAAAGCACATATTGACAATACCCTCTGCACCGGCTGCGGTGTTTGCGCCCAGCTGTGCAAGTTTGACGCACTTCAGGCGGCAAAGGAGGACTGAACATGAAAACAAAGAATATTATGATCGTCGGTGTCGGCGGACAGGGAAGTCTGCTGGCCTCCAAGCTGTTGGGCCGCATGCTGCTGCAGAAAGGATTCGATATCAAGGTATCTGAAGTCCACGGTATGAGCCAGCGCGGCGGCAGTGTGGTTACCTATGTCCGCTTTGGCGACAAGGTCTACTCGCCTGTCATTGATAAGGGCGAAGCAGACTTTATCGTTTCCTTTGAACTATTGGAAGCTGCTCGCTGGACGGAATATCTGAAGCCCGGCGGAAAGATCGTTGTAAACACCCAGCAGATCAGCCCCATGCCGGTGATTACCGGTGCAGCCGAGTATCCCCAGGGTTTGGTGGAGGAGATGAAAGATGCCGGTCTGGATGTGGATGCCTTTGACGCACTGGCACTGGCTGAGCAGGCCGGATCTTCCAAGGCAGTGAACATCGTTCTCATGGGCCATCTCTCCCGGAACTTTGACTTTACCGAGGAAGAGTGGATGGATGCCATCGAAAAGAGCGTTCCTGCAAAGTTCCTGGAGCTGAACAAGACTGCGTTCCGACTGGGCCGCAATGCCTGAGTTCCCAAAGGAGAAAGAATCAATGCCGAAGTATTATCAACCTGAAATTGAAACTGCTTCCCGGGAGCAGATCAAAGCCTGGCAGGACGAGCGGCTTGTGAAACAGGTACAGCATGTGTGGGACAATGTTCCTTACTACCGCAAGAAAATGGAAGAGAAGGGCTTGACCCCTGCTGACATTCAGAGTACAGCTGATTTGCACAAGCTTCCTTTTCTGACAAAGGACGATTTGCGGGAGGCCTATCCCTATGGCTTGTTGGGTAAGCCTCTGTCGGAATGTGTCCGCATCCACTCTACCTCCGGTACTACCGGTAAGCGGGTTGTGGCATTCTACACCCAACACGATATCGATCTGTGGGAGGACTGTTGTGCCCGTGCCATTACCGCTGTTGGCGGCGGTGCGGAGGATGTCTGCCAGGTGGCATACGGCTACGGCCTGTTCACCGGCGGCGCAGGACTTCATGGCGGTTCTCATAAGGTAGGCTGTCTGACTCTCCCTATGTCCTCCGGCAGCACTGACCGGCAGCTCCAGTTTATGACCGATCTGGGTTCTACCATTCTCTGTTGCACACCCTCTTATGCCGCGTATTTGGCAGAAAGTATTCATGAGCGTGGTCTGCGGGATCAGATCAGACTGAAGGCCGGTATTTTTGGCGCGGAGGCCTGGAGCCAGAAAATGCGTGAGGATATCCAGAACAGTCTGGGTATCAAGGCTTACGATATCTATGGTCTGACCGAGATCTCCGGCCCGGGTGTCGCTTTCGAATGCGAAGCCCAGACCGGTATGCATATCAATGAGGATCATTTCATTGCCGAGATCATTGATCCCAACACCGGTGAGGTCCTGCCGGAAGGCGCCAAGGGCGAGTTGGTCTTTACCTGTATCACCAAGGAAGCATTTCCGCTGCTGCGCTACCGTACCCGTGATATCTGCGTGCTGACCAGGGAAGATTGTCCCTGTGGCAGAACCCATATCAAAATGTCCAAGCCTATGGGCCGCAGCGATGATATGCTGATTGTCAAGGGTGTCAATGTCTTCCCGTCTCAAATCGAGGCAGTTCTTCTGGAGCAGGGATATCCTGCCAACTATCAGATCATTGTTGATCGTGTCAACCATTCCGATACGCTGGAAGTTATGGTGGAAATGACACCGGAAATCTTCTCCGACTCTCTGGCAAAAGTTACTTCCATGGAAAAGGGTCTGGTGGATGCACTCAAGGCTATGCTTGGTATTTACGCCAAGGTTCGCCTCGTAGCGCCGAAAACCATCGCCCGCAGCGAAGGTAAGGCTGTCCGTATCATTGACAAGCGTAAGATTTGAGGAGGGGGCAACATGGTATATCAAATTTCTGTTTTTCTGGAAAACCGTGCCGGCCAATTTGCCGAGATCACCGGGATTCTGGCTGAAAACGGCATCGATTTGCGTGCCATTTCCATTGCGGAGACGGCGGACTACGGCATTCTGCGCATGATCGTGGATAATGCGCAGAAAACTACAGCGATTCTGATGCAGCATGGCTACCTTCTGTCCATGACACCGGTGCTTGTGGTTGCCGTTCCGGATCAGCCCGGTGGTATTGCACCGGTCCTTGGGACATTGACGGAAGGCAATATTGACATTGAATATATGTACTCTCTTTTCACCCACATTGAGGGCAAGGCCTACATTGTTTTCCGGGTTTCTGAGACAGAAAAGTTCATCACCTTGCTGGAAAGCCACGGTATTACACCTGCTACCAGCGAAGAACTGGGAATTCACTAATTACAAGTGAGGTATGTGACAATGCAAGAAATGAGCAGAAAAAACCAATATTTTACCGATTCTGTTATCCGGCGTATGACCCGCATTTCCGTTGATTGTGGGGCCATCAACCTTGCACAGGGTTTTCCGGATTTTGATCCGCCGAAAGCGATGCTGGACCGACTGCGTGAAGTCAGCTATCTGGGACCTCACCAGTACCCCATCACTATGGGCGCCCCTAATTTCCGGCAGGCTCTGGCAAGAAAGTGCGGCCGGTTCATGGGCCGCACACTGAACCCGGATACGGAGATGGTGGTCACCATCGGCTCTACCGAGGCTATGGTGGATACTATCTTCGCACTGACAAACCCCGGTGACAAGATCGCAATGTTCTCTCCCTACTTTGAGAACTACCGTGCGCAGGCCATTATGGCTCAGTGCGAACCGGTGTTTATTCCGTTGGTTCCTCCCACTTTCAACTTTGATCCCAATGTGCTGGAAGATGCCTTCAAGCAGGGCATTAAGGCCATTCTCATTTGCAATCCCTCCAACCCCAGCGGCAAGGTCTTTACCTATGACGAGCTGAAGATGATTGCGGATCTTTGCATCAAGTATGATGTCTATGCCATCATGGACGAAGTGTATGAGCATATTGTCTACGAAGGTCATAAGCACACCTACATGAACAGCCTCCCCGGTATGTGGGAACGGACTGTATCCTGCTCCTCTCTGTCCAAAACCTACTCCATCACCGGCTGGCGCCTGGGCTATGCCATTGCGCCCCAGCCCATCATGGACCGCATCAAGCAGTACCATGACTTCAACACTGTCGGCTGTGCATCTCCTTTAATGGAGGCAGCCGTAGTTGGTCTGGATATGCCTGACAGCTATTATGAGGAATTCGGTGCCCACTATGCCCACATGAAGAAGCTCTTCACAGAGGGCCTTGACCGGATCGGCATTCCTTATACCGATCCCCAGGGTGCTTACTTCGTCCTTGCTGATATTTCTCCCTATTTGAAGAAGGGCCAGACCGATGTGGAATTCTGCGAAGAAATGGCCCATAAGGTAGGCGTGGGCGCTGTGCCGGGTACATCGTTCTTTAATGAGAAGGGTGTCAACAATATCGTCCGCCTGCACTTTGCTAAGCTGGATGCTACACTGAATGAGGCTCTGGAGCGCCTGTCCCATATCCGGGAAAAGATGCTTTGATGTTGCAAGTGTTTTCCTCCCGAATGTGATCCATGCAAACCTGTTACACGGAAAAAATCGAATGCTCTCTCAATAGGGAGAGCATTCGATTTCTGCTTTAAAGCTGATTTGCTGCTTTGAGGGCATCCAGAGTATATTGTGCATTCAGCCGGGGCTGATCTTCATATTTATCAAACATGCCAACCAGAACGCCGTCACCCGGTTTGATATTGGCAAAGGCTTCCGCAAAGGCTGCCCTTACCTGTGCCTGATCGTTGCACCGGCGTCCGGCACCCAGAATTTTCAGAGCAATGGTGGGCGCGGACAACTGACGGATCACGGCATACATTTTGGGAATATCGCTGTCTTCAAACCGCTCACCGGTGGGATTGACATCGTGAGAACGATCCGGCTGGGAGAGATTATACAGGGAAGCCATATAATAATCCGGCTGCAGACCCTTTTCTTCAGCCCATGCCAGAACCTCCGGAAAATGGGCGCAGATGCCGCAGGGTACATTCTTCCGGCGGATCTTGTTAAGCAAACCTTCCAGCCGGTCTAACATGCCTGTCATGTATAGCTCATCTGCAAGTTCTCCGTGAATGCAGATTGCAGCCGGCTGACAGGCCATCATAGCATCCAGTTCCTCGTCAAAGGTTGTTAAGTTTTTTCCGGAAGTGGCCAGCCAAAGCATATTTCCACCGGAAGCACGGTATTTCCGGATCAACTCCATAATGGGCATGCTTCCCCGGGACTGTACGGCATTCATGCCTGCTTCCTCACAGCGGCGCAGCATGGCAAAGGCCTGCTCTTCGGTAAAATAGGCTTTCATATCGGCGTCGGTTTTGGGGGTCATGTGGGATTTTCCCGTAAAGGGATTGCTTCCCACGATCAGCCGTGTGACGGCATGATTACCGATCTGCATGGTTGGCAGCATAAGCATTCTCCTCGCTTCCTTTTCTACAATCTTACCATGCAAGTATCAGAAAATCAACGGAAAATCCGTAATCCTGCCATCCAAAGTATCTCCGTCTTGTAAAGCAGCAGCCTCTGTGATAGTATAAAAATACTGCCAGTCAGTGATGAAATTTGTAAAGGAGCAGGCTTATGGAGCGATTCAAAGAACAGGATCTGCCTCTTCGCGGTGTCCTGAGAATGCAGGTAAAGGAAGACAATGCCCATGCCTATATTGCCGGCTGCAAACCCAACTGGGAAAAAGCGGCTGCAGAAGGAAAACTGAGAAGCGCTACGGTTTTTGCTTTTCAGGATCAGCTGTTTGTATATTATGAGTCTACGGCGACCTTCCGTCTGGAAGACTATCTGCCGGAAATCCAAAACTATGTCCATCTGTGGCCGGGTCAGGAGACCCTGCGTCCCTGTATTCCTATGGTGAAGTTGTACCAGAGCCTGCCCATGGAAGCGGTTCGGGACTGGAAGCGCAGCGGCGAAGTCAAGCCTGTGCTGATGATCAGCAGAATGGATATCGACAAGCTGCAATCTTATATCTACTACCACTACCTGATGCAGGAAGAGCTGCCGGGACACAATGGCCGCTATCTGGGCATCTGGGACAGTGAGGATTGGTGCGTCCTGTATGATGAAAAGAACCCGCAGCGGCCAATCGATACCAACTATACCGGAAAGCTGACTACCAACCTGTGCCCGGTGGATCAGTGGGCTGCCTACATGAATCCTCATTTTGTCCGCTGGCCCAATGGAGAAATTTATCAGTATGGTGAGATCCTGCTCCATGTGCAGGAATGACCGTATGCATGAAGAAAATACGAAACGGGCGTGTGCAACACGCCCGTTTATTCATATAAGATACTGTTCTGCGTAGTGGGCTGCCATGGCACCGTCTGCTACGGCGGTTACGATCTGCCGAAGCTCTTTGGTGCGGACATCGCCTACCGCAAATACACCCGGCAGACTGGTTCTGGTGGTCTCATCAGCCATAATGTAGCCGGCATCGTCCAGTACCAGCTGACCTTTTACCAAGGCAGATGCAGGTGCTCTGCCAATGCTTACAAAGATACCGTCACAATCCAAAATAGATTCTTTTCCGGTAACCGAATTGCGGACCTTTACACCGGTCAGCTTCCCGTTATGCAGAAGATCGGTAACGGCACTGTTCCAGCAAAAGGTCACATTGGGTGCTTCCATCAGTGATTTGTGGTATACCTTTGTAGCCCGAAGAGAATCCCGGCGGTGGACAAGAATCACTTCCTTGGCAATCCGGCTGAGAGCTAGGGCATCCCCGGCTGCGGTATTGCCGCCGCCAACCACAACTACTGTCTTGCCTTTATAAAACATTCCGTCGCAGGCGGCGCAGTAATTGACACCCTTACCTATCAATTCCCGCTCTCCCGGAACACCCAGTTCCCGGGGATTGGCACCGGTGGCGATGACAACGGTTCTGCCGTAAAAGGTACCTTCGCTGGTGGCAACTTCTTTGACATCGGCATCCAGTTTCATGGCGATGACCTCTGCCAGTTCGGTTGCCACACCGAAGCGCTCTGCCTGCAGCTGCATCTTTTCTCCCAGTGTGAAGCCGTCGATTCCGTCTTCAAATCCTGGATAGTTATCGATTTGGGAGGTCAGTGCCATTTGTCCTCCGGCGGAAAGCTTTTCTAAGACGGCGGTTTTCAGTCCGGCTCTGGCTGCGTAGAGGGCAGCGGTATAGCCGCCGGGACCGCCGCCGATTACCAGCATATCATAAATCTGCTCCATGACTCACTGCTCCAGTGTTTCACGAATGAATTGATCGATCTGCGCTTTGGATTCCGGAGTCACGATAAACCCTTGGGCTTTTCCGTCCCGGTAAAGGATCAGCGTGGGAATCACATCGATCTGCTGGCTTTCTGCCAGCAGCGGCTCTTCATCAATATTTACCTTGCCCACGACGATATCGCCCTCATACTGCTGTGCTATTTTTTCGTAGGCAGAACCGATGCGGCGGCAGTAGCTGCACCAAGGTGCCCAGTAATCTACCAGAACCGGCTTGTCACTTCCGATAAGTTGATTAAATTGTGTTTGATTCATATTGATTGCTGCCATAACTGTCAGCTCCTTTCTTTTTCTGTAGTATAACCGAAATCGGAACGGAGCTCTGTGACATCATCACAAAGCTGGCTGGAAATTACTATGTACTTTTTAAAAAAGATATGGTAAACTGTATACACAAAACCGCACGGCAAAGGAGACGACGGGGGAATGAATTTTACAGAGTATTTTCCGGTCTGGAATAAACTGACACCGGAGCAGCAGGAGCGAATTGCCGGTGTGATCGAATACAGAAAGGTGAGCAAGGGTACGGTCATTCATGACAGCAGTGCGGAATGTCTGGGGCTTATCATGGTTCGGTCCGGTCAGCTGCGGGCCTATATTTTGTCGGAAGACGGTCGGGAAATCACCATCAGCCGGCTCTTTGCCTATGATGTCAGTCTGCTCAGCGCCTCCTGTGTTATGCCGGATATGCAGTTCAATGTGATGATCGAGGTGGAAAAGGACAGCGAGTTCTGGAGTATTCCTGCCTGCCTGTTTAAGAATCTGGCGGACGAATCCCTGGCGGTGTCCAATTATTCCAGAAGCCTGCTCAGCAGTAATTATTCGGAACTGATGTGGCTGATGGAACAGATCATGTGGAAAAGCATTGATAAGCGGTTGGCTGCTTTCCTTTTGGAAGAGATGCAGCTGGAGGAAGGTCCGATGCTGCGGATCACCCATGAGAAGATTGCAAACCACATGGGTACTGCCCGGGAAGTGGTTACCCGGATGCTCCGGTATTTTCAAAATGAGGGCCTTGTCAGCTTGACCCGGGGAACCATTGAAGTTGCGGATATAAAAAAGCTGGAAGCACTGCGGGATGCTTAAGGGCAGCTATGTGATTTTGTCACTGTAAATTATTTGAAATTTGCTATAATGAAGACACAATAATTAAGAACGGGAGAAATGAACATGACCATTACCAACGATATTCGATATATCGGTGTAAACGACCACAAGGTAGACCTTTTTGAAGGCCAGTATGTAGTGCCTAACGGAATGGCATATAATTCCTACGCCATATTGGATGAAAAGATTGCCATTATGGATACGGTAGATGCCAATTTTACCCACGAATGGCTGGACAACATCGAGCATGTGTTGGGAGACAGAAAGCCGGACTATCTGGTGGTTCAGCATATGGAGCCGGATCATTCCGCAAATGTTTTCAATTTTGCAAATGCGTATCCGGAGGCAAAAATCGTATCTTCTGTGAAAGCTTTCCAGATGATGAAGAACTTCTTCGGCACCGATTTCCCGGAGCGGCAGGTCGTTGTGGGTGAGGGAAGCACACTGGCCCTTGGTAAGCATGTTCTGACTTTTGTTGCAGCGCCTATGGTTCACTGGCCTGAGGTCATCGTGACCTATGACAGCACGGATAAGGTGCTGTTTGCCGCCGACGGATTCGGTAAGTTTGGCGCGCTGGATGTGGAGGAAGACTGGGCCGATGAGGCACGGCGCTATTTCATTGGTATCGTCGGTAAGTATGGTCCTCAGGTTCAGGCGCTGCTGAAAAAGGCGGCCGGTCTGGATATCCAGATCATCTGTCCCCTCCATGGCCCCGTTCTGAAAGAGAATCTCGGCTACTATCTGAACCTGTACAATGCCTGGTCCAGCTATGAGCCGGAGGAGGAAGGCATCGTCATTGCCTACACTTCCGTATATGGAAACACCAAAAATGCCGTGTTCCAGCTGGCAGAGAAGCTGCAGGCTAACGGCTGCCCCAAGGTAGTGGTCAAGGATCTGGCCAGATGCGACATGGC
>JAZNFH010000011.1:0-18103 GCA_045589055.1 Faecousia sp. | reverse complement strand
TTTCTTCTACAGTATAAGCCTCTGCTTCCTGTGTTTTCACTTCATCCTTACGGGGGCGCGGGCGCTGCACCTTGTCCATAGGGTTTCTGTCAATTAGATCTGCCAGATATGCCATTTTGAACAGACCTTGCAAAACCGTATAAACCTTGATTACCGTGCTATGGCTTTTGTTTTGAGACTGTATGGATAGAAGCAGTGCAGTAATCTGCGCAGCAGTGACTTCTGGAAGCTTGAAATCGCCTAAAACCGGATATATCCACTTGTTCAGATTGCCTTGGTAGCTCGTCCGTGTGTTCTCAGAACAGTGGATCGCCAAAGAGGGCATATACACCGTTTCGCCGTATTGCTTTAAGGTTTTTATTTGGGCGGCTTCCAGTTCTTTCCGGTAACTTTCTATGCGCTCTTCCTGTCGGGTAATAACCTCACCAGCTTTGACCTTCTGTTCAAATGCTACTGCCACTTTTATCAATTCTCGGTCAATGGCTTTTTGACTCCAGCCTGCAGGTGGATACCACCTTGTGGTAAGCCGGGGGATGCCCCTGCCTCGGGAGACGGAGATCTCGTAGAAGGGCGTTCCGTCCTTCGTATTCAGTTTTCTTGTAAGTATACTCCTTTCTTGACAGTGCGCCTAAAAAAGGGTATAATATGGGCGCACTGATGCCTATGATTTGATCGTCGTTGGGTTGTTGTGCGTAACCGTGTAGGAGTTGCCGCTCCTGCGCGGTTTTTCTATTTTATTGTAGGTAATTCCCTTTCAAAATACTAATATAGGATTTGTCCACTTCTTGTATAGATTCGGTTTATTTATTATCTATCAATCCATTTTCCAGAAGGTATCTTTGAATCTGTTCATCTCTGGGATCGGTTTCAAACCATCCGCCGCTTCCGTCATCGAAAACCTCAGTTGCTTTCTTCATCATTTCCTTAAACTGAAATTTTGCATACGCTTCAATGGTTTGCTCTATCGTATCATGGTACTCCTCGCTATCAAGAAGAAATAGCCTTTTGCGGTTGTAATCGATAATCAAGGTGTGACCATGTGTTCCATCGGAAGAATCCGTTGAGAATACTTCCCCTAAACTGCCGTCGCCACCATCGGTGATCAGCTCGTAACCCAATGAATGAATATAGGCATCAAAGTGGTTGCTTCGGTTTGTTTCATCGTAAGCTGCTTCCGGTGTTAGATACTTGATGGGGGTGGAGCCGGGAAGAAGAAAGGCAAGAATAGAGATATTTAATGCCTGGCAAACCCTAACAAGAATCTCATATTTCGGCTCTCTCTTGCCAAGCTCATATTGTTGGATGGTGCCTGTTGCTACGTCAGCTGCCTCTGCAAGCTGCTTTTGGGTCATTTTGCGGTATTTTCGAGCCTCTTTTATTCGTTCGCCGATAGTCATATCATCACCTCGCAATCACTATATCACAGTTTTTTGAAAAAAGCAATCAAAAATATGTAATTTTTAGTATTGACACAATCAAACGAGTGTGTTAAAATTAAAACACAATCAAATGAATGTGTTTTTCGCGAGCTGAGCAAATGCAGAATCAGTATACGAGAAAGCAACATTCTGATGGTACGCCAAGAACAAGAAACGAAATTGCAAAGGAGGCATAACTATGCAAAACAAAACAACCACCGGCGCTCCCTTCCAGAAGATCCAGGATGCGTGCGCGACCACCGGCCTGTCGAGGTACTTCCTTCGTAATGGCTGCAAGGATGGATCTGTCCCCCACATCAAAAGCGGCGGGGTATATTACATCAATATTCCCGCGCTACTTAAGAAACTGGAGGCGACACAATGAAAATAGAAATATGCCCTCTGGGTAGAGCTTGCTTAGCAGAATCAAAGGACCACCGTTAAAAGGGGTGAGGACTTTCCTGTGGAGATAGAGAGAAAACACATCAGGTGATATGAACAGGTAGCTTACCCGGTCATATCACCTGATTTTTATATATTGCGAGAAAGGAGGAAGCGATCTTGAAATGTCTGAGCAAGTATAAATGGGTCAAAGTGCCCAGAGATGAAATACCGGATACGAAAGGCATTTTGATCTATTATCTGCGTTTGACATCCCGTGCTGCATTTCGTAAGGGCTTTTCCCGGTACTGCGGTCACAAAAACGCAGTAGAAGCCGGGTCTTGGGCTGGTGGCATTGTCGGTCTTAGGAGTATCCTAAAGGCCAAAAGCCGACGGGAGACCTTGGAGATCATGGATGAACTGAAAATGCTGGGATACATCGACTACACCATTGATTCCAGCACCAAGAAACTGACATACAGCATTACCGATTGGGTTATCAAATGCTCCGGCAAAGAGTGTCCCAACGGCAATGTTTACACCACGCCCAAGTATGGGTTTCTTTGCATGCCCAGAAATATTACCGAGCGGTTGGTGGAAAAGGGTCACATTTTTGGTGAGGCAGATGTCTGGCTGGATCTGTGGTGTCATACTGTCTTTCGGGATAAAGGTAATGCTTTTTCCTTCCTCGCACCTGCCATTCAGTATGGCAAATACGGCTCTGTTCTGACACTGGAGACCTTGGGCAAGCGTTGGAAGTGGGAGAAGACCAAGGTATGGCGTTTCTTTCGGGATAACTATACCTATTTTGCTCTGCATCGTTTGCCCGGTGCTTATGGCTGCGTGATCTTCGGCAATTGTTATCCCACAAAGGAGGAAATCGAGGATCCTACCGACGAGGAAATTATGCGTATTTTGGAGCTTATACGTATAAAGGCCAGGAATACGCATACCGAGGGCACCGACAACGAACGGATCAACCGCTTTGTTGCATGGAAGAGCCGCAAGGTTATTAAGACCCTGGAGGACGAATACACCCGCGAGGAAATTCAAAATCAGTCTGGGAACAGATCCGTTTTTCAGAATCGGTCTGACAGCCGCGTTGCAAAAATCGCCCCTATAATACGCGCGTATTTTTCTCATGGTAGGAACTGTAAGCATTGTAGGAATTGTATTAATGCCTGCAGGAGTAATTATATAGGGGAAACTGTAGATTTATCAACTTATCCCGTAAGGACAGTGCGCTCATACGAGGGCAGATCCTTTTTCGGTCTCGATACAAGTTAAGGAGGTACATATGAAACTGCACGAAAATCAACTGAATCTGATCCGCCATTTGATCCGGTTCAACCTTATGGCTTATGAGGACTGCCTAAGCTTTCTCGACACTGAGAAAACAGGGAACAAAGTCGCTCTGTCATACGTATTCCGGCCTTTAACCAAGAATAAGTATCTGTCCAAGAACAAGAAAGGCGTTGTATCCGTTCTCAAGAAAGGAAGGGCACTTTTCCCGGAGGAGATGCCGCTGATCTCCACAGCCACGGGAACAGTCGCCCAGCAGCGGGTTATGCAGGTGTCTCGGGTAGCTATGTGGCTGGAGAAATGCGGTATTCCTGCTTATACAGAGTTGCAGGAAACCGAAGAGCCGTACTTTATACCGTCTGCCTGCTGGCGTAACATCGTCAAAGGAATCCTGTCCACTACCCGGTTTGCAGGGATGCTCCTTGCCTATGGAGAAAGGTATGCTGTTTACGATATCGGTGATGGAACGATGGAGTGGCAGATACGGGCAGAAGCCTCCCTGTTTTTCAGTGTTGGGTTTAGATACTATACCAAAGCCGATGGAATAATCCTGATCTGCGAGGATGGAATGCGAGACGAAATTGCCAAACAGATCATCCGGCAAACTATGTGGGGACGAAAAACCCTACTGAAAGAGCACTACTCCCAGACGGATAAACCCGTCCGGTATTCCCGGTCTCCTATCAAGCTAAGAGCGCAATATGAGCATGTATATCTGACCACACCTGCGCTGCTTGCAGAAAGCTTAGAACGGATCTATGACGAAAGAGAGACTATTGAAAACACCATAGAGGAAGGCACGCGGTCTTATCGTCCAAAAGAGGGGAATTGGGAGAACTGGCCCGAACGATACTTTCTGAATCCGGCTTTTGACATCCTTATGATGGTGTATTTCTTCTCTGCGGTGAAGGGGTTAAAGGCTCTTTTAGAAGACGATCCGGCAGACCATATCAAACAACTGAGATATATCTTGTGCGTGCACCCAGAGGACTTGGAGGTAGCACGAATGTATCCGGATGTTACGGAAATGAAGGAGGTGGCAATGTATGTATATCGACCTGATGAAGACGCTGAGGAAGATTGAAAAGCTGCTACCGGAGAACCAAGTACAGGACACGGCGCAGTTAGAAAAGGCATATGAATTGACGCTGCGCTTGCGCAGTCAGCTGATTGCCATCCGGTATGACGTGGAGCAGTTTGGTGCGGCTGCCATAACACCTGCAATAGAAACTGTAGAGCAGGCACCCCAGACTGAAAAGAAAATGATCGTGCTGACCATCCCGGAACCCTTGCCGGCACGGAAGGAACTCACCAGTAATGTGGAGGAGCACTGGATCCAAATGATCCACGATGCTATCTCCCAGGAGAGCAAAACCGGTCTGCCGTATTTTGAAAAGGCCTTCGTGTTGATCCGGATCCAGACACCTCGAGGCACCAATAACAAACAGGTCTGGGACACCTCTAACCGGGCAATCAATGTGGTCATTAACAATCTAAAGGGTATCTTTTTCGATGATGATGACTTCGAGCATATGGCTTGTGGAATTGTTGCCGATTGGGGTGAAATTGGGCAGACAGAGATCCGGATTTGTGCCTTAGATGAGCTGGAAAAGCACGAAATTTTCCACTAAAAATAATACCAATTATGACACCTCCCAAAGTGTCATAGAGAAAAATTTTCAAATCTGTTGAGAGCTGCCGTAATTTGCACCAGACTGATTTCGTTGACAGCCATCGGTGCAGGCAAAAACGCAAATAAAAAAGGGGTTCTGTGAGGACAATTTGCCTTAGCAAATGTCTTCACAGAACAGGCAAAGGGAGGGGTATGATCGGACTTGCTTCCAATTCCAACCACACCCCTCCCCGGCAGGCATGGGGCTCTTCAATTCTTCCAAATCAAAGGGGGGTGGTTATGCGTAATGGACGAAATCGCAATTACATCAATGTGCGCAAATAATCCACAATACCGGCAAAAATATCTGCCACATCCAACCCAACTGATGCTTGTCTGCCTATAAATTGAATATCAAATCCAACTTGATTGAATGATAAAGAAAGGAAAAGAAAATGCGTAAGTTTATAATAATCACGTTGATCCTGAGCTTTGTGTTGGTAGGATGTACTACCCCAGACTCGGATAGAAATACGACGGATACGCCTAGTCTTCATGAGAGCACACCTGCTAAAGACCAGCCATCCCAGATTGATCCTAATGATCTCCTGGAAGGTGCGAATTCAGGGCCCGTGACATCAGATCCAACCGAGGCTATACCTACTGTCCCAGACTCGACCGAGGACAGCGCTGAGATGATCGAGCCGACTGGATCTACGGAAGGCACCACCCAAACACAGCCACCCCAGCAGGCAACAGAAACGCCAACCATTCCTACAACTCCACCCGAGGAAACAAAACCAACACCGACTGCACCTCCGGAAACGACTCCTACACAGCCACTAGATACTATCCCCGAGGAGACTGCCCCACCCATAACGGAGCCAGAAGTTACTGAGCCACAGATCGATAAGAATTCTTATGAATTCAAGCGGCAGGTTGCTCAGTATGCTGCACAGTACATAAATCAGTATCGTGCTGCAGCAGGAATTGGTCCCTGCGAGGTTTTACCCGGTATGACATTGGTTGCGGAATACCGGGCAGATCAGCTGACCAGGAATTATTCTCATGATACTGCAGATAAGCGTGAGGCGCTGGCGCATTATCAGTATGGCAAATGGGTGGACGCAACCCTTGCTGGTCTGGACGCCAGCAAGAGCTATTACGATGCAGAGGCTCCTGAGGCAATCTTGGCAGGCTTTGAGGGTAAGACTTCTGAGGAAATGGGCAAACGAATTGCCGATATGATCCTGGGTAGCCCCAGCCACTGGGGTTATGTGGGATCGAGTAAGTTCAGCTACATCGGCATCGGCGTGGAATATCGCGCAGGATCAGCTTACGGCTGGTACGGCTGTGTGATGGTTGGAAGAACAAACTATGGTTAAGAAAGGAGTTCGCAATGGAAAAACGAAAGAAGGAATATTTTGACCACGCGCTGGATCGAGCGATCAGTCGTACCAGGAGGATACTGGACGATTTGAAATTTATCCGTGAGATGAACCGGGAGGGCAAAAAAGATGTGGTTTATAATTTCACATTGCTTACGGCTGAAGATGCGGAATTCTTGATCCGGAATACAAGAGAACTGATTCTGAGCCAGAAGACACCCACTGGCGAGGAAGATTTACAGCGCATCATTGATACGACCTACCCGGTAGAAATTGGATTCAATGCGGAAGGCTGGTTTGGGGTGCGCATTCCCTTACTCATCCCCAAAAAGGACAACTATTCTGTGAAATATCTGGAGAAACGTCTTGGACCCGTTTTGGATGAATTTTGGAGAGCAAGACCGTGTTTCCAACTTTCTCCTCGCGATTCTGTAATTGTGTTCCGGCATATTTATTCTACTCGCAGACCGGGATGGGAACGATGCGTTCCAGCTGATTCGGAGATTGACTGTGTGATCCGTCTGTTCTTCTCACATGTTTTCCGGGAATTGTTCCCAATAGATTTCCGGCATTACCATTGCTGTGCGTATGGAGAAGAGGAGTGTACGGAAGTATATGTGATGCCTGCCACGGATCTTGGGAAATGGCTTTCTCAGGAAACCTCCATCAGGAGTATTTTGCCAAAAGGCGAAAAGCTATATGAGACAGCAGTAGCGGCGAGAGAGGCGCAGAACGAGGGAGTCAGTCAGGAATTGGCTTCAACGCAATGAACACTCGCCCCGACAGGTAGGCCTGCCGGGGCGTTCAGTCGTCTGACATAAAACTTTATGTATGCAGTATTGAAAAATTGTGGTCAACCAACCAGAAATTTTCAGTAGGGTTACAAAATTGAATATGCGTTGTAATATTTAAGCAGAAAGTTCAGGGGAAAAGCGGTATATCTCCTCTAATATTCATGGATATTATATGAGCTTAAACTGCACCAGACTCATTTGGTTGGCAGCCATCGGCGCAGGCATAAAAAAGGGTTCTGTGAGGACAATTTGCCTTAGCAAATGTCTTCACAGAATAGGCAAAGGGAGGGGCGTGATCGGACTTGCTTCCAATTCCAACCACGCCCCTCCCGGGCAGGCGTATTACCAGCAAGAGAGGGGATATTACCCTACCGTTATCTCTTCAGGCATTCTTGCAGTACTCTCTTTTTGTGCGGCAATTACTTCATCCGCGCTTTGATAAGACTGTTGCAGCTTTTGCCTATCCAGGGAAAGCTTATTCAACAGATAATCATAACGGATTTGAAATTCAGCAAACACCTCACTCCAAGTCTTTACATAGATTTTGTACTGGTCAACTTTGAAAGCCAGGGATCTTTCTCCGTGGCCCTTATTCGAGTTGATCTCGTTTTTGATGAAATTATCAGACGTGAAAGTGTTTCCAACCAAATAGAACTCCCACGTCATATTAGGAGCGTTGAATTGATCGACACTCATAATAACATTCATGTACTTCTTTACTTGGCTTAACTGTTTTTCACCAAGGTGTACGTCCGGGTGCTTAAGCTCTACAACGATATTGTTAATACCGCCGTTATGCACATCCTGTCTGACCGCGAAGATATCCATCTGCTTTAGCTTGTCGGGATGCTCTATACCGGCATCGTCATATTCCTTGTGAAGATGGGACATATACCGTCTTAGGGCTTCCTCGAAGTTTGGCTCTGCAGCGGTTACCAAGCTATACTGCTCGCCAAATATCCAATAGTGAGCTTCAATCATTTCTTGGATGTGCTTGACCTCGTTTGCCTTTAAATCCTTGTTGAAAACCAACTGCTGCAAATCGATAATTGCCTTATATCTGTCTTGCAGCAACTTAATCGTTTTAGTTATATTGGACAAGGACGCATAGTTAAGCATTTCCGAGAGTTCCTGCCGGTCGTTTGTGTCCATATCTAAAATCTCTTCTAAGATTCTAAACAGGGACTTTACTTCACCGCTTTCCATAATCAAATCCAGCAAACGGATAAACGTTTTTCTCTGCTCCTTGTTCATGCTGGAAGAGAATATCTTCGGCTGCGCAACATACAAACAGGAAATAACATCTTCCACCTGACTTTTTCGGAAACTCAACAGCGGATCCTTTTCGTCGAAATTAGGGAAAGCTGAAGTTATTTCCAGACTGTCGATAACTTCGGAAACGTGACTCTTCAAGAAAGGTCTCCGCTTATCAAAGAGCAACTGGTTTACAGCATGCATTAATGCTCGGAAGGCGTGACTCTTTTTTGTATGCAAGGCGTTGCCGTCAACGTCTAGCTGCTCGTCATCACCTGTATTGCTGAAGTCAAAATGGTCAAACAAGGGGCTTGTAATATATACACTGTGGTAGAAGGAATCTCCCTTATTGTTATAGGTGGTGTTCTCCTTCTGCTGCTCATGCCCTTCACTGTCGATATAGTAATACTTGGAATACTCTGCCAGCTTAGATTCCCAGCAAATAAATTTGACGGTTGCGGCTGGCCGCAATCCCTCCGCCTTGATTCCAATAGTTTCCTTTTCTGCGATAAGATGAGAATAATCCAACTCTTCACCATTGAAGATTATCTTATACCCTTTGCCCTCATTTAGTTCCAAAAACCAACAGAATTCCTTGCATAGTTGGTCTCTGATCGCGGCAATGGAGAGATCACCATCTGTGACATCATAGAACTCAACAGTAGTACCCGTTGCCTTTTCAACAGTTACAGGGGTGCTGGGACGGTAGTGGTTCAGCTCATCTGCAGAAACCGAAATCATATACTCATAGTTCTTGTCTTCGCAGGAGTATACAGTGGTCCAACTTGCCGAAGGAGAGAACGTAAAGAATGTCAACCGGCCCACGCCGTTTTTGCCGTGGACATCAGATTGCTTTGCGTTCGGGTCGTATATCTTCTCAGACTGAAAGAATGGCCGGAATTTATCATCCAGCTGGTTCCTGTCGATGCCATAACCATTGTCGGCAACTTTGATGAACGATATGTTCCCTAAGATATTTTCGGAAACTTCAATGACAATCTGCGTCGCCTTAGCATCAAATCCGTTCCACACATACTCACATATGGATTTTAACGAGGTGTATTTTTTAAGCGAATTCTTAATACCCTTAGAGGTTATTTGCACATTATTATCGCTCATACACATTGCCTCCTCTGTATAAACTCTAACGTTATTATAAGCTATCAAAAAAGGATACGCAATACCCATAAAGGCTTAGTACCCCTCCCGGGCAGGCATATCAGTTCTTCAATTCTAACAAAACAATCGATCTGCGTTATTCGTAACAGGCAGAAAAGGCGGGGCGCATTTTCTCAATGCTGCCTCTGCTCAGACCATACTCATTTGCCAATCGCTCCCAGTTATCTCTGACGGTTATAGATATCTCATCAACAATCTTCTCTGCTTCTTTCTGTGAGAGTCCATAATACTGGGCGGTCTCAATTGCCAGATCAAAGGAAATCGCACTCTCGTTCTCACTGACATTCAGCGCCAGATCTTCACCGTAAGGAACCGGGTTAACATCATACAGAGGAGACAGTCGCCAACCGGTCTGGGTAAGGATAAATCCGTGGTTGCGCAAGTGATCGTCAGTATTGGAAACTGCCATATTGAACACGATTCGTTTCCACAGCTCCACCAGATCCGTTTTAGGAGCTGCTCCGTTTGACTTGAGGAAGGATACCAATTCCAGATAACTGGTGCCATCATCGGCAGATGCGCCATCAACCTTACCAAGCATAGTCATAGCAGATGCAAAATGGATCCGGCGATCGCCATCCCGGTCAAAGCGCTTGACCAAGAAGGTGCTGCCCAACTTAGAAAATGTCTCCAGCCGGGATTCCGGTACATTGAGGCCACACATCCGGGCGAGATCATGAACCACCTTCTCCCAAGCACCGGTGTTGTTATCGTCATGTTTGGAGGGGAATTTAGCAATCCAAAGAGAACCATCCACTGCTTGTACAGTTGCTTTCGGTCTGGCACCACCCAGAGAGGAGCCAGGGCGGATCAGTTGCCTCAACCACTTTTCTTCAAGTATATTCTCGTCTTTTTCAAACTGCCGGGAGGCCTCTTCCAGCGCCCTCAGGGTGGCCCAGGGAGGCGCAGCGGTTTCCTTATCATCGGACAGGAACGGGCCACCATCTTCCAGAGAAAACCGGATTGCTCCCATACGGGTTTCATCATACACACCCAGCAGGTAATCGCTATCCAACAGCTTACGGGGCTTTCTGCCTTCTTTATCTGCCAGAAACTTTTCCCTGCGCTGCATTAGAATTCGACCCCATCGGTCTGGGGAGGAGTCTGCAAAGATGCCAAAAGTATTCTTGTTGATAGGATACTGACGGCCCTTGTACAGTGCCAGATCCGGATCCAATACATAAGCAAACCGGTTGGTTGTGAGCCAGATCTCGTCATACTCAAACGCATAGTGCTCACTACCGCGGCCCTGATCTACATAGAGCGTTCCCAGTTTGACAGGGACTTCACTGCTCCAATTTTCATATACATAGATTGACTTTCCCATACTCATTCTCCCTTCTTCGGGGCTCTGCGCCTTGTGGGCAATTCCAGGTCCTGCAGCTTTCTGCCAAGCTCATCATCCTTGGCCACCAAGAGCAGATCCTTGTCCATACCATTCAGTGCGTGCAGCACAGCGGCATAACTGCCGATAGCAACGGACGGACTACCTTTTTCGATATTGCTCAAAGTCATACGGCTGATTCCGGCACGCTCAGCAACCAGTTCTGTAGATAAATGCCTTCGCAACCGTGCCAGCCGGATCTGTTCCCCCATCTGATTTAATATCTCTTGTGTCTGTGGTAAAACTACAGTAGATTTCTTACTCATTGTGCACACCTCTCTTAATGTAAGTAATTATACTCCTATATCGTAGTATTGTCAATTTTTATTTACATTATATGCAATAAGCAATCGAGATATACTCCAGAGAACGGATGTTACCCTGCTTGCAATTCCAATGCGCCCCCGGCAGGCATAAAATGCAAGCAACTATTCCAACAAAAATGCCCACTTTCGTGTATGTACGAAAGTGGGCGCAATTTATTAGTCGTCAGAATCATCATCAAAGGAATAATCATTCAATTCATCGAAGTCAAGAAACTCTGCCAGTGTCATATTGAATGCAAGAGCAATCTTGTGGAGAGTCTTTACTCTGGGATTTTTGGTGAGTCCTCTTACAATGTTGTCTAAGGTGGATTGCTTTACATCGCTCATAACAGCAAGTTTGTTAATTGCAATTCCTCTTTCTTTACACAGCTTGCGAATCCTCTTCACATAGATTTCTGAATACTCCATACCTATTCCCTCATTATTATCATTACCCATTTGCGGGTTAATATGATGATAACAGCAGAAACATGGCACTTAACCCGTATTCGGGTTGACTTTCGAAATATTCTCTTTTACAATTAACCCATATGTGGGTAATGCGAGGCGGTAGCATGGAGTTTAAAAGTTGTTTCTTTATCGGCCATCGAGAGGCTGATGAGAGATTACTCCCCAGACTGGAATTAGAAATTGAACGGCTCATAAGGTCAGAAAATGTTCGCTACTTTTATGTAGGTGGGTATGGGGGATTTGATCAGATTGCGGCCACAGCAGTAAAGCGTGCAAAGAAGAAATATCTGAACATCACACTGATGTTGGTGCTGCCGTATCATCCTGCAGAGCGCCCTATCGAGAAACCGCCCGGTTATGATGGGACCTATTATCCGGAAGGCTTGGAGAAGACACCAAGACCTTTTGCTATTGTAAAAGCAAATCAGCTTATGGTAGATAGCTGTCAATGGCTGGTCTGTTATGTGCGTCATGGTGCCAGTAATTCAAGGAATCTTTTAGAGTACAGCCAGCGTCGTGAAAGGAAAGGGCTTATTCAAATTACTAACATTGCCGAAGGGATGGGTGCAAATCTATGAAAAAGAAATTACTGTGGTGTGCCGGAATTGTTGTGTTGATCATATTGGTTGTTCTGGGTGTTTTGTGTTATATTGAAGTGCGGAATCACCAGACTGATCCTAACTGGGAGCTCGCACAGCAGATCTACAACATGGAAAACGCATTAAAGGAAGTTGATAAAGACTACGAATGCGAATCCATCTCCAAAGTTACCCCATTTTCCTATACTAACTCTGAAGGGAATATCATTACCTATTACTGCTGTCAGACATCCTATATCTCAAACGAGTCTGGGGAGTATACCGGTCTCAATACCGATGCAATTGGTATGGTGATCGACTTTGCGCAAATTCGGAACAGACGGGACTGCAAGGTAAATGAGTATGATGCATTCCAGTGTGAAATGGGCGGGTGTTCCTATCTCTGCTGGACCATTTCGCCTGAAATCAGCTGTGTAATTGAGTATAGCGCAGATGTTACAGGTGAGGCTGCCATTCTGAGTATGGCCGAAAGTGTTCGATTGCCTGCTGGATAATCATTTCTGTGGGGGACACAGGCAAAATCCTTCTTTTACCCAATGTTTTCAAATTGATTGTGGGGATTTCAAAGATATGATACAATAAAGATACCTATGTAATGATTGTGAGGTAGCTTTAAATTTGTCGGGGGAAAAGACAATGAATGATTTTACAATACGTTTGGAAACAGAGAAAGACTACAGAGCAGTTGAAGCATTGACTCGCGATGCCTTTTGGAATGTTTATAAGCCGGGTGCAGACGAACATTATTACGTCCACAGGATGCGTTCTCATCCTGACTTTATTCCTGAGCTGGCCTTTGTGCTGGAAAAGGACGGCGAGATTATCGGAAACATCATGTATACTAAGGCTTGGCTGAAAGACGAAAATGGAGAAAGAAAAGAAATTCTTTCCTTTGGTCCTCTGTGCGTAGCGCCGAAATATCAACGACAGAAACTAGGTAAGCTTCTGATTGAGCATTCTTTTGATGTGGCGCGGAAGATGGGATACGATGTGAACATTAATTTCGGCAATCCGGGTAATTACGTCAGCCGTGGATTTGTCAGCTGTAAAAAAGAATGTCAGCTTCGTGGTAGACGGGAACTTCCCAACAGCGCTTCTCGTTTGTGAATTGATGCCGGGCGCGCTTGACGGCAGAAAGTGGATGTATATTCCCAGTACCGCTGCCGATTGTTGTGAGGACACTGCCGCCGCTGAGGCCTTCGACGCAACCTTTCCGCCGAAGGAAAAGGCCTGGGTGCCGAGCCAGGAGGAGTTCTATATTTACAGTCATTCTTCTGTAGTGAGATAAGCGCAAGTCAGCCGATGAGGTTTCACAAGATTCCTCATCGGCTGTTTGTTAGTTTGCCCTCAATTACGCGGTTTTGGCGGATGTTTATTCCAGTTCAAAAGCACCCGTATAAAGCTGATAGTAAGTTCCCTTTTCGGCAATCAGTTTATCATGATTTCCGCGCTCGATGATGTGTCCGTGGTCAAGCACCATAATCACATCGGAATTTTGAACGGTGGAAAGTCTGTGGGCAATGACAAACACAGTTCTGCCTTTCATCAGCTTATCCATACCATCCTGCACCAATGCTTCGGTACGGGTATCGATGGAGGATGTGGCTTCGTCCAGAATCATGACCGGAGGATCGGAAACAGCAGCACGGGCAATGGAAATTAGCTGTCTCTGACCTTGGGAAAGTCCGCTTCCGTCACCCTTGAGTACGGTATTGTATCCCTGGGGAAGCATACGGATAAATCCGTCGGCATTGGCAAGCTTTGCGGCGGCAATGCACTGCTCATCGGTTGCATCCGGATTGCCGTACCGCAGATTCTCCATAACCGTTCCCGTGAACAGGTTTACATCCTGAAGAACAACACCGAGAGAGCGGCGAAGATCCGCTTTTTTAATTTTATTGATATTGATTCCGTCATAGCGTATCTTACCGTCGGCAATATCATAAAAGCGGTTGATGAGGTTTGTAATGGTGGTTTTACCTGCTCCGGTCGCACCTACAAAGGCAATCTTCTGTCCGGGCTCGGCATAAAGGGAAATGTCGTGCAGCACCTGTTTTTCGGGGACATATCCAAAATCCACACTGTCCAGAACCACTCTGCCTTCCAGCTTTGTATAAGTGACCGTTCCGTCGTGATGGGGATGCTTCCATGCCCACATTCCTGTTTTGCCTTCGGATTCACACAGGACACCGTTTTCTTCTTTGGCATGGACAAGGGTCACATAGCCATCATCCGTTTCCGGTTCTTCGTCCATAAACGCAAAGATCCGGGATGCACCGGCAAGTGCAGTGACTATGGAATTAAACTGATTTGAAATCTGAGAAACGGGGTTGGTAAAGTTTCTGGAGAGTGTCAGGAAGGAGGCAATCATACCAAGGGTAAGCACGCCTGTTCCGGTAAGACCGAGGTTGGTGACACCTGCGATTGCCATATACGCACCGAGAAGCGCGATGATAATGTACTGCACATATCCAAGTGCATTCATCATGGGCATCATAGAATGGGCATAACCGTTTGCGTTTGCAGCACTGACTGCCCAGGCTTTGTTTTTCTCACGCAGTTCAGCCTTCGCCTTTTCTTCATGGCAAAACACCTTGATAACCTTTTGCCCGTTTACCATTTCCTCCACATAGCCATTCACATCGGCAAGTGTTTTCTGCTGCATCATGAAAAACACCCCGATTTTACCGGTGATAACCTTCACAATTTGCAGGATCAGGAAGAGCACAACAACTGCAACAAGGGTCAGCCAAACGCTGATATAAAGCATGCAAATGAACACCGAAACGATGGTAAATATAGAAGAAACCAGCTGCGCCATGGAAATTGCGATCATCTGACGAAGCGTGTCGGTATCGTTGGTGTAAAGACTCATAATATCGCCGTGGGTGCGGGTATCAAATGCGCGGATGGGAAGCCACTGCATTTTTTCAAACATCTCATCACGGATTTTTTTGAGCGTTCCCTGGGCGATGGTAACCATAATGCGGTTATAAAACAAAGTGGAAAGAACACCAATCAGATAGACACCGCCGATGATCAGCAAGACCTGCAAAAGCTCCGTAAACACCGGTGCGGAGGTGCTGAGCAAGGGCACGATATAGTCATCAATGAGAGACTGCAAAAACAGAGAGGACACGGCAGAGGCAATGGAACTGAGCAATATGCAGACAACAACAAAAATCAGCTTTCCTTTGTAATCCTTCATATAAGAAAGCAATCTGACCAGTGTTTTTAAGTCAAAGTGCGCTTTGGGCGGCATACCCTCAGGCATGTTGCCCATAGGCGGCATTTTTCCTTTCTTATTCATGTTCTTCGCCTCCTTTCTGCTGGGATACATATACTTCCCGGTAAATCGCACAGTTTTGCAAAAGCTCTGCATGTTTACCAACGGCAACGACCTTACCGTCGTCCAGAACGATGATTTGGTCCGCATGCTGTACCGAGCTGATACGCTGGGCAATGATGATTTTTGTGATGTCAGGAATGTGCTGGGCAAAGGCTTTTTGAATGGAAGCGTCGGTTTTGGTATCCACCGCGCTTGTGGAATCGTCCAAAATCAAAACCTTTGGTTTCTTCAGCAAGGCACGGGCAATGCAAAGACGCTGCTTTTGACCGCCCGATACATTGGTGCCGCCTTGCTCAATATAAGTATCATACTTATTAGGAAATCCCTGAATAAACTCATCTGCGCAGGCAAGTCTGCAAACGTGTTCAATCTCTGCATCTGTTGCGTTTTCGTTTCCCCAACGCAGATTATCCTTAATCGTGCCGGAAAACAGTTCATTCTTTTGCAGCACCATGGCAACAGCATTGCGAAGAATAGTAAGGTCATAGTTCCTGACGTCAATGCCGCCCAGCATAAGGCGTCCTCCTGTTACGTCATAAAGGCGAGGAATCAGCTGCACAAGACTTGATTTGGATGAGCCTGTACCGCCGATGATACCGACGGTCTCACCGGAAGCGATAGACAGATTGACATTATCAAGCACTTTTTTATCGGCTTTGGAAGCGTAGACAAAATCAACCCCTTCAAAACAGATAGCTCCGTCTTTTACTGTCATTTCGGGTTGGTCAGGATTTGCTATGTCGGTTTTCTCATCCAATATTTCGGCGATACGGCGTGCAGAAGCCAAAGATATGGTCATCATGGCAAACACCATGGAAAGCGCCATAAGGCTCATGAGGATCTGCATAGCATAAGCAAACATAGCGGTCAGATCACCCGTTGTCATACCCAGTGCGGCGTTGTTTCCGCTGGCAACGATGGCTTTCGCACCAATCCACGAAATGAGAATCATGCACGCGTACATAAAGAACTGCATAATGGGAGAGTTAAAGGCCAGAAGTCTCTCACCCTTGGCAAAATCGTTATAAATATCTTTGGATATTCCCTTGAATTTCTTAATCTCGTAATCTTCCTGGTTGAAGGATTTTACAACACGGATTCCCCGGATGTTTTCCTGCACCACATTGTTCAGCTGGTCATACGTACGGAAAACACGACTGAATACAGGGTGTACGCTTCTGACAATCAGAAGCAGCAGAGCAGCCATCACCGGAATAATCGCAAGAAAAATCCAGGCAATAGAGCTGCTTATGCTGAAAGATACGGCCATGGAGAAAATCAGCATAATCGGGCCCCGGATCGCCATGCGAATCAGCATCTGATAAGAGTTCTGAATGTTGGTAACATCAGTTGTGAGGCGGGTAACAATGGATGCGGTTGAGAACTTATCGATGTTGGAAAAAGCAAAGGTCTGCACGTTATCGTACATGTCCTGCCGGAGATTGGCAGAAAAGCCTACCGAAGTTTTTGCGGCAATATGCGCCGAAAGCACACCTGTAAAAAGTTGAAGCGCGGCGAATATCAATAGTGCAATACCATATTTCCATACGGCGCCCATGTCGCCCAGGTCAATGCCTTTGTCGATGATGTCGGCCATGCAAAGCGGTATCAATATTTCAAATGCCGCCTCCAGTATCGACAAAAAGATTGTCAGAATGGAGCCCTTCTTATGTTCACGCAGACTCCTTGCTAATGTTTTGATCATAGGTTCCTCCTTTTAGTGTAGCGCGCTACACATTGTATCTAAGTAAAAGCCGATGGTGCATCGGCTTACTTATTCAAGATTTTCGTAAATAACAAGCAGCAGTTCTCTGAGTCGCTCCACATCCTCGGTCGAAAGAGAGGCCAACATTTTCTGTTCATTGGCAGAAATATTATTCTCCATATCCACACTGAGTGCTTCCGTTGCCTCCGTCAGCTTGACGATTTTATTTCGTTTATCCTGCTCGTCGATCCAGGTTGTAACATGACCGTTCTGTTCCATCCTTGAAACGATACCCACAACCGTTGGATGCGACACCTCCAGAAACACTTCTATCTCTTTTTGTGTAGCTTGTCCGCCGTTGCTGTGCAAAAAAGCGAATACACGACTTTGCGCCAATGTGAGATTATAATGTTTTAAGTCTGCATCGGCTTTCACTTTTAGCTTGTCGTTTATGCTTTTGATGAGATAACCGATATCTTTTTTCGTCACAATATATACCCCCTTCGCAAAGTGTAGCACGCTACATATCATACTGCATTTATTCGGAAGTGTCAAGGGTTTCCATATGTTTTTATGACTTACCTATCAGAATCATGCCGCTATCTGTATGCTTCATCTGTCCGGTAGTTTTCTTCACAAAAAAGCGCATCAGGATCAAAGATCTTGATGCGCTTTGATGAAGATTGATGCCTGTTAAGTTTCAAAGATGACAAAGGCTACGCTTCGGAGAGAACAGCGATTCCAGCAATAACGCAAATTACCGTGTCCAGAACCAGGATCCTATCATCCAGAAACGTCGGTTGGTATTGTAAAGACCGCGGTTAGTTCAGCACAATTGCCTGCACAGCTTCCACAAGCTCCATAACGGAGGAACGGGTAACCAGGGAAACGGGATCTCCGTCCACAACTGCGAGGCACACAGAACCATCATAGCGGTACAACCGGATCTCTACCGTGGGGAA
>JAZNFH010000010.1:0-19854 GCA_045589055.1 Faecousia sp. | reverse complement strand
ACGCATTGTTGTTTTGAAGATGATACTGAAGATTGTGTTTCTGGGGATTGTATGATATAGTAGATAAAAAGGAGTTGATTAAATGAACAGAATTATCAGCCTTATTATGTTTATATTTGCTGCTTGCACTTCTGTTTATCTTATTTATATGACTCGCTATATTACAGGGTTTAGGAAAAGTAACTTGCTTGAAGTTACAGGTTATTTAGCAAAAACTGAACATTTTAAAAACGTTTTTCGAGGTCACTCCTTCTCTGGAAAATGGCACAAACACTGGACCAATTATGAGTATACTTATCGTATCAATGGACAACAATATAGTATTTGTGGTGGCAGGCCAGGACAAAAGAAAGAATTTCCGCTGAGTATCACGATAGCGGTACAGAAGAATGCTCCAAAGAATGCAGTAATTCCTCAGTTTGATAAATTTCCTTCCAAGTGGACACTTTGTTATCTTTTGCTTGGCTCGATTCTATTTTGTGTTACTGGTGTTTATCTTTGGTCTCGTTAAATTAGTGCACAAATTCTTTTGTGTCAAATTTGTGTCAACGGTACAATAGAATAAAAAAGTCGTTGCAGCGCAATGGAAAATAAGCCTTGAGGGAATACCTCCAAAACCGTAGGCTCAGGGTTCAAGTCCTTGTGCCCCTGCCAGAAAAAGCCGAGTGCGAAAGCACTCGGCTTTTTCTGGCAGAAATAAGGATTTGTAAAGCGGGCACCAGTGAACACACTGGTGAAGAAAACAGTCCGGGGGACTGTTTTTAGGTCGTGGGAAAGTCCATTGGCAACTGACGGCAATCCGCAGGATTGTTGGCAGTTGTCAATTGGGCCCCTATGTTGCAAAGGCGTAAAAAATGCTTGTAATCTTTAGTGTATAGGTGTATAGTGGTAAAAAAGAAGAGAGGACGCCATTACGAAATATGGCAATCAGCCGGAGAAAGTACAAACGAAAGAAACCAGAATCTTCTGTCAGCTCTATAACGGAGAGTTGCTGGAAGTGCAGCAATAACACCAGAAATCCGCCTGCTGCAATCACATGACCAAGAGGAAAACGGATGAGAAAAAGAGAGAAAAGAATGTTTATATTCCTGCTGTCAGTTCTTCTGCTGACGATGGCAGGATGTATGCGAACAGAAGAATGTCTGCATACTTTTGGTGCATTGCGGGAGGCAGTGCCTGCCGGATTCTTTGCAGAGGGCAACATTGCTTATTACCAATGCGCAGATTGCGGTGGCTTGTTTAATGAAGAAAAAGCAGAAGTAGAATCCGTTGCGATCCCTATGGACTCCAGGGAACTGTCAGTTTGCATCAATGGTGAGCCGATACACCTAACACGGATGGAGTCGAGTCCGAGGCGAATCCGTTGGTCGCTGGAAAAGCTGCGGGTTGAGAAAGGCGATGTCATTACTATTTGCAATGCAGACCGGTGTAATCTTTCCTATGTTGGCGAGGGAAACCTTTCTGACGGCGGTGTAATACAGAAATCTGCTTTGGAAGCAGAGGTGTCTGTAACCGCAACACCGGAGGGCCTGGTGCTCTCCGTCAGTGAGGATACCTATCCGGGTATGCTGGTGGAAATCAACGGAAATCGGTATCCTATGCACCCCATCAGCTACATGAGGATGGATGGCTTTATCTACGGATATGTGGAGCTGAAAGCCGGCGACCGGTTCTCGGTGGTTGACAACCGAAGCGGGAAAGCTTATGGATATGCAGATTTTGCGCCGGACGCTTTGTGGAATCACTATGACTACCATGGTGGAGAAAACGGAGAAATCGTGATTGACCACGATGCCCGCTATCTCCTCAAACTCAGTAAAGATGGCGAAGTATCTGTAATCAAAGTGTTTGCACCCAAATCCGTCGGTGAGTACCGGATTATACTGGGAGATGAGAAATCGGAAACCGTGGAAATGCAGGGGGCAAAGCATAGCTCCGCACAATGGGATGCCTTTGCTGGGTATGCGACCCATGAAGATACGGGGAATAATGCGGATATCGCTGCAAGCATAGCAAATGATGAGGTGCATGTTTACTCGTCTGTGCTGACCTTGAAGGAAGGAACACGCTTTTATCTGGAAAACACCACCACCGCAGAAAGAATCGCAAGTGATCATATAACGCAAGTTCTCGGTGGAAGCAATTGTGTGGAATTGAGCGAAGATTTTGCTGCCATTCGGGAAACTGGTGTTTATCATATCCAGTATATTCCGTCCTGCGACAGTATCTGGGTCAATCAACTTTCCACAGGCGGATGGAAAGAGGCTGCTTCGCAGCTTGACCGAAAAATTATATTACTTCCCAGCGGCTTGGAGCAATACTATGCCGATGAGATCATGCGTCTTTACGAAGAATACCGGCTGCTATCCCCCTATGTAAAGTACATGCTCAAGGCGTCGGAAAAACTGGAGACCATGTACCGCAATTTGCTTGCGCTGGAGAGCGCACAGGCAAAGGTGATTTACTACATGAATCCGGAAGGTACCAGACAGGTGTATCCGTCCAAGGAGGCGCTGTTCCGGGCATTTTATACGGATTACTATTACTATATTGCCGTGTATCACGGAACCGACAAGTTGAAAAAAGATGGTGTCAAGAGCTTGGAGGACTTCCTGACACTGGCGCAGGATTTAGACGGTGCCGGATCAACCAATTTAAGCGGCTTTGGATATGTGGCAAACAAGTATTTTTTGATATCCAGCAACAATAATGTTTTGCGGAATCAACCGGATAGTGTGTTCCTTGGCTTTTGTTATCAGAATGGACTGTATGAAGAATTGCTGCCATTTTTGCTGCGGTTCTTTGCTTACTGGAGAATTGATGAACACTATGCAAAACAGTCCAACCATGGCGCGGACCCCTTTGCGGAACCTTGGGCAACGACGGTAGATATTGCAAAATTCTTCTATTACAATGAAGAAACCACCTATGTAAGAACCGACAGAGTATTGGATTGCCACAGGAATACGGCCAGTGTTATTTGTGGTTTTGACGGCACAACACAGTTGCCGAAGATCAAACTCCGCGGCTACATTTTTGAAGGATGGTACGACAATCCGGAATGTGTCGGCAATCCGGTTTCCCATCTGGATCCCAGTGGAGATACTGTTCAGCTGTACGCAAAATGGTCGGTGGATGCTGCACAGCGGGATGCGGATGCTGCTGACTTGGTGGATATCTATATTTACAACCTTACAACAAGCCGTGCGGTCAAAAATAAAGCGACAGTGGGGTATGTAAAAGAGATGTATGACGGCTTGACGGATAATGGAAAGAAACTGGTAAAGGAGTATCCTGCATTGCAAAACATTCTTGGCTAGTGCAGGTGCCAATTTGGGCAGAAGATGGTTTTTGATTGCCATCATTTTCCCAATGTGATAGTATATATGCAGCAAAGGAGGCAATATTATGCAAAGTTATTCTAAAATCAATGAAAACATTTACAGGCTGACTATGCCATTTAAGGACATCTTTACCACGGTGTATGTCCTTCAGTCACCGAACGGCGTGATCCTCTTTGATGCTGCCACCTATGCTTCGGATATTGACGATTACATTGTTCCCATGCTGCAGGCGTTGGGCATCACCGCGGACATGCTGAAATATGTCTTTATTTCCCACAATCACGGCGATCACGTCGGTGGTCTGGCCCGTTTTATAGAGCTGTTTCCCAATACCTGCATTTTGTCCCGGGCACCTGCGGTGAAGGAAGCCTATGAAGAGTATCAAGTTGTTTGCCCGGAGGAAGGGGACATGCTTCTGGATACCTTTCGGGTGGTTCCCATTCCGGGACACACCATGGACAGCTGTGCTTTGCTGGATCAGCGGAGCATGACCTTGATCACCGGTGACTGCTTCCAGCTTTACGGCATTCTGGGCAGCGGTGACTGGGCCTGTAATATTTCTTATCCCACACTGCATGTGGCGGCGGTGGAAAAGGTTCGGGCGTTGGGCGTGACCCAGATTGTAACAGCTCACAATTATGAACCCTGCGGTTACCGTGCGGTGGGAACTGCGGAAGTAAACAGAATGCTGGATGCCTGTGTGGAACCGCTGGAGCGGCTGAAAAAGATGATTTTGGAGCATCCTGATTTGGACGATGCCGGAATCCGGGAGAAGTTCAGCTCCTACGAGGGGCGCTTGAACATTCGCACGCGCGTGGTCGCTGCCATGCGTAAGACATTGCAGCAAAGCTGATTTGGGGGAGTGCCCTTTGAGAAAATGGTTAAAGATCACACTGTGCAGCTTCCTGGCTGTGGTGGCTCTGGTTGCTGTTTTCGCCGGCGGTATGGTTCTGTATTCCAGAAACTATGCACCGGACCAACAGGCGGAGTCCATTGCGAATGCTACAGGCTTGGTGCAGGCGCACGGAAAGTCCCTTTATGATGCGCAGGGAAACCGCTTACAATTAAAAGGCATCAATGCCGGGCAAATTCTGCTGCAAGAGGGATGGATGAGTCCCTTCGCGCTAGAACCGCTGAAAAATGCTGACGGCTCTTATGTAAAGGATGCAGATAACAATATCCAATACCCGGAATTCACGGAAGAGGAATTCCGCAAGGCATTGCAGGAGAATCCCAATTTATCCGGATACCAGCTGGTGGAACTGCTGAAGCTTTATTGGGATTGCTTCTTTACGGAAGAAGATTTCCGGATCATCAAAGAGGATCTGGAGTGTAACACCATTCGTCTGCCCTTTTACTACCTAAATGTGCTCAATGAGGACCTGAGCCTGAAAGATGAACAGGAAGCCTTTGCATATCTTGACTGGTTTGTAGAGAATGCGGCAAAGAACGGACTGTATGTGGTGCTGGACCTTCATGGCGCGCCCGGAAGCCAGAGCGGTTACGAACATTCTGGTTCTGCAGAGCGTGTGGCCGGACTATGGGACAGTGAAGAGAATGTAGAAGCAACCGTGGCGCTGTGGGAATATGTGTCCTGTCATTATACCAATACCCGTCCGGACTTGGGTGCGTGGATCGCTACCTATGATCTGATGAACGAACCTACTTATGTGTATAAGGGCGTGACCACGAAGGAATGCTGGGATGTATTTGACCGGATCTACGATGCCATTCGGGAAAATGGCGATAACCATGTGATCACCATGGAGTGCTGCTGGGATTTCAGCAGACTGCCGGATCCTGCGGATTATGGCTGGGAGAATGTGCAGTATGAATACCACTGGTATAACTGGTTTTCGGATGTGCTGCCTTACGACCTGTTCTATGCCTATCAGGATCTTTCCAATATCGGCAGGGACTACAATGTACCGGTACTAATCGGAGAATTTACTTTCTTTGAGGATCGGGATGTGTGGCAGAAGGGCCTTGCGCTCTTTGACCGCCGGGGATATTCCTGGACGATCTGGAACTACAAAACCACTGTTACCGGCTGGTGGACTTCCTCTTGGGGCGTGTATACCTGCCAGCTGAAGTTCATTACCGAGAACGACGAACGCAAGTGCAATGTGGCCACTTGTACCTATGAGGAATTTGTGGCAGCTTGCGAGAAAACACGAACAGAAAACTGTGTGACGGGAACACTTTATGAAGTGTTAAAAGACTATCAATAAAAAAACAGGAGCCGACAGGCTCCTGTTTTTGTTATGCAGCCTTGCGTCTGGTTTCTACCAGTGTCCAGAGCTTCTTTACAAGGAAGCAGCTGAGGAAAGCAATGGCGGTTCCCAGAATCACTGAGACCAGTACATCGGTGGGATAGTGGACATACAAATACATTCGGGAGAATGCGATTAAGACGGCCAGTACCATAGCGGGGATCCCCAACTTACGGTTATGTACCGTCAGCGCCACAGCGGCTTCAAAGGAAGCAATGGTGTGGCCGGAGGGGAAGGAAAAGTCATGGGGGGTAGCAACCAGCAGTTCGATGGTTTTGCCGAAGTGGATCAACTGGTATTCATAGGGACGAATTCGTCCGACCCAAGGCTTTAGGATCATGTTGCAGACCACAAGGCCGATCAGAAGGGCTACGCCCATGCTCAGGCCTGCTTTGCGGTACTTGGGAAATACGAGAAAAAGGACAGAAACGGCGATCCAGAAGATGCCAGCGTCACCCAGAAGGGTAATCAGCGGCATGATAAAATCCAGAAATCCGCACTGTAGATTACCCGCGATCCAGTCCAGAATGGGCAGGTCAAAATGCTCGGCAAAGAAACTCAGAATATCCATAGGTTACTCTCCTTTAGGGGTGTCGAACCGTGCCTGCAGAACCATAGGCTCCAGAACATAGTCGTCAGCCAGAGCAATCTTGCCATTCTCCGTGGGGGCAAAGACCAGAGAGAGGGTCACATTGCCATCACTGTCAGCAGACTCGGTGAACCAACCGAGGAATTCCTTGCCTTCGGGAACGGTAACTGCGGGCGGAGTAAGGAAGTTGGTGGTGGCATCTACCATATCATTTGCCAGCGTTTCTTCATCCTGCATCCAAGTCAAACGAACCTGCGTCAGGATTTCGTGGATATCCACATTGGTCATGTTATTGACCAACCACTGGCCCTTGTTGTTCTTTTCCAGGAACATGGTAGTGTTGACAGGGAATGCTTTCAAAGAACCGTTGGTGCGGTACACATTTAGAGTGATCTGAATGCGGGCAGAGAACAGGGTGTCGGTGTAGCGGTGATACTCCGAAACGGTGGATTCTGTAAAGTCGTAACGGGCGTAGCCTTTGAACCAAAGCTCGTTCTTCATAATATTCCCGTAAATTGCAGAAGTGGAGTCGAAGTGGTTTTTCAGAGTTACGCCCTTAGCGCCGATCATGTGCTTGCAGTAGGCGATGGTAGCATCTACAAGGGCATCATGCTCTTCTTTAGAGATCTCCTGCACAACTGGGTTTGCAAGCAATGTTTCAGAGTAGGTGTTGTTCTCTTGATTGTATTCCAGTTCTACCACATTTCCGGCTTCGTCAATGACCATGACTTCCGGTGCTACCAGAAATCCTTTGGCATACAGGGTCATGGTGCGGTCACCGTGCATACCCCCGGGCAGGTAACTATCTACCACAGAGGAAGTGGTTTTTACAATATAGCTTTCATCCAGCGGGACACCGTTCAGTGTGACGGTACGACCCGGCTGCGTGAGGATGGTCACATCCTCATTACGCGTAAAAAAACCGGCTTCGATTTTATCCAGATTCCACTCAGGAATTTCAAGTTCGTCTGTGACCGGATTCTGCATGGTGAAGGTGGCGACCTTCTCATCGCCCAGCTTGACGATGTACTTTTGCCCGCCGGAAAGACCGGCAGAGGTCTTGGAGTAGGTCAGCTCAGTGTCGCCTACCTTGGACTCCATATAGGTAACATAGGCATCCTTGCCTTCAAACTGGGTGCCTTCCAAACCGGCCATATCGTAAATCTTACCCCAGTCGGGATTGGCGAAGTGTTCGTTAAAGATCTCGCTGCTGCGGGTATCCGGCTGTGAAGCTTCATAAATGGTCAGCCAATCTTCCAGAAGATTTAAACCATAGTTGATGCCATAGGCAGCAGCACCAATGAGCATCAGATACAGCAGATAGAAAATGATGGTACCAATACGGATGCCCTTTTTCTTCTTTTCTTTCTTTTCTTTTGCCGGTTTCGGTGATTCCTCTGCGTTCAAGGAGGGGATTTCCGGCATGACTTGGTTCTGCACTGCCAACTCTTCGTCCATAATTTCATCGGCACTTAGTACGGGCGCAGCTTTTTTGGATGGTTCCTTTTCCTTGACGGATTTGTTCTCCGCTAAAAATTTTCCTTGATACATACTCATTCCTCACTTTTTGGCCTTACCATGAAGTAGTTTGGCATTCTTCTGGGCTCACTCTGGAGCAGGGAATAGTTGTTGACCATGGAAACCTTTCCGGTTTCATGATCCCGGTAGAGCATAACGGTGGAAGAGCCGCCATCCAGATTGCAGGCGTTCACGGCACCGTATTCTACCATAATATCGATCAAGTCGGCATAGGTGCCGCCCAGAGAGCTGGCTTGACGACCGTCGATGCACAGGAAAATCACGGCACCGTCGGCTCGCTGACCGATGGCTGTACGGGGGTTCAGACCGGAATTGACATGGTAGGCTTCTTCATTAATAATGCCGTTCATAATCAAAACGGGGCCAAATTCACAACCGTCCCGGATACCCAGCTCCAGTGCCTTGGTGGCGGTCATGGATTGTGCCACCACCAGAATGTTGTCTTTGTTGAAACCAACGAAGCCTTTCTGGGGAACCATATCGTGGTGGCCATTGAACACTACTTCACCACCGGCCAGCACCAGTCCGCAGGGAACGCTGCCCACAATGGGATTAGCGGTGCCGTCGTCGAAAAAAGCACCGGCATTGATGGCAGCAATTGCACCCTCATTTTCAATAGCTTGGGTGATGCGGACACCGGGGATATCGTGGGAGTAATGCTTGGTGGAGGTGGCCTGATAAACCCGGGAGGGATCCCGGATGACCATTACATAAGCGTTGTAGGTATCACCGGAAATATAGTCCAGAATAATTCCGTCGGGATGGCCTTCCCACTCGTCGCTGGAACCGTCTACCGCATTGCCCAGATCAATTTTAATCTGGGTATTGTCGGACATTTCGGCAGGTAATGTTGCCTCCACTTCTTTTTCAATTTCGGCAACCTTCTCTTCCCCAAGGAAGATAGCAGGGAACCATTTCATGCCGCTGGACTCCCGCATGGACATGGTCAGACGGTCCCGGGCATTGGGAGAGGGACCGTTGAAAATCAAATTGCACATCAGGTAAAGACCGACAACGGCGATGATAATGACGGTAAAAACCAGTAGGAAGAACCGCCTTACAATGCACCAGAAGATGCTCCAGCCGCTGCGCTGTTCGGGTTTATTTCTCATAGTTTGTTGTTATTCTCCTTTTTCTTTAACGGGCCTGCAGAGCATACATACTTAATTCTCACGCTTCGGTTTTACCATGAAGAAAGTAGGCATTCTTCTGGGCTCTTCCTGGAGCAGAGAGTAGTTATTGACCATGGAAACCTTACCGGTTTCCGGATCCCGGTAGAGCATAACGGTGGAAGAGCCGCCGTCCAGATTGCAGGCGTTTACTGCGCCGTATTCTACCATAATATCGATACAATCGGCGTATGTGGCGCCAAGGGAGGTGACGGCACGGCCTTCGATGCACAGGAAGATCACCGCACCATCGGCCCGCTGACCGATACAGGTACGGGGATTCAATCCTGATGGTTCGTTATAGGCTTCCTCATTGACAATGCCGTTCATAATCAGAACGGGGCCAAATTCACAACCATCCCGGATTCCCAGCTCCAGCGCCTTGGTGGAGGTCATGGACTGGGCAACCACCAGAATGTTATCTTTGTTAAAACCTACAAAACCTTTTTTGGGAACCATATCCCGGTGGTCGTTGAAAACCACTTCGCCGCCGGCAATGACCAGTCCGGCAGGCACACGGCCTGTCAGATGGGAGTTGACGGGATCGGTGGAGGCATCAAAAAACGCACCGGCATTGATAGCTGCCACGGCACCCTCCTGCTCGATCTTGTTGGTGATGCGCTCACCGGGGACATCATAAGAAAATGGCAGATGGGAGGTAGCCTGATAGACCCGGCTGGGGTCCCGTATGATCATGATATGGGCGTTGTAGGTATCACCGACGATGTGTTCCAGACGGATACCGTCGGGATGGTTTGCCCATTCATCTACATTACCGTCAACGGCGTTGTTTAAATCAATTTTGACCAGTGTGTTGTCTGAGAATTCAGCGGGAAGTGTGGCATCCACAGCCTTCTCAATTTCAGCAACTTTTTCTTCTCCGATGAAAAGGGCGGGAAACCATTTCATGCCGCTGGACTCCCGCATGGACATGGTCAGCCGGTCACGGGCGTTGGGGGAGGGGCCGTTGAAAATCATATTACACATCAGGTAAAGACCGACAACGGCGATGATGATGACGGTGAATACCAACAGGAAGAACCGCCGTACGATACACCAGAAGATGCTCCAGCCGCTGCGCTTTTTGGGTTTGGTTCTTATAGTCTCGGCCTCTTATTTCTTGGAAGTTTTTGCGGAAAAGACCCAGCGCTGCTGGATCATGTAACTAGCAATGTACAGAACTGTCATCACCACAGCATACAGTAATGTGCGAAGACCGGTAGCGCTGTCAGGAATGCGCAGAAGCGCGTAAACACCCTGGGTCAGCAGTACCTGGGCAGCCATCTGGGGGATTGCCAGCATGTAGTAACGAAGCATTGCCTTTTTAACGGATACCTTGCTTTCAAATACCAGCTTGTGATTCATATAGAAGTTCAGCAAAGAACTGGCAATACGGGCGCTGACGGTGCAGACAGCAGTTAGAGGAAATCCGGTGAGAATGCTGTGCAGCAGGCCGGACAGCAATGCAAACAGACCATTATCTACCAAAGCGCTGACCACCGATGAGATGGTATAGCGGAAGAAATGCTTTAAGATCAGCTTATAGATCCGCCAGGAGTCCTTGATCGCATGGAAGTGGGAGGATTTGTTCTCCTCTATGTACACAGTGCGTATCTTGACTTCCTCAAAGGAGATGCCATAGTTTTTCATAGCAAGCAGCATGTTGGTCTCGTACTCAAACCGGTCACCATAGATGGTAATGAGGGTCTTGATATCGCCGGTGGGAATGGCCCGCAGACCGGTCTGGGTATCGGAAATGGTCATGCCTACAAAGACCTTAAACACACCGGAGGTGATCTTGTTACCCACACGGCTTCTGGGGGGAACCTGTGGCTGATCAAAGTCCCGAACACCCAAGACCAGCTTGCCGGTTTCCTGCATGCGCAGAGCGCAGCTGCGGGTATCTTCCGGGTGGTGCTGATTATCGCCGTCCACGGTGACTACACCCACGGCGTCGGGGCGATTTTCCAAAAACCAGGCAAATGCGGTTTTCAGTGCAGCGCCCTTGCCCCGGTTGACCGGGTGGTGCAGCAGGTGGATCTCCGGATGCTGGGCAGCAGCATCCTCAAAGTAGTGCAGATTTTCCGGCTTGGAGCCGTCGTTTACGAGAATGATATCGGTAAAGCCATATTCCAACAGACCGTCGATGACCGCTACCAGCTTTTCATCGGGGTCCAGAGAGGGCAGTACCACAGAAATCTTGGATAAATCGTTCATGGAATCGCCATCCTTATGTTCTTGCGGCAGTGTATGCTGCATGCCGCGAAATAGTCCATACGAGGGTACTCTATTATAACACAAAAGGTTCTAATTTTAAAGTCCTTTTTCGACTTTTTCCAAGGATTTCCGCAAAAAAGCCGCTCCGCAGAAGCGGAGCGGCTGAGAAATATAGGATTAATCGACGCAGACGGTGCCATCTTCCTTGACGGTAACAGACATGCCATCTTTCACATATTCCAGGAATTCATCACCCAGAGAGTCCACGACGGGCATGTTCACACCGTCCAGCCATACGGAAGCCAGAATGGCACCGGCGGCCGCCAGAGAGTCGATAGGCTTAGAAAACAACATGCATGCAGGCTGGCGCTCCATAGCGCAGGCGGCATACAGCACCAGGCCACCGGTGGTGGAACCGATGGTCTGAGGCAGGCACAGTGCCATGCCGCACATGGGCTTGTTATACAGATCGGGGTTGTTCTGGTCACCGCAAGTGGCTTTCTTATCACCGAACTGTAGAGCACCCTGGAAAGAAGCAAGGGTATTCAGACCACCATGGGATACAACGGCAGGAGCGGTAACGGTACCGGGAGCGACGACGCGGCCTTTAAATTCCTTCATATCAGTTACCTCCCTTGGTGATCTTGACGAGGATCTCGTCCTCGGTATAGTAACGGGATGTGGTGTATGTGCGCAGCTTGTTGGAGGAAGTCATGACAGGCATGGACTTGCACAGGGGGTTGTTCATGTACATCAGCGGGCAGATGGAGGACAGGACGATGCCCATCTTGGTCAAGCGCTGATAGTAGTCGGTCTTTTCGAACGCTTTCCGGACAGCGGGAGCGGTGGTGAAGACGGTGGGAACCAGAACCTTGGTGTTACCGGCTTCTACCAGACTCTTTTCAACACGCTCGGTCCAATCGATGAGCTGCTGCATGGACATGTGTGGGCAGCCAACGAAGCACAGCTTGGGGACGGCTCCGGGATTCTTCCACATGACGGGGTAGTTTGCCTTAACCCGCTCCAGTTCAGCATCGTCGATCACATAGACATTGGCACCTTCGGCAACCAGACCGGCACCCAGCTCCTTGGCTTCGGGGGTCAAATGCTCGATGTGGTACAGGCCAACGGCACCGTTGGAGGCGGTGGCTGCACCGAAGTCTTTCAGATAGGTGCAGACCTCGTCAGTCAGTTCCGTACCCAGCCATTCGTTCATGCCGGTGATGAAGGGAACATCCTCCATGACCTTCATGCCGATGGCGCTGCCCAGAAGCTGCGCTTCCGGCTTCTTGGTGGTCTTTACCTGAACGATCCAGGTGGCCTTACGGCCTTCATCGGTCAGCAGACCGAAGTTGGGAACGAAACCGGCAATGGAACCCATGATGTCCATGATGCCAGAGTTGCGGTTGCAGCGGGCACCCAGAACAGAGTTGGCATAGACAACCGCGGAGGATTCCGCCCAGCTGAGGATCTCGCCCTTCTTGGGCTTGTTTGCTACCTGATCCAGATAGCAGGCGCAGGTAAAGGCGTCTTCGTTCATTAGACCCAGCTTTTCCAACTGCTTTTCATAGCTTTCCTGCTTAGTATACATGAATTTGTTAAATACCAGCTTCTGCAGCAGATTGGCAGGGACATTCTTGTCCACAGGCCGGGGGTCTACAGAAAACTTCTGCTGGGAGATGGCACCGGCATCGATGAGTTTCTGCATCAGCTCGAACACGGGACCCATCATCTTCAGACCGAAGGAGGTGACCAGATGGTTATACTCGGAAGTAACGGGAACCATCTTGTCGGCCCCGAAGGTCTCGCCATACATCACAAGGGTCTTCATGACCTTAGCCATGGTTTCGCCCTTGGAACCATTCAGTATGGCCTGTTGTTCATCAGTTAAGTACATATTGTTTCCTCCTTAGAGTTTCATACAGGTGTCCCACGCGCCCCAGATAACGCTGCGCAGGTTGCCCACCTTGGCGGCGTCACCGATGACATGCACATGCTTGGACTTCTCGGCAATGGGCGCGCTCTTGTAGCCAACGGACAGAATGACAGAATCGGTGGGAATCTCCACCATGGTGCCGTCCTTCTTGGCAGCGATCACGACGCCGTCTCTGATCTCCTTAACACCGGTTTCCAGAAGAACAGGAACGTTGTTGGCTTCAAAAAAGTCCCGGAGGAAGCTGGTGTTTGCCAGGCAGATGCCGGGGGTGACGATCAGATCGTCCATCATTTCAATGATGGTAGGCTTCTTGCCCTGCAAATACAACTCGTATGCGATCTCACAGCCGGTGAGACCACCGCCGATGATGGTCACATTCTCACCAACGGTTTCCTTGCCCAGCAGGAAGTCCACTGCCTGAATGGCCTTGTCTGCACCGGGGACAGGAATACGGTTGGCTTTGGAGCCGGTAGCAACGATGATTTCATCTGCACCCAGAGAAGCGACATCCTTTACTTCGGTGTTCAGCTTCACTTCAATGGGATACTTGCTCAGTTCCCGCTTGTACCAGGCAATCAGGTCGCGGTCCTTTTCCTTGAAGGAAGGTGCAGCGGCGGCGATGAATACACCGCCCAACTCGCCGGACTTCTCATACAGGGTGACATTGTGGCCACGCTTGGCGCAGACCAAGGCGGATTCCATACCGCCGATACCACCACCGATGATGGCAATATTCTTGATCTTCTTGGCGGGCTTAATGTAGTGCTTCTTGCTCTGCATGGTCTCGGCATTCAGCGCGCAGCGGGCCAGACCCATGGTGTCCTTCAGATCCTGGGTGTTGTAGTGACCCTTGGAGGAAGAGAAGTTGAAGCAGCCGCTGTGGCAGCAGATGCAGGGACGGATGTCTTCCAGTCGATCCTCGATCAGCTTGGTAATCCACTCGGGGTCAGCCAGGAATTGACGGGCAACGCCCATGCCGTCGATCTTACCGGCAGCAATGGCTTCTGCAGCCACATCCGGCTCCATACGGCCGGCGCAGACCACGGGGATGTCCACAAACTGCTTGATGTGCGCCACATCGTCCAAATTGCAGTTCTGGGGCATATACATTGGCGGATGTGCCCAGTACCAGCTATCATAAGTACCGTTATCGGCATTCAGCATATCATAACCGGCATCCTGCAGGTACTTGGCGGCACGCTCGGACTCTTCCATGGTGCGGCCCAGTTCCGGAGCTTCCTCACCGGGGACAATGCCCTTCTGGAAGCCTTTCAGCTTGGACTCTACGGAGTAACGCAGCGATACAGGGAAATCATCGCCGCAGGCTTCCTTGATGGCATGAACCACTTCCGCCGCGAAGCGGTAGCGGTTCTCAAAGCTGCCGCCGTACTCGTCGGTACGCTTGTTGAAGAACTCGATGGCAAACTGATCCAGCAGGTAGCCTTCGTGAACTGCGTGGACTTCCACACCGTCAACACCGGCATCCTTGCACAGCTTGGCAGTTTTAGCGAAAGCCTCAATGATCTCATGGATCTGCTCCTTGGTCATTTCAGGGCAGATGATATCCGGGGCCCAACGGGCAGGCTGTTCGCTGGGACATGCCAGCTCATGGCTGGTATCGATGATAGGCTTGACGATGGCCCGGGTGATCTTATTCTTGTGCAGCGGCCCAACCAGCTCGGTGATGGCCCAGGAGCGGCCCATGCCGGCAGTCAGCTGAACGAACAGCTTGGCACCGGTTTTATGGATCTCATCCATGAAGACCTTCAGCTCATCGAACATCTTGGGATTCTGCCACAGCCACTTGCCCCAGAAAGTATCCCGAAGGGGTGCGATACCGGGGATGATCAGACCGACATTGTTGTTGGCCCGCTCCAGAAACAGCTTGGCAGCCTCCTTGTCAAAGCCGCAGCCGGTCAGTTCAAACCAGCCGAAGAGGGAAGTGCCGCCCATGGGACACATGACAATGCGGTTCTTGATTTCCACATTGCCGATCTTCCATGGGGTAAATAGGGCTTCGTATTTTGCCTCCATAGTTGCGATCTCCTTTTTGGAAAAGTTTTGGTTAAGGATACAATTAGTATAACGAAGAGGAGAGATTCTGTCAAGAAAGGATGCTTTTTTTAAAGAATTTTCGGAAAAAAGAGAAAATACAGTTCGTAAGGATATCTGGGTAGGTGATGGCTTAGTTTCGATGCGGCGAAGCACGGCGGTTGCGAGTGTCCACCGGACACTCGCTAAGAGCCGCCTTTTGAATCCACCATCCAAATGCCCATACCAAACCAAAAAAACCAGTCCGCTAGGACTGGGGTTTTTGGTTTGGTGGGGGATGGTGGATTCGAACCACCGAAGGCATAGCCAGCAGATTTACAGTCTGTCCCCTTTGGCCACTCGGGAAATCCCCCATATGAAATTCTGTTCGATATCGGGTGGAGCCGGTAGACGGACTCGAACCCCCGACCTACTGATTACAAATCAGTTGCTCTACCAACTGAGCTATACCGGCGTCTCGAACCGAACACGCATATTATAGCATTGAATCTAAAAAAGTCAAGCCCTTTTTTGGATATTTTTATCGCAGCACATTTAGAGTGAAAGACTGCTGCATTTCCGTATTCCGATGTGCTTGACAAAGCCGGACAAAATGGTATATTGGTTCGTAACGAACAGGAAATGAGGGGAGAAGGATGAAACTACTTTCAGTCGTTCTGGCGCTGCTTGTGCTGTTGTCAGCGGTGCCTGCTGTCCATGGGGAAGAGCCGGCGGCGGTACCAACACAGATCCATACTGTGGAGGAATTGCTTGCCATACAGAACAATCCGCAGGGCAGTTATGTTTTAATGAATGATTTGGATCTGGCCGGAATTGTATGGCCCGGTATTGATTTCAGCGACAGCTTTGACGGCAACGGACACGCACTGCTGAATCTGGGGCTTTCCCAACCGGGCGCACAAACAGCCACTACCTATGATGGAAATCTGAAAACCTATGATACATACTTTGCGGGTTTTTTTCTACCCTTTGAAATGCCGAGGTGAAAAACCTGCAGCTATTAAATGTGTATGGACGGATGGATGTGGGAACACCGTTCTTTTTAGGTGGTCTTGCTGGTTTTTCTGAGGATAGCACGATTACCGGCTGTACCGTCCCGGAATGCTGGAGCTTCGGGCATTTGACCGAATGTTTGGCGTAGCCGGACTGGTTGGCTACGGCAGCGGCATTGTGCAGCAGTGCAAGGTGGATGTGACTTTGATCTGCACGGACACGGATGACAAAACCAGGGATGAGCAATTCATGGGAGGTATCTTTGCAACCGGCTACATGGATGTTTCGGATTGCGAAATTATCATCGATGGTTATTCTTCGGAATATGGATATGCGCACAACGGCGGCATTACCGGAATGTATATGCGTCAGCCCATAGGTGTGGGGTACAAGGGGAATCTTGTTGATAATACGATCACCGGAAAAATCACATTTTTTGAATGCAATACCAACCGCCGGGCTTACTGCGCTGCAGAAGCTGGTGAGCGGCTGGGCGGGTATAACCGGATCTCCAACACCTGTGACTTTATTCGGGATGAACGGCGTGATTACAGCACAGAATTGCGGCCGGAAATGTGCAAAGAGCCGGTATACACGGAAACGGTTGTCGCATCCGGATGCAGCACTTATGGCTATACCGAATACACCTGCACCACATGCGGCTTTACATACCGGGATGGTTACACCCTATTTTCCCACAGTGTTTCCCAATGGGAGGCAGTGGAACTGCCCACGACCCAGAAGGAGGGCTTGAGTAAGGGCAACTGCGATTTTTGCGGCATAGAATTTACCCGTACAGAGCCTGTTCTTGAGGAGATCCCCACGGAACCAACCACTGTCCCCACTACCCAGCCTGCGACAGCGCCTACTACTGTGCCTGCACCTCCTGAAGAGAAGCAGGAAGGAAAGATGTCTTGGGGAATACTGGGGTTTGTTACCGGCGCGGTTGTTGTGACCATATGGGTCATATGCGTTCCTAAAAGGAAGCGCGGCGGAAAATATTTAAAGCGCTGATTCGCAATCAAAAAGTCCTAAATCGTAAAGTGTAATGCAGCATACGCCCATGGCCCTTAAGGGGACATGGGCGTTTTGTTAAATGCAGACAGCTTTTATGAATTTGTGCGAGTTGTGCAAAAAGAATCGTGAAGAACTTGAACTTTTTGTTATTTTGTGGTAACATCAAATTATAAAGATAATTCCAAAAGATCAAAGTGAAAGCGGTGATACCCTGTGGGCATGATAGACGCAGATGCGTATAGCACGGTGCACTGCCCATGGGGATTTGCAACTCACTGACGATAGCATAATGCATCCCAATTTTACTATGTGCTGAACCTGCAAGGGGATGTTGTAGCCATTCTGAATACCAGCGGTACAGCGGTTGTCCAGTACACCTATGAAGCCTGGGGCGATATCGAATCTACCGATGGCAGCCAGAAGGACACACTGGGCTTCTATAACCCCCTGCGCTACCGGGGCTATGTATACGATGCGGAAACGACCCATTACTACCTGCAAAGCAGGTATTACTATCCCTACCTGTGCCGCTTCATCAACGCTGATGCCCTCGTATCAACTGGCCAAGGCATCCTCGGCAATAACATGTTTGCCTACTGCCTCAATAATCCGGTTAATTGTGTTGATGTTACTGGAACTGATGCGGTTTGGATTCAAGAAAAAGAACGCGGGGGTGGTTATGGGCATACTGGATTGTTGGTTGAAGACGCAAATGGTAATTGGTACTTCTTGTACTGGGGTTCTGCAGGAGAATCGTCAACAATTCAAAAAATCCTTGGTACTCCCTATAAATTCGTGTTTGTAAAAATTGATGTTTCGGGCTATGATCTGACATCTATGGATGATGTTGTTCTCGCATTGCAAAATTCCGATAACAGCACAGCACAAATGCGAAGCCAATATGTTACAGGAACAGTTTACCTCGAAGGTGACTATTCTAAGACATATGAATACCTCGAAACAATGCACCAAAAGGAATTGAGCAATCCGGGTTCATTAAAAGAATATAAATTACTAAGAAATAATTGTGCGCAAGTAACATGGAAAGCACTGGGAAAATCATACTCATTCTCCATCCGTGACGCTTGTCCAATCATCCCCAACAATGCCTTTACAAAGGTAGCAAGAATGATTAGAATTAAGGAAACAATAAAAGAATTGTTTTCTGGCTAACATTTATTTCATAATTGCGTGGGAGGGCCAATAATGAGTGGATATGGGTTTAGACAGCCTAGAAAAGTAAGCATATTGATGTTATTACTAGTAATAATTCCATTTGCAATGTTATGTTGTGTATCTGTCGCCCCTGCCTTACAAGATATTATTGTTTCTGTATATTATCAACTATTCCCAAGAGAATGTATAATTACAGGCGAGCTTATAGAAATCAGTAGCGCATCATATAACCCTGCAAACAACTTGCAAAATTCAGCTAGTGTATGGATGGGAACTTTCGACGGAAAGTTGTATTTCTCGCCCCGCTGGTGTGCGGAGAGAAAATATAGGAATAAGTATTATAACTATTTGGCCTGCTTTGAGGGAGATACAATCAAACGACTTTTTCGCATACAGGATAGCATACTGGGTATAAGTAATAACTATATTTACTACTCTTCATGGCTAGATGGTGTTTCAGGCGATGTGAAAGAGCGCATTTATTGCTATGACTTTCAGAATGATACAGAAGAAATTGTCTGCGAAACGAACTTTCTAACATCAGAACACTATTTTTCAGAAGATAACTTATTATTCCTTTCTCTTAGCTCACAGGAAGGCCCGTATCATTTAGTAAATGGTACAAACATCAGCGGAGATACATCACCGCCGCAAAGTTACATTTTGAATGGTTTGTCCTATTCTGTCTACGGAACTGGCGACAGCACAAATATTGTTGTTACAGACGAAATTGCAAACAAGTACGAACTAAAATATGATACGCCGTTAGGAAGGCAGAGTTTGATACCATGCAAAAAAGGATTACTTGTTCATAACGAAGGCGAAGGGAATGCCTTATATTTGATTCCGGATAATTCTGAGGAAATAGTACAACTATTTGAAATACCATGCACCAAAGCGATCAGTGCAGTAAATGTTTATGATGATTGGGCATATGTATCTATCTCTCGCTACTATTACGATGAAAAATCTGATTCCACAGTTCCCTTCGTGAACGATCATCTTGCAGGTACATATAGAATAGACTTATCCGACTATTCTGTAGAAAAGATTTCTGACAGCATATATAATGGTTTATACATATTTGATGATTCTGGAATCTATGCCTGCACAGAAAAGCTGGAGATATATAGATTTGATTTTAGCGGTAAAAATGTAACACGGATATTGGGATGTGAAAATAGTAAATAGGCCCAAGCCTTGTACAAAAATAAACAATGAAGAAGAAAGACAAGGGACGGTTCCCTGTCTTGGGACAAAAAGCAATAAGCACCGAACCACTGGCGGCTGGATGACTGGTTTACCAGCCACCCAGCCCCCAATTTTCAGACATAAGCATGTACCGTATGGCAACGGCTTCGGTAACCACCCACACCGGCACAGCACTGACGGCAAGCTATACCTACACGGATGACCTGCTGACGAAGATCCAGACCGGTTCTTCCGCCTATAACTTTGGCTATGGTAGCTTCGATCTGCGCAGCAGCATCACCATAGGTAGCCGTACTTTGGCATCTTACAGCTATACTGACCGTACCCATTATTTATC
>JAZNFH010000009.1:0-6210 GCA_045589055.1 Faecousia sp. | reverse complement strand
GCCAAAGCGCCGTAGTTGAGCATGGCAGTCATCAGATTCTTCCATTTTGCGTCGTATTCACCGGCCAGTATATCGTTCGCATATTTCTTGACACTGTATTTGTTCTCTTCGGTGGACTGACTGTCACCCCAGAAGATCTGTGCCTTGATCTCATCGCCCATTTCCTTTGCGGCGACCTGCCAGGTGAAGAGGGTGTCATCGCCATCCGGTACGCCCTGGCTAATAAGAGTATCAACGGGTGTGCCGCCAGCCTGGGTGAAGCGGATGTAAGCACTGTCATCAGCCTTCACTGCATCGGGAATACTGATATAGTAATTTACGCCAATGTTGCCCTCAAGGCTGAGGCTGTTCTCGATCACGGGTTTTTCAACCTCTTCGCCGGAGGTTCCCACAGTCACGACCATATCATCCAGGTAGACAGTTCCTGCTGTATCATTCCTAAAGCCAGTCAAAACACCGGATATCGTAAGATCAGCTTCGAAGTTGACTACATCCGATTCCTGATCCAGCTCAACTATCGTTTCACCCACCTGCAGCACAAAGGTCTTATTGTCGATGTCCACGACCTGCTTTACATCATACCATTCACCATCATTCAGCGTGCACACATACACCCAAGTGCCTTTTTTTGAAGTTGCATTTGAATACTCGACTAGTCCATCATTGGTTCTGAGCAACAGCGGAAAAGTGAATGTTTCTTCATTAGCTGTAGAATACCTAAACGAAGGCAGGAAGATATCTCCGGTAGTATCGGTATCTACTTTATAGCTGTACTCCAGAGTAACAACCTGGCTGGTGGGGTCCATAATGTACTGTGCGGCACACCAATAGCTCCGTTTCTTTTTCTGGTATAGCTTTAATACCTTATTGCCCGGTTCTTCCTGATCGTCTTCAACAGTAAAGCTGGTTTGACTTGCACCGCCAGCATCATTTTTTGCATAAAACCAGCCTTCAGGGACCCCATCTACCATCTCCACGTTTTCAGGGTCTGAATCACTGGCATAGGCAGGAACTGCCATCCCGCCCAGTGCCAGTCCACACAATAAACAAATTGCTGTAAACAGCGCGAATACTCTTTTCGTCATTGGTTGATCTCCTTTCTTACACTTCCATGAAAGTTAAAAACATTGGGTGTCGCCAAAATAACCTGGTTTCATCGTTACCTCCCTTCTTACAAACGATTCTCTAAGCTCTCTCCTGTTTTGTTTTTCCCTTTTCCTGTGCGGGCGGGGCATAGTATGTATCTGAGCCATCGAAAACCCTTTTCATGGTATTGCATACCGGCGGTAAACGGCTTCCAACCATTATTGGGGTGGTTTATTTCCAATATTGGAGGCCAATAGCGGTTTTTATGCAATTTACTGCATAGTTTTTCTTGCCTTTCCCATCGCATAGTCCAATTAAGCAATGGAAGTTTTGCCACACAAGCATGTATGAACTTATTGTACATGCGAATTGTGTAAAATGCAAGCAAAAATTAAAAAATTGTCGCCAAAAAAATGGTGAATAGCAACAAAAGAACACCACTATAAAAAGCTTTCTAAAAATTTCCTTTGGAACCTTGATTTTGCTGAAAATTTACGGCGCACATTCGTGCGTATTGTACACAGTCTGGTTTTAGAAAGCAAACATTTCCAAATAAATATGGTATTCCTCACAGAAAAGCGCATAAAAAGACCGCATCCTTTCACGAAAAGTAGTGAAAAAGGATGCGGTCTGACTCACAGCACAAAACAAAGAAAACCCTTGAAACGCTAAGAGTTTCAAGAGTTTGGAGCTGCTAGCCAGATTTGTTTGCATTTTTGCCCGTTTAGGGGGCAAAAATAGAAGTTCGGCTCGGTCCAGCCCTCGCCGGCGGCGCTCGTCCGCGCCGCATTTGACCTTTCAAATCTGGCTGCATCGTAAAAAAGAACCAACACCGAATGGTGTTGTTTCTTTTTTGGAGCTGCTAGCCAGGTTTGAACTGGCGACCTCATCCTTACCAAGGATGCGCTCTACCGGCTGAGCTATAGCAGCATGCCGCACACAGCTTCGCTATTATATAACAGGAGCACTAAAAAGTCAATAGGTTTTTTAAAAAATGTTATTTTCCAAGGTTTTTCTTACTTAACCTAGCGGCACTGATTTCCAGCCAGACCGGGCATATGGTACAGCGAAAGCGGAAGAATGTCTCCATCAGCCCTTGACAGATTGCTTTTTGAATGCTATCATACTGGTAAATTTTGAAGGAAAGGAGCTGAGTTTCATGTTGAAGACCGTTAATTGCATTTTCAGGGATAGAAGCTTTGCTCCGGGTGGATCCCAGTAGGATTCTGCTGTTGGTGTATTCCGGGCGCAGGCTTCGGCCTGCGCCCTTTTTGCGTCCTGCAGGCAATTTTGCTGTACTGCCGGTAGTACAGCCAATCACGAAATGGAGAAATGATATGCACACAACCGAAAACCATTCTCAGCGGAGAGAGAAACTCTCCCTGCTATGGCGCTTCCTTCGGGGTGCCAAGCGCTACTTTTTTGTTGCCATTCTTTCTGCCGGTGTCACCGCTCTGGCAGATATGCTCCAGCCTCAGATCATACGCGCCGCAGTGGACTGCGCTATCGGCGGAAAGGAAGCTGATTTTCCGCCAGTAGTCATGGATCTGGTCGACAGGATCGGTGGTTTTTCCTATCTGGGACAGCATCTGTGGATCATGGCCTTGGCCATTCTGGTTGTGGCAATGTTTCAGGTAGTATCCCAATATACCTTCCGTGTCTACAACACCGCTGCGGCGGAAACACTGGTCAAAACCATGCGGGATCAACTCTTTTCCCATATTTCTCATCTACCCTTCTCCTGGCACATGAAAAACCGCACCGGCGATATTATTCAGCGCTGCACCTCGGACATTGACACCACCAAAAACTTCCTGTCCGAGCAGCTGACCAGTGTTTTTCGGATCGCTCTGCTGCTGGTGCTGTCCATACTCTTTATGGTATCCATGCATCCGTTGCTGACCCTCATTGCCTTGATTCCGGCACCGCTGATCATTGCCTACTCCTGCCGTTTCCACAAAAAGATCCACGAAGGCTTCACCCAGTGCGACGAAAACGAAGGCAAGCTCTCTGCCATGGCACAGGAAAATCTTACCGGTGTCCGTGTGATTCGTGCCTTTGGCCGGGAACGCTCTGAAATTGATAGGTTCCGCAAGCAGAACGAATACTATACCTCCCTCTGGGAAAAAATGGGCAGGGTTATGTCCCGGTTCTGGAGCGTTTCGGATATCTTTTCCGGCATGCAGGTCATGCTGGTGGTGGTCTTTGGCGCTGTTTTCTGCATCAAAGGCAGTCTGCTGGAAGGTGAATACATCGCTTTCATCTCCTACAATGCCATGCTGGTCTGGCCCATCCGGCAGTTGGGCCGCATGATCTCCGAAATGAGCAAAGCAGGCGTTTCCATTGACCGTATTTTCTATATTATGAATTCTCCCGTAGAACAGGACCGTCCGGATGCCGTTTCCGCACCCATGGATGGAGATATCCGTTTTGAGCATGTCAGTTTTGCCTACGAAGGTTCTCCGGAAATCCTCCACGATATCGATTTTACCATCCAGTCCGGAACCACCGTGGGCATTCTGGGCGGTACCGGCAGCGGCAAGTCTACACTGATGCTCTTACTGGACAAGCTTTACCCTCTGGAAGAAGGTCACGGCAGAATCACCATAGGCGGCACTGACATTCGGGATATTCAAACAGAGCATCTGCGCCGCAACATTGGTTTTGTGCTGCAGGAGCCTTACCTTTTCTCCCGGACCATCGCCGAAAACATTGGTATTGCCTCCCAGCAGTTGGATATGGATGCCATCCAGGCAGCAGCTGCCGCGGCGGCGCTGGATGAAACCATCACCGCTTTCGCGTCCGGCTACGACACCATGGTGGGAGAGCGGGGTGTGACTCTGTCCGGCGGTCAAAAGCAGCGCTCTGCCATTGCCCGGATGCTGACCAGACCCGTTCCCATTATGATCTTTGACGATTCCCTCTCCGCTGTGGATACCGAAACCGATGCCCGGATCCGGCAGGCCATCTCCAAGCATTTCGGAAAGGCCACCGTAATCCTGATCTCCCACCGGATCACAACCCTTTCCGCTGCGGACAAGATCATCGTTCTGGACAAGGGGCGTATTGCAGAGGAAGGTACCCACGACCAGCTGAAGCAATCCGGCGGCATCTATCAAAAAATCTACGAGACCCAAAACGGTTATCAGGAGTGATACACCACATGGAAGAAACAAAACATTTAAAATTCTTCGGAATTGGGAAGGTACTTCCCTTTCTGCGAAAAGTGAAAAAACCATTATTTCTAATGGTCTTCTTCGGTCTGGCAGGCAGTGCCACAGACATTATTCTCCCACTGTTTCAGCGGTACGCGCTGGATCACTTTATCGGTCAGCGAACGATTGATACCATCATATGGTTTGTCACTGCCTACCTGCTGATCATCCTGCTGGCCGCAGGTTCCAACTATATTGCCTGCGCATTAGCCACTATTATTGAAGTCCGCATTCACAAGGATCTGCGTCAGACGGGCTTTAACCACTTGCAGACCCTATCCTTCTCTTATTTCAATCAAAACAGTGTCGGTTATATTCATGCCCGTCTGATGAGTGACACCGCCAAGATCGGCACGCTGTTTTCCTGGATCTTCATCGATTGCATATGGCATTCGGCCTATCTGGTAGGTGCGGTTGCGGTCATGCTGATTCTCAATGCGAAACTGGCACTGCTGATTCTTTCCATTCTGCCGCTGCTGGTCATTCTCTTCACCATCTTCCAGAAGAAGCTGATCCGGGTAAACCGGGAGGTCCGGGAAGTCAATTCCAAAATCACCGGTAATTTCAACGAGGGGATCACCGGTGCCAAGACCATCAAGTCTTTAGCAATTGAGGAAAAGATCGAGCAGCGGTTTCGGGAGGATACATCCCAGATGCGGAAAAAGAGCGTGGAATCCGCCCGATACCGGGGACTGTTTGCCGGTACCATGCGTTTGGCTTCCAGCATCGCATTATCTATCGTTCTTTGGAAGGGCGGCTATATTGCTGTAACCGAAATCGGCACCTTTTCCATTTTTATGTCCTACGCCCAGGGCATGATGGAGCCTCTTCGCTGGATCGTGGATATTGTTTCCGATCTTATCACGACCCAAGTGAATATTGAGCGGTTTACCAACCTGCTGGCTGTGAAATCCGATGTGGTGGACACCCCGGAAGTCATAGAAAAATACGGCGACAGCTTTGATCCGAAAAAAGAGAACTGGGAGCCCCTGCAAGGTGACATTGAATTCCGGGATGTAACATTCCAATACCCCGATGGTGACGAGAATGTTCTGGAGAATTTCTCCCTGAAGATCCCCTTTGGTACCCATGTGGCCATCGTGGGTGAAACCGGCGCGGGCAAATCCACCTTGGTCAATCTGGTCTGCCGGTTCTACGAACCCACAAAGGGAACCCTGCTCATTGATGGCCGGGATGCCCGGGAGCGGTCCCAGCTCTGGCTCCACTCTGCCATCGGTTATGTACTTCAAACACCCCACCTGTTTTCCGGTACCGTCCGTGAGAATCTGCTGATGGGCAATCCCAATGCCACGGAGGAACAAATCTGGAACGCCATCCACACCGTCAGTGCCGATGAGGTTATTGCCCATCTGGAAAAAGGTCTGGATACGGATGTAGGTGAGGGCGGCGACCTGCTCTCCACCGGTGAGAAGCAGCTGATTTCCTTTGCCCGTGCCGTTCTGGCGGATCCCAGAATTCTGATTCTGGATGAAGCCACAGCATCGGTAGACACCATGACAGAGGCAAAGATTCAGGCTGCTATGGAATCCGTCACTGCCGGAAGAACCGCGCTAATGATCGCCCACCGGCTTTCCACCGTACGGAACGCCGATATCATTCTGGTGGTCCGGGACGGCAAGATCGTAGAGCAGGGCACCCACACGGAACTTCTGAAACAGAAAGGCTATTACTTCACTCTCTACACACGGCAGTATGAGGACGAAACCACAGCAAATTTGCTTTCCTAATGCAAATGATCGTTTATCTTCGTAGGGGCCGATGCCCACATCGGCCCGGTGTATGCAGTGTATTTGGGCCGATGCCCACATCGGCCCCTACGACTTGGTACGCGAAACGATCATTTACCAAACATACAGGAGGAAAAGTCGGAGGCCAAGCGGTCTTAGGA
>JAZNFH010000008.1:0-16667 GCA_045589055.1 Faecousia sp. | reverse complement strand
GGAGCTAGGTGCCGCCGCGATCGGTGGTAAGGACTCCATGTCCGGTTCCTTCATGGACTATGATGTACCTCCCACGCTGATCTCCTTTGCCATCGCTCCCATCGATCAGAATGATGTTCTGACTCCCGAATTCAAGGAAGCTGATCATCCTGTTTATGTCTTCGGACCCACCGAGCCTACCGCGGAATGCCGCAAGGCTGCATGGGAGCGCTTCTATGAGCTGCATATGGAAGGCAAGATCAAGGCCGGTTGGGCAGTTGAGTACGGCCTGGGTGAAGCTGTCATGAAGATGTCCTTTGGTAACAACATTGGCTTTGTTGGCTGTCAGGGTATGGACGATCTGTGGCATCAGAAACGCTGCGGCGTTCTGGTTGCTGAGCTGACCGAAGAAGTGGATCTGCCCGGTGTTGTGAAGATCGGTTGGACCATGGAAGAGCCTGTCATCGACCTAAACGGCGATACTGCTACCATCGAAGAACTGCTGACTCTGAACGAAGGCGTTCTGGAAAAGGTTTATCCCACCAAGGTTGCTGAGAAGGAAGAAAAGATGCCCGTATTCGGATACACCGGTGGCTGTAATGTTGCTCCCGCTGTGAAGGTGGCCAAGCCCAAGGTTCTGATTCCCGTATTCCCCGGCACCAACTGTGAGTTTGACTCCGCAAGAGCTATGCAGACCGCTGGCGCTGAGCCTGAGATCTTTGTAGTTCGCAACCTGAGCGCTGAGGATGTTACCCGCAGTGTTGAGAACTTCGCAGCAAAGATCGCCCAGAGCCAGATGATCTTCATCCCCGGCGGCTTCTCCGGTGGTGACGAGCCTGACGGTTCCGCTAAGTTCATTACCGCCTTCTTCCGCAACCCCGCCATTAAAGAGCAGGTGACCAAGCTGCTGGAAGACCGTGACGGTTTGATGCTGGGTATCTGCAATGGCTTCCAGGCACTGGTCAAACTTGGCTTGGTACCTTACGGTAAGATCATCGATACCGATGAAAACTGCCCCACTTTGACCTACAACAACATCGCTCGACACCAGTCTAAGCTGGTGCGTACCCGTGTATGTACCAACAAGAGCCCCTGGCTGGCAGGTACTGAGGTCGGTGAAATCCACACTGTGCCCATGTCCCACGGTGAAGGCCGTTTCTTCTGCTGTGAAGAACTGGCAATCCAGCTTGCCATGAATGGTCAGATCGCTACCCAGTATGTTGACCTGGAGGGCAATCCTTCCATGGATACCGCTTTCAATCCCAACGGTTCTATCTTCGCCATCGAGGGCATTACCTCTCCCGATGGCCGTGTCCTGGGCAAGATGGGCCACAGCGAGCGCTGGCAGAAGGGTCTGTACCGGAATGTTCCCGGTGAGTACGACATGAAGCTCTTTGCTTCTGCTGTGAACTATTTCAAGTAACACAAAAAGTACCGCCTGCGTGAGCAGGCGGGATTCTTATATAGGCGTTACTTCGAGGACGCTCAGCAGGTCATCTTTCACACGGAAGCGGATATCGAAGCCGGCAAAGGTCAGTCCGTATATCCGGTCAGAATCCTTCTGATAAGAAGGGCGAGGATCATGAGACAGAACCCCTATGGCTGAATTGCGCTTCTCAGATGGAAGTTTCAACAGAAGTTCTTCTGGAAATACGACTTCCAAAATATAATCTTTTGCACCATCGGTAAAACCACCCTTCGCATCGGGGTGGCTGTCTGCGTAGGGGATATATGGCTTGATGTCAAAGATCGGCGTGCCGTCCATCAAATCTGCGCCGGCTACATGGATCACGGTACCGTGCTCCATGGTTTCTTCAATGCCGAGCAGACGAACACTGGAAAGGCCAAGGTTATTAGGGCGGAAAGGAGAACGGGTGGCGAACACACCCATTCGTGTATTGCCGCCTAAGCGAGGCGGGCGCACGGTCGGTGACCAGCCACTGCGAACAGCTTCCGAGAATTGCCAGATCAGCCAGAGATGACTGAAATCCTCCATGCCCCGCAGGGCATCGGCGTTGCGAAATTCCGGCTCAAACACAATGGTGGAGCGTAGTTCCCGCACCAGTCCGCTTTGCCGTGGAATACCGAATTTGGTTGGAAAGTCGCTTTTCATTCGAGCGATGACCTGAATATTAACATCCTGCATATCAGCTACGCACCTTTCTGAGGGCAAAGGTAATGGCAAATATCACAGCCAACACAAGACAAATCGCTGCACCGGAGGATGCACCCATGTAATAAGAGAGAATAAGACCGAAAATACAGGCGGTCAGTGCAAAGATAACGGAAAATAAGTGATACTGTTTTAAGTTCCCAGAAACATTTCTGGCTGATGCGCCAGGAAGAACCAACAGGGAATTCAAAATCAACAGGCCGACCCAGCTGATCGACAGGGTGACAACAACTGCGATGACTGCGGTGAATGCGCTCTGAATCCAACCGGTTCGAATGCCTCTTGATGCAGCAAGCTGTGGGTAGATAGAGGCCAGGGTTAATTTGTTGGCGAAGAAAATCCAGAAAAGAAGTACTGCCAGAAGAACCAGCGCCAGTAAACCGATTTGCGACGGCGTAATGGATAAGACATCTCCAATCAAATACCGATTGTATTTCGTGAAGCTGCCGCCTCCAAGTGTCGCAATGAAAATACCCAGCGCAACAGCAGTACTGGAAAATACACCGATGATTGTGTCTGCAGCCTGACTGGATCGGCTGCGGACGAAACTAAAAAGGAGTGCAAACGCAATGGCAAATAAGACGGCAACCCATGTTGGGGAGGCAGCACCGCAAATGCAGCCGATGGCAATTCCGGTGAATGCGGAATGACCCAGCGCATCAGAGAAAAAAATCATTTTGCCGGTGACGATCATTGTAGAGCACAGGCCAAAGAGAGGCGCCATAATCAAGACTGCCAGCAGTGCGTTTTTCATAAAATCCCAGTGGAAAATCTCAAAGGGAAGCGCATTCCAAAGGGTATACCAAAGACTCATAAGCGATCTCCTTTCCGATGGAATACTTGTGAAAATTCCTCACTTTCCAGAACCTGCTCCGGACTTCCTTGTGAAAGAACAGAGTGATCAATTAGAACGACTTGATCTGCGTACTTTGGGAGAATGCCAAAATCATGGGTGGTCATTAAAATGGAAAGGTCGTAGGTTTTGCGGATCTCATCGAGCATATCCATCAGTTCTTGGTGACCGGTGACATCCACGCCGGACAGAGGCTCGTCCAGAATCAGTATATTTGGCAGCGGCTCTAAAGCCAGTGCAAGAAGAACCCGCTGCAGTTCCCCGCCTGAGAGTGTGCCGACTTTCTTGTCAATTAGACCGCAGGCATGTACGCGTTCAAGGCATTCCAAGACTTTACTGCGCATGGCTTTGCTTTGACCGAGAAAAGCAGGCCGTTTCGACATACAGCAGGAAAACAGATCGGCAACACTAAAGGGATCGCCGATATCAAAGACAGGACTCTGGGGAACATAACCGATCCGTGGTGGTTTGCGGTGACGAACACCTGGGATGGAGAAACTGATACTGCCATCATAGGACTGCTGTCCCAAAATAGCCTTTAGAATCGTACTTTTGCCCGCACCGTTTGGTCCGATTAGGGCAACCATTTCTCCGCAATGTACATGCAGGCTGACATCTTCAACAATGGCGTTCCCACCTAACCGTACAGATACTTTACTTAAGCGCAGACAACAGGCGCTGCCGCAGCTTTTGTTATGGTAATTATCCCTCATTTCAGTGCCTCCAGAAGGGTATCAATATTGCGATACATTGCTTTGAAGTAATCCTCACCGGACATCACCATATCCAGTGCGTAGTGCTTGACTCCGGTTTCTGCGGCGATAATTGCGGCAGCCGAGGTGCTGCCGTTTGCTTCTGAAAAAACAGCAGGAATCTTGTGTTCATCCACCAAATTGCAAAGCCCAATCAGCTGGGCAGCGGAAGCTTCACTGCCGGATTCTTCTTCAACGGATTTCAATATTGTCAAGCCGAAGCTTTCGGCTAGATAGGCAAAACCGTCGTGGAATGTGATAAGCTCACGACAGGAGAGGGAAGATAGTGCATTCTCTCCGTAGCTTTGCAGTGCAATCAAGTCTTCTACCAATATTTGCAGGTTTTCTGCAAATACACTACTATGCTGTGGATAGATTTCTGCAAGGTGGTTGGCAATATTTTCTGCCATTATAATTGCGTTCATTGGTGAGAGCCAAATGTGGGGATCAACCGCATGTGTATGCGCATCGTGATCATGACCGTGCGCATGCTGGCTGACTTCGTTGTGCGGTATGCCTTGTGAGCAGTCGATCAAATTAGGAACATTTTTGAGCGCATCATCCAGAAACTCTTCGAGGCCGCTTCCGTTGATGATGACAACCTTTGCGCCTTGGATTGAACGCATTTGTGAAACCTGCAAGGTGTAATCATGCAGACAGGATACATTTTCCGTTATCAAACGGTCTATTGTAAGATTGGTTCCTTCGCAGATTCTTGCAGTAAAGGTATAGGCCGGCAGTGTGGTTGCGGCAATGTCGGCGGGAATATCAGCTGTGCAGCCGGAAAGACAGCTAAATAATAACAGTAAAATAAGAAGAGGTATCGTGTATTTCATAAAAAACCTCCCTGTTTGAAGATTCTTTGTAAGTATATCATAGCACCGTTGTCAAGAAATGAAATATGAAATACGGCGGCTGCATGATGCAGCCGCCGGGTATGTACCATGGATCAGTGGGTTTCCAGCCAGGCATTGACCTTGGTCTTGGCCAGGCGGATGATATCCTCTTCGGGGTAGGCCGAGGTCTCGCCACCGCCAACATGCAGGAAGTAAAGGCCGCCGGGAGTCTGGTACAGGTCTTCTTCATAGCCGTTGGGATCGCCAAACTGGCCAAAAGAGTAAGCCTTGATCAGAGTTGCGGTTTCGGTATCATATTCCTTCTTGCAGATAATCTTCTTCATGGAATCAACCTCCTTTCTTGCAAACGTGGCTATTATACATAGTTTTTTTCAAAAATCAAGGGGTTTTGGGGCTGATCGTACATAAATTGGCACATTCGGTGAAAACGGATGAAATTTTCTATACATCGATGTGCAGATTATACGAAGGTATTTGCAATATACATTGTGGTATGTTACAATAACGAAAAGTAAATGGGGGATGGTGCATGCTGCGATTCGCTCATTATTTTGGTTGGAGAATCCAATATGGCAGGGAGTGGATTTTCTGCCACAGTATGGTCCCGGATTTGCAAGTTATGTTTATAACTCTGAAAAACAAGGAACTGGTTTTTATGGAGAAACCTAACTGGGATTTTGCCGTCAGGACAGAAATGGAAGCATTATAATGAAAGATATACCGGTTTTTACAACGCAGTATGGTATTGCAAGTTTGATTCTTAGAGAAGTACCCTACCAGCAGACAGCATATATCCGGCTCCAAGCAACAGACAAGCCGGAATGCTTACTGGAAGAATGCATCGGCTTCTGCCGCATGGTGGGGGCTGAGAAGATTTTCGTGAAGGAAACGGACGGACTGCCGCATTATCCGCTGCACACAGCCATTTGGCAGATGCGCTGCATGACGGATTCTCTTGGAGATTCGGATGCTGCTCTGTTCCCAGTGCAGGAACACACTGCTGATGAATTTCAGAGAATATATAATGAGAAAGTATCCCGTATTCCCAATGCGGCATGGATGGACAACGCGGATAAAAGGGAAATGCTGAAAACCGGGGAAGGGTACTTTGTTCACAGGGGCCAGCGGCTTTTGGGCATTGGTCGTGTATTGGGCGGTGAGATCCGTTTTTTAGCATCAGTATTCCCCGGTGCCGGGGCGGATGTACTAAAAGCACTTGCCCATGCTATAACGGAAGAAACCATCACGGTGGCGGTTGCATCTGCCAATGAAAAAGCTGTAAGTCTTTATGAACGATTGGGTTTTTTAAAAATTGCAGAGCTTTCCCGGTGGTATCGGGTTCTGTAAAATTGGGTATAAAGTGTAAAGAAAAAATACTTGACATTATATAGATACTGTGCTATAATGCCCGAGGTCAAGGAAAAAACCTTGACAAGGAGGTTTCTGATGGATGCGCTGGAATTGGTTTTACTGCTGGATTACTACGGTGGTATGCTGACGGATAAGCAAAAGGAATGCTTTGACATGCGCTATAATCAGGATATGTCTTTGGGCGAGATTGCCGACATGATGGGAATCAGCCGTCAGGCGGTAAATGATAATCTTACCCGTACCGAGGCCCTCCTGCGTCGGATGGAAGAGAATATCGGATGTGTCAAACGGGATATGAAGAATCGTGTTGCTGTTCAGGAAATTCTGGAAGCTGCGACCGCACTTGACACCTCTTCTGATCCGGCTGTTGCAGCTTTGGCAAAGCGCATTTGCGCTGCGGCACAGTCCATGAAGGAGTAAGTTATGGCATTTGAAGGCTTAACTGAAAAAATCTCTGCCACATTTAAGAAGCTCCGTGGCAAAGGTCGATTGAAAGAGGCCGATGTTAAGGAAGCTATGCGTGAGATTCGCATGGCACTTCTTGAGGCAGATGTGAGTTATAAAGTAGTAAAGGACTTTGTAAAGTCCGTTACCGAGCGCTGTGTTGGTGCCGATGTGTTGGAGAGCTTGACTCCTGCGCAGATGATCGTAAAGATCGTCAACGAGGAGATGTGCAAGCTTATGGGCAGTGATGCCAAGCACATCACCATTAATCCCAATGGTCCTACCGTTGTGATGCTGGTGGGCCTTCAGGGTGCAGGTAAGACCACAAACGGCTCAAAACTGGCGGGCCTGATGAAGCGTCAGGGTAAGAATCCGCTTTTGGTAGCTTGTGATATTTACCGTCCTGCTGCTATTACTCAGCTAAAGGTCTGCGGCGGGAAGCTTGGAATTCCCGTTTTTGAAAAAGGCCAGGAAAACCCTGTTACCATTGCAAAAGATGCAGTCTTGTATGCACGGCAACATGGTCATGATATGGTATTTTTGGATACTGCCGGCCGTCTGCATGTGGATGAGACCCTCATGGAAGAGTTAAAAAACATCAAATCCACCGTAAAACCTGACGAGATCATGCTTGTGGTGGATGCTATGACCGGTCAGGACGCAGTGAATGCTGCGCAGAGCTTTAACGAATGGCTGGATATTGACTCCGTGATGCTGTCCAAACTGGATGGTGATGCCAGAGGCGGTGCGGCGCTTTCGGTAAAGGCCATTACCGGAAAACCCATTAAGTTTGCCGGTATGGGTGAAAAGCTTGAGGATATCGAGCAGTTCCATCCGGATCGTATGGCGTCCCGTATTCTGGGTATGGGTGATGTGCTTACCTTGATCGAAAAGGCGGAAAAGGCGTTTGATGCCAAAAAGGCCGCTGAGATGGAGGAAAAGCTGAAATCCAATAAGTTCACCCTTCAGGATTTCTATGAGCAAATGGTTCAGCTGAAGTCCATGGGCTCTATGCAGGATATTTTAGCACAGATGCCCGGCGGCGCGAATCTTAAAAATGTCCAGCTGGATGAAAAGGCTATGGTGCATACCGAGGCCATTATCCTTTCTATGACACCCAAGGAAAGGGACAATCCCAATATCATTGGCGCCAGCCGCAAGAAGCGAATCGCTGCAGGCTGTGGCTTGAAGGTGGAGGATGTGAACCGACTGCTGAAATCCTTTGAGCAGATGCAGAAGTTGATGAAGCAGTTCTCCGGTCCCGGCGCCGGAAAGAAGATGAAGCGCATGAGCCGTGGATTCGGTGGATTCCCCGGATTCCCGGGATTTTAAATCAGTTCGCTGAAAGCAATGCTTTTACGATATAATGTTATTTATATATTTTTTTGGAGGTAAAAACCATGGTTAAGATCAGACTGAGAAGAATGGGTGCCAAGAAGGCTCCTTACTACCGGATTGTTGTTGCTGATGCCCGCAGCCCCCGCGATGGCCGCTGCATCGAAGAAATCGGTACCTACAACCCCCTGACCAATCCTGTTACTCTGACTGTTGATGCAGAGAAGGTTCAGACTTGGATCAAGAACGGCGCTCAGCCCACCGATACTGTTCGTGGCCTGCTGAAGAACGCTGGTGTGCTGTAATTTTCCAAAAGGAGAATCGCAATGAAGGAACTTTTGCTGTACATGGCAAAAAATCTGGTTGACGATCCTGATGCGGTTACAGTGAATGAAATCTCTGATGAAGACGGCACTGTTCTTGAGCTGCATGTTGCAAGCGATGACATGGGCAAAGTAATTGGCCGCCAGGGTCGGATCGCCAAAGAGATCCGTACCATCGTGAAGACTGTTGCCCAGCGCTCCGGCAAAAAGGTAACTGTTGAAATCGTGGATTAACGGAAATGCGTGGCGATATGCCACGCATTTTTCTTGCGTGCGGGTATCTCCCGTACACAGGAAAAATGCAAAATTCAATATGTATAATGCAAATTAAGGTATTCGCCTATGGCGAATGATCGAAATATGTTATATGTGAGGAGTAAAGCCTATGAAACTCCAATTTATTGAAGCCGGTGAGATCGTTACGACCCATGGTGTTCGTGGGGAAGTAAAGGTGCTGCCATGGCTGGACTCTCCGGAGGATCTGTGTGATTTTGAACGGGTTCGAATTGGAGAAAAAGAATTTGAAGTAGAATCCTGCCGTGTGCAGAAGACCTGTAATCTTTTAAAGCTGGCAGGTGTGGATACCATGGAAGTTGCACAGGCAATGCGCGGTAAGGTTGTAAAACTATATCGCGAAGATATTTCAGATGATATCATTTTTGCCGCTGAATTGGTTGGTGTTCGTGTTTTTAACGATGGCAGGGAAGTAGGCAAGATTACCGATGTGCTGGATTACCCCGGCAACAAGGTATATGTTGTCAAGGGGGAAAAGGAGTATATGATCCCCGCTGTTAAAGCCTTTGTGCTGGATATCGACATGGAAACGGAAACCATGCAGGTGCGTTTGATTGAAGGGATGGAAACAGATGCGAATTGATATTCTGACCCTGTTTCCTGATACCGTTGGAGACGTACTTTCTGAAAGCATTCTGGGAAGAGCGCAGGAGCGTGGTTACATTAAAATAGACACGCACCAAATTCGCGATTATACTACCAACAAGCAAAACCAAGTGGATGACTATCCGTATGGCGGTGGTCGCGGTGCTGTGATGCAGGCGGATCCTCTGTATCGGTGTTGGGAAGCGGTGAAGGGGGAAAGAGAGGTTCACACGATCTATCTGTCTCCTTGCGGCCATACTTTCAAGCAAGATGATGCCATTCGTTTGAGTAAGTTGGATAATATAATCATGGTTTGCGGCCATTATGAGGGAATCGACCAACGATTTATTGACGAGTGCGTAGATGAGGAGATCAGCCTGGGAGATTTCGTTCTGACCGGCGGCGAGATTGCTGCTATGGCTGTGACCGATGCTGTATGCCGTATGGTACCTGGTGTGCTGGCTGACCCGGAATGCTTTGAGGACGAAAGCCACTATTCCGGCATGCTGGAATATCCGCAGTACAGCCGTCCTGCAGTTTGGCATGGCAGGGAAGTACCTGCAATCCTTCTTTCCGGAAATCACGAAAAAGTACGCCAGTGGCGCAGAAAACAGGCTCTGCGCCGTACCAGGGCGCGCAGGCCGGATATGTACGAAAAACTGGATCTTTCCTCCAAACAGGATAAGAAGCTTCTGAAAGAAATGGAGGCTGAGGACCTTGAAGCAGCTGAAGGAATGGATACGCAGCAGCAGTAAGATCGTGTTCTTTGGTGGTGCAGGGGTCAGTACGGAATCTGGAATTCCCGATTTTCGCAGTGTTGATGGGCTGTACAATCAAAGATTTGAATATCCACCGGAAACCATTATTTCTCATAGTTTCTATTTACGGAATCCGGAGTATTTCTTTCGATTCTATCGAGAGAAAATGCTGCCACTGGGTTTTGAACCCAATATCACACACAAAGTACTCGCTCGTTGGGAATCGGAAGGAAGACTCCGTGCTGTGATAACGCAGAATATTGACGGTCTGCACCAAAAGGCGGGAAGTAAAAATGTTCTGGAATTACACGGGAGTGTGCTTCGCAACTACTGCGTAAAATGCGGGAAATTTCATGAAGCTGAGTTTGTACGCGACGCATTGGGGGTACCCAGATGTGCCTGCGGCGGTATTGTAAAGCCGGATGTGGTGCTGTATGAAGAGAGCCTGAACGGAGATATACTTGAGAAAAGTATCGCCGCCATTGCGGATGCAGACCTTTTGATTGTTGCAGGAACAAGCCTTACGGTTTATCCCGCTGCGGGCTTGATTCGGTATTACCACGGCAATAGGTTGGTGCTGATAAACCGGGATGCGACACCATTTGATAGTTATGCAGATCTGGTAATTCACGACAGCCTTGGCAATGTGTTTTCCGACCTATAAAGTAACACCCCGGAAGTTTTTCTTCCGGGGTGAACTGTTATTTATCCAAAGTGGGATCGAAATTAACGATGATGCTCTTGGCGGTAAGGAAGGAAACTTCTGTTACCTTTGTACCAAAGGCATTGACACGGACCAATACCGGACAGGTATCCAGAGGCAGGAGGTCTTTGACTTCTTCATTGTAGTCGATATTTACCGTATTCAGCCAGGGAAGCCCGGCCAATGTTTCTACATTCAGAAGCAGATTGTGGGACATGTCAATACTGACAAGCTCGCATTTATCCTGAAAAACAGGAAGCTCTGTAATTTGATTATAGGATAGATTTAAAATACGCAGATGCGTTAAATTTGCGACAGCGCCCATGGATGTCAAGGCGTTGTTAGAGGCATTCAGTTCAAGCAATGCATTAAGATTTGCAATGGGTAGAATATCCGTCAGATTGTTGTGAGAAATGTCCAACTGCTCGAGTGCTGACAAACCTTTAACTGGGGCTATGGAATCGATCTGATTATGCGGGGCTAATAGGGTTCTCAGCTTCTGTACGCCGCTCAGAGGCGCAAGCGATGTAACAGCATTATACGAGATATCCAATACTTCCAGTTCTTTTAAACCGGCGAGAGGTTCCAGAGAACTTACAACATTATTTCCCAGCTTCAATTGCCGGAGATGGGACATTCCGCTGAGAATACTGATATTTCGGAGTGTGTTACCGGTCAAATCTAAGGATACCAGATTCGTCAGAGGTGCAAGGGGCTGAATTGTAGACAGTGAACAGCCAGCGAGTGAAAGGTGTGTAAGACCGGTATGCGAAGCAATGCCAGACAGGTTGTCCTCTGTAAGGCGAAGTCCGCTCAGATCCAACTTTGTAAGCTCGGTAAGTGTATCCAAAACCGATAAGTCACCCTGACTTCCGCTGCTGATAGTCAGTGTGCTCAGGTGAGGAAGGTATTGCAGATCTGTATAACTTTTTGCTTCTGCAGGTACTGTCAGTTCTGTGATGCTCCAAAGACGGTCTGTATAAAGAATTTCATTCTCTTGTGCGTCAACAGCAAGGCGAATCGCAGCTTCCAGCGCCTTATCCGCGAATTGAACGGGTTCTACAACGCCTTTGATTGTATAACCATGGATAACTAAGGGACTTACCAGTCCGTGTTCGTTAACAGACAATGCATAAATCACCGTTTCGCCTGTGGACAGTGTAATGGGTCCACTGTAGCTATTTTTTTCAATGGACGGATAAGTAGCATCGGTGCTGACATAGATTTTCCCATTGTCGGATTTTACATCAATTGTGACATACTGTGAGTAAAAACCCGGCTCCGGTGTTATGACCGGTGCTTTAGGGCGTATAGCTTCTAATTCCTTGGAGATTGTTATATCCGATACCCCATTTAATAGATTCACAGCATCCAGGAGTTTGTCCTGCTGAACATAGATGCTGCATAGCTTGGCATAAAGCTCTGCAGTTGGCTTTTCTTCAATTGCTTCGGAAAGGGTAAACTCCGCTTTTGTAAAGTTATCCATGTCCAGATACTGCTGTGCCAGTTCAATGGCAACATCATCATCCCTGCTGGATTGATAATAGGCAACATCATATAGAAAAGCGGAAATCTTATAATTGCCGGAGGCTTCAAATCTTCTGGCTTGGTCCAGCAACAGTTCTTTTGTAAAAGCCTGATCATAAACAAGAAAATACCATGCGGCGCAGGCAATGATAATCAGCACCAGCAGCAGCGGCACAATAATGCGAAGAGCTCGTTTCATAATGGTTGCTCCGTTTCAAAATACTTTGTTATTTTTTGTAATATTATACTGGTGCAGCGGGTATCTGTCAAGGTCTGTGATGGAATTGCCTGTGTTAAGTCAAATTGTACTATGAATTATTCGATATTTCTGTTATAATGTGTCAAGAACTTGCAGGAGGAATAGCAATGGTAAGATTTTTTGTAACAAAAGAAGAATTAGCTGACAGCACCATTGTACTCACAGGTGAAAATGCTGCACATGCTAGAGTTTTGCGATTAAAGTCCGGCGAGGAAGTCCTTGTCTGTGACGGTGAAGGCAGAGAATGTCTTTGTGAGCTCGCAGGGACCAATGGAAACGAGTATGAACTGCGTGTGATCACCTTGCGGGATTCTGTGACGGAGCCCAGAATCAAGGTCAGTATTTTTATGGCATTGCCAAAATCCGATAAACTGGAGCATGTGATTCAGAAGGCGACAGAGCTTGGTGCTTGTGAGATTGTGACATTTCCTACTGCTCGTTGTGTATCACGACCGGATGACAAGGGTTTAAAGAAGAAGCTGGAGCGTTGGCAGAAAATTGCTGTGTCGGCAGCAGAACAGTCCGGTCGGGGAAGAATCCCTAAGGTCACTGTCCTGTCCAGTTATATGGAGGCGCTGCGATTGGCTGCACAGGCGGAAAAGGCGATTGTTTTTTATGAAAATGAGCATGCAACGACCCTGCGGCAAGCATTGTCGGCGGGGGAGTATCATACGGTTAGTTTGCTCTCCGGGCCGGAAGGCGGTTTTGAGGAGACAGAGATAGAACAAGCAAGGCAGATGGGTATGCAGGTTTGTACTCTTGGCAGGCGGATCCTGCGCTGTGAAACGGCGCCCCTGTGTGGCCTTTCAGCTGTAATGTATGATTCTGGTGAATTTTAATGAGAAACGCCAGCCGGCAGTAACCGGCTGGCGTTTCCTACTTATGGTATTTACTTCCTGCCTGAATGGCTTCGCTCCTGTATAGCTGCTCCAGAACCATGATTCTGGCCAAATGGTGAGGAAATGTCATGCGACCCATGGAAAGCATAAAGTCGGATTTTTCCTTGAGGCGACTGGACATTCCAAAAGAAGATCCAATAAGGAAGCAAGCACTGCTTTTACCGGAAAGCTTCACTTCTTTTATCTTATCTGCTAATTCTTCTGACGAAATGATCTTACCCTCCGGTGTCAGTGTGCAGAACCATGCACCCTTGGGAATTTTGGCTAAGATCAGTTCCGCTTCTTTATCCAGTGCCGCAGAAATATCTGAAGGGGACGGTGCATCGGGAAGGCGGACTTCCGGTACCTCAACAATCCGAAAATTACAGTAACCACGGAGGCGTTTTGCGTACTCTTCTGCGGCAGAAATGTAAAACTTTTCTTTCAGTTTTCCGACAGTAATCAAAGTGATGTCAAACATAGAAATCTCCTGTATGTGTTTTCTGCATTATACAGTATATCAGCCAGAATGGCAATGAAAAGATTGCATGATTCTGTATTTGAGGGGTAAGATTAACTACGGAGGTGTTACTATGGAGCGAAGAGATTATTCACCCGGTTGTCCAATCGGCTCACTGCTACGGTATGTGCAGGAAGGAATTATTTCTGATCCGCTTGGTAGCTATACCGGTGTAACTATGGATGAGATAGAGCAGCCGGTCCAGGATGCGGACGATCTGTAATACCTTGAAAGCCCAACCAATTGGTTGGGCTTCCTCTATTTGATGTTTTTATACTTTTCTCTTGTTGCCATTCCACCTCTGATATGCCGTTGCGCTTTGTTGATATCCAAAATCTGCCTCACTTGAAGATACAAAGTTTTATTGCACTTAGGAAGTCTTTGGGAGAGATCCTTATGTACCGTCGATTTCGAAATACCAAAGTGTTTTGCTGCAGCTCTTACAGTAGCTTTGGTCTCAATCATGTACACAGCCAGCTGGCAGGCCCGCTCATCGATCGTGTCCGTCATAGTTACCCCTCCGATGCTGTGTGCTAAGATAAGACTATGTCCTGAGAAGATGGAATATGTGTCCTTGACACGCAGGAGATACGCAAGTAAAATAGACACATGCCTTTTGGAAAGGAAAGTTATCAATATATGATCTATTTTAATAATGATTACAGTGAAGGCTGTCACGGTGCGGTACTTCAAAAGCTGACCATAACCAATATGGAGCAAACGCCCGGGTACGGCACGGACGAATATTGTGCCGCCGCAGCTGACATGATTCGTAAGCTGTGTAAAAATAACACTCTGGCCGTCCATTTCCTCGTTGGCGGCACTCAGAGTAATTTGACAGTGATCGCTGCTGCTTTGCGGCCTCATCAGGGCGTCATTGGCGCGAACACCGCGCATGTGCAGGTTCATGAGACCGGCGCAATTGAGGCAACGGGACATAAAGTGCTGAGTTTGCCTTCCGATGATGGCAAGATTACAGCGGAGCAGATAGAAAAGACCGTAACAGACCATTTTCTTGATAGTGCGGCAGAACATATGGTTCAGCCTAAAATGGTCTACATCAGCAATCCTACAGAACTTGGCACGATTTATTCCCTGACAGAACTGGAGGACATTTCTGCGGTTTGCAAAAAGAAAGGTTTATATCTGTTTCTGGATGGCGCCCGTCTTGGCTACGGTTTGACGGCGAAGGGAAATGATATTACCATGCCTGATCTGGCCCGTCTGTGTGATGTGTTTTACATTGGTGGTACCAAGGTCGGTGCGTTATTTGGTGAAGCCGTTGTAATTTCGAACCCCGTCCTTGCGGAGGATTTTAGATATTTGATCAAACAGCATGGCGGTATGCTGGCAAAGGGCAGACTACTTGGTATTCAGTTTGGTGCACTCTTTGAGGACAATTTGTACTTTAAAATCGCGGAGCATGCCAACGCTTTGGCAGACCAATTGCGCAATACACTGAAGGAACTTGGCTACTCGCTGCTTGTGCCGGGTGTAACAAATCAGGTATTTCCCATTTTACCCGATACTTTGTTGGATGGGCTGAGTGAGAATTTCAGCTTTACGGAGCAGGAGCGTGTGGATGCGGAACATCGCGCTGTTCGTTTCTGTACAAGTTGGGCAACGACACAGGAGAATATGGATGCTTTGTGCGCATCATTGCGCGACTTGCATCAAGAAAGTTTATAAAAACTTAACTGGTAAAAAGCAGAAGTATCCGTTATAATGCAGATATAAGGAGGAATGCTGTTTGGAACTGAACAAAAAGACACTTCGTAATTTGTTTTTAGTGGCAGCAGCTTGTGTCGTGCTGTATTGGCTGCTTCACGAAACAGAGCGGGTAAAGGTTGTTTTAGGCACAGCTTGGAATTTGATTGCGCCGTTTGTTACCGGCGCGGTAGTTGCGTTTATCTTGAATGTTCCTATGCGTGCCATTGAAAAGTGGTTAAAAGGAATTCGGGCGGACGGCTTGCGCCGGGCATTGGCAATTTTACTGACGCTGATAGCGGTTGTACTGGTTCTTACCGGTGTTGTATATTTGGTAATCCCGCAGGTTGTCGCAACAGTTGAAACACTGGTTGCAGCAATCCCCGGATTTGTCAACCGTGCCGGTACTTGGGTACAGCAGTTCCTGGAAAGTAATCCGGAATTGTTGGAATGGCTCAATGAAAATACCGCCGTTGAAACCATTGAATGGTCTTCTTTACTGCAGCAGGTATTTACGGAAATTGGAAACAGATTCTCTTCTATTATGAACGGTCTTTCTTCTGTTGTAGACCACGCGTTCAATTTCGTAGTCATGCTGGGTAACGGTATCTTCAATGGTGTCTTGAGTTTTGTCTTTGCGCTGTACTGTCTCAGCAGAAAGGAAATCCTGGCACGACAGGGAAGGCGGATCGTGTATTCCCTATTCCCGGAAGCGTTTTGTGATGAAACCATTCGTATACTGAGAATGAGTAATTCCACATTTTCCAGCTTTATCTCCGGTCAGTGCCTGGAAGCGTTGATCCTTGGCGTTATGTTTGTGATAGGTATGTCTATCTTCCGGATGCCATATATGCCACTGGTCAGTGTAATGATCGCTATCACGGCGCTTATTCCTATTGTTGGTGCTTTTGTCGGTTGTATTTTAGGCGCTTTCTTTATTCTGGTGGATGACCCGGTCATGGCGTTCTGGTTTGTCATCATGTTCTTGATCCTTCAGCAGATCGAAGGTAATTTGATCTATCCCAGAGTTGTTGGACGTTCCGTAGGTCTACCCGGCATGTGGGTGCTGCTGGCCGTTGCGGTGGGCGGTGACCTGATGGGTGTCGGCGGCATGCTGCTGATGATCCCGCTGGCATCTGTTTGCTATGCGCTGGCACGGGAGTACACCCAGAAGCGCTTGCAGAATCTTAATATCGATAAGGAGAAATTACAGGATAAGCCGATGGATAGCTTGCGCAAGAAGAGCAAGAAGAACAAGGATGCGCCCAAGAAAACGGAAAACGAAGAATGAAAATTTCCCCACTGCCCTTGGCAGTGGTGAATCTCTTTATTCTACGGATTGAATCTCG
>JAZNFH010000007.1:0-17677 GCA_045589055.1 Faecousia sp. | reverse complement strand
GCGGAGTCGAAGAATCCGTTCTCCTAAAGAAAAAACTTTGTAATTACAGTATTTTTGGGATGCGGATCCTTCGACTCGCTGCGCTCGCTCAGGATGACACGAAAGTAAGATAGCGGGTAAGATAAACGATCATTTATCATTCCTCTCTCTTGGCGCAGGCTGACGGCGGATAGCCGAACCATGCGGAAAACTGCTTGGAAAAATGCTGGATGCTGGAATACCCAAGCTGCCGGGAAACATCCCCCACGCTCATCTGCCGGCCTGCCAGCAGGGTTTTGCTTTCCTCCAGACGGATTCGGGTGATGTACCTTGCCGGTGCCACACCCAGATATTCCTGAAACAACGCCGTAAGCTGCGAGGGACTGACATTGACCGCCGCAGCCAGCTCGGGCACTGTCAGCTTTCCGTAGATCCGGCCTGCAATAATCTGAACCGCCTTGTCAATGATCTGCCGGTGCATCCGTTCCGATGCGGGAGACGGCTTTTTGTGCAGCTCCATATCCTTGGGCAGCCGAAGGATCTGCAGCAATAGCAGCTCCACCTGCGCACAGATATAAGCCTCCCGATTTGGCAGCCGCTGCCCGTATTCCCGCAGCAGGCTGTGGATACTCTGCTGGATTTCCACAGAGGCTGCCATCACCCGGTTGGTAAGGCCGGTGAAATCATGATCCTCCCACAAAAAGGACAGTGTCAGAAACTGCACCTGCCCATCACTGTACTGCATATGCCACTGATCCGGACCAAACAGCAGCAGTTCTCCCGGATGCAGGATCTGCTCTTTTCCCTCACAGTAATTATGCAGCACACCCTTTTCCAGATACACCAGTTCCAGAGGCGCATGCCGCTCTCCCCGGAAGTACAGGCCATCCCGGCCTGCCTGGGGAAAGAGCGTAAAGATCTCCGGCCGCCGGCTGTCCGGTGGCGTTGCCGGTCTTTGGGCATGGCCGACGCAGTTGGCTTCCTGCATCAGCGCCGGATCTCCGGAAACCGTGCTGTCCGGACTCAGGGGGTAAAACCCGAAGCAGACACCGGCGAAGATGGTAACGGCCCGGTCCAGATAAAACCGCTTCAGCAGTCCCTGATCCCGGATCAGAAGAACCGTCATTCCCTCTCCATAGTCCCAGTGGGTATCCCGGCAATAGGAATAGAGGGGAACAGGGTTCTGCTCACAAATAGGGATGGCCACCGTTTCCGGTTCTCCCTGTGCCTCCCGGGTCACACCATAAGGGGAAAAGGTAGGGTCATTGACCGGTCTGATCATCATTTTTTACACCTCCGCTGTCCACTGTTTTTGGTTCTATTTTATCTAATTATTTGTAGAAATCAAGCATATTTATATATTAGACGAAGAAATTTATATATTTCAACACAGCAATCACGGTCCTATTGCTTTTTTATCGGATTCGGGATAGTATGAAAGATACCGCAGGTATTTTCCTGCCAACCAATGTTTCAAGGAGGTTTTGTCCCCATGACAGAAACAATGCAGCAGGTTCTGGCCCACTTTCAGCTGGATGCCGCCCCGGTGTCCTGTGAGCGCTACGGCTTCGGTCACATCAATGAGACCTATTTGGTGGTCACGGAAGCCGGAACCCGGTATATTCTGCAGAAGATCAACCACCATATTTTCCGGGATGTACCCGGACTGATGCAAAACATTGAAGCAGTCACTGCCCACCTGGCTAAGCAGTCCAGCGATCCCCGGCAGGTGCTGACACTGGTCAAAACCCAGGATGACGCCAGCTACTGCGTCGTTGACGGTGGTTATTGGCGTGTATATGTATTTGTAGAAGATTCCATCTGTCTGCAGAAGCCGGAAACGCCGGATGATTTTTATGAAAGCGCCGTGGCCTTTGGTAATTTCCAGCAAATGCTGGCAGATTTCCCCGCCGCTACCCTCTTTGAGGTCATTCCCAACTTCCATAACACTTCCGACCGCTACCGCATTTTCCGGGAAACACTGGCAAAAGATCCCATGGGCCGTGCCGCATCGGTGCAGTCTGAGATCGATTTTGTTCTGGCCCGGGAAGCAGAGGCCGGTACACTGGTTCAGCTGCTGCAGGAAGGAAAGCTGCCCCTGCGGGTCACCCACAATGACACCAAGCTGAATAATGTTATGCTGGACAGCCAGACCCGCACCGCCCTGTGTGTCATTGATCTGGATACGGTCATGCCCGGTCTGAGCCTTTACGACTTTGGTGACAGCATCCGCTTCGGTGCCGCCAGCGCTCCCGAGGACGAGCAGGACCTGAGCAAAATGGAAATGCAGCTGGATCTCTTTGAGATCTACACCCGTGGCTTCCTGAAGGCCTGTCCCGGTCTGACGGCGCTGGAACGGGAAATGCTTCCCATGGGTGCCAAGCTCATGACGCTGGAATGCGGTGTCCGGTTCCTGACGGACTATCTGGACGGCGACCATTATTTTGCCACCCACCGTCCCGGCCAGAACCTGGACCGCGCCCGGACCCAGTTCAAGCTGGTTGCCGACATGGAATCCAAGTGGGCACAGATGGCCAAGATCGTGCAAGACCTGTCAAAGTAACACCAATCCCCGCCAAAAGGCGGGGATTTTAATATGCCAAAGAACCCCTGTTTTCAAGAAACGAAAACAGGGGTTCTTTCACAGACTGAGGAGGAACGGAACACCATTCCTCCTCTTCTTTCATTTCAGTGCGGGCAGGCTGGCCGCAGCCACGGACTGGCCAACCCGGCGCATCTTCTCGTCGGGCAGCATTACCTTGCACTTAGCTGCCAGTACGGGATATTCGTCAGCCAGGATCTCGTTGCAGACCCGCAGAATGGTGTCGCCGCCCTTACCGGACATAACACGGCCCAGCAGCATCATGTATTCGATGTTGTAGAACTGAGAATACTGCACCATCGTGTACGCCAGATACGCACCGATGGTCTCAAACACGGCAATAGCACGGGGGTCATCTGCCTCCATCAGCTTCTGAACAAACTTCAGCTTTTCTGCCAGCGTCAGTTCCTCGGGAATCTCAATACCGGCCCAGGGTGCCAGCTTAATTACCGCATCCTGAGAGAAATATTTGCAGCCAACGCCGTAGTCCGTAGACCACTCGTCCTGCATGGCACCGGGCTGCAGATCCACAGGGGCAAAGGCCAGTTCGTTGATCCAGCCCAGAACATTCTGATCCTTATCCACATAGCCAACGGCCTCAGAGGTACCCATGGCAACACCCATCAGATTGCCCTTTCCAAGGCCAATAGAACCTGCCAGCGCAGAAACATCGCCGTCATTGGCAACCAGCACAGGCGCTTCGGGATTCACAGCCGCACCGGCACGGTCGTAAATGGTCTTGATCTTGTCCCACTCGGTGCGGGGCACCTTGATAAACAGGGATGCCACCATGGGAGCATTTCCGATAAACACACCGGCAGAGGAAACGCCGATGGCATCGACTCTGGGCATCTTCTCAGCAGCCAGCTTCATGGCACCCACAATATGTTCAAAGTGGTATTCCGGATTGCTGTTCAGCTTGGGCAGCCAGACAACTTCTTCGGAGAAGATGGTCTCACCATCCACCACAGCGGAAACCTTCATGTCGGATCCGCCGGCATCAAAGCCGATGCGGCAGCCGTCCATATTTCCGCCCATGGGTACTGCCATCTCATTTTCGGCAGGGCAGGCTTCCAGCGGCAGGTCGATGATCTCCAGTTCCCGCTCATAGAGCTGATAGAAGAAGGTGCAGTCAAACTGGCGTGGGCCGGTTGCCGAATAATCCTTCTGGAGCCGCTGTGCCAAAGCGCTGCAGCCGCAGACAGATACCCGGAAACCGCCGGTGGACCACAGCAGGAATTTCACATACCGCTCCAGATACCGGTAGTCGGCATCCATCATCTCCGGTGTGCCGTGGATGTAGGTATGGTGTACGGAAACACGGCCCTTATCCCGCTCCACCGCGATGGAAACCGGCTGCTTGGCATCCTTTAAATATGCCTCCCGCCAGACACCAAAGGGGATAAAGGTGGGGTCCAGCTTCGGGGGGTGCTTCATCGTATATTCCACATTCAAATACTGCATATATGTGTCCTCCTCTTATGATCGTACCGACTGTTTGTCAAAAAACCGCCGGGAGACCCCCGGCGACTTTCCCGTCTTTTCGTAATCCACTGCCGTTTGCATCATGGATATTCATCCACCCAAAACAGGGTGCTTATGACTGTATATTACTAGAATTTGCCTGCTTTGTCAACCGTTTCTCAAAGGTTCCACGAGCAGAAATACCCTGCCGAAAGGCAGGGTATTTCGTGTCATCCGCTCACCTTTTTGACAATACCGGGAATCTTTGCCACAATCACCGATACAAGCAGTGTCAAAACGATCTCCGGAACCATGTAGAACCCGTTGTAGATCACGGAATAGGTCAATCCCAGTGCCTTGGGGCTCAATGCAGCCACCATTGCGGCACCCCATGCCGGGAAACCCTCCTGTGTGAAGAACCACTCGGCCCAGCCGCTGAAAAGGATATAACCGGACAGGATATGGGCTAAATACCGGGCAAGCAGCGCCACTGCGGCACCGGAAGCCAGAGCCGCACCGGCGTGTTTGATCCGGTTCCGGAAGATACCGCCCAGACCCAGCACCGTAAAGGCCACCAGATAGTCCAGCAGGCACATGAGTGCTGCATTCAGCAGCATGACACCGTCTCCAAAGTAACCGGGCTGGAAGGCTGCGGCTACGGTTTTGGCACCCAGCGCCATTTCCAGCAGCGCATAGGTAACACCTGCAACCAACCCCCACCGGACACCGTGCCGGTAGGAGATCAGCACCACCGGCAGCATACTGACCAGGGTGATCTGCCCGCCGAAGGGCAGCTCCGGAATCAGCATCTTCGATACCAGTTCCAGCACAACGGCCACTGCCAGCAGCATGGCGCTTTCCGTCAATCGTTTGGTTTTCATACGCACAAAACATCCTCTCTGGGCAGCCGGAGAAAACGGGTTTTTGTGCAGACGGCGGAGGATTTTTTCGCAGAACAAGGTTGCATGCCGCCGGCATACTTTGTGTATTCCAAGGCATGCAAAACGAAGTCCTGCGGAAAAAGACCCGGCGTTCTGTCAAAAAGCGGTTTTTGACGGCTGCCAATAAAAAAGTATCGCATTGCAAACCCGCCAAAGGATTGCAATGCGATAAAACTATCTTACAGTGCATCTTTTCCTACGACGGTACTGACCGTATCAGGTTCGCGGGTCAAGGCACGGTCTTTGCCCAATCTCAGCCGGAAGCGTCCGGCACCCCGAAGATGGATTTGTTTTGCGATCTGGTATTATAGTAGCACAAAAACGGCTTTTGTCAAGCCATTTTCAGTTCCATCTGCTTTCCGCCCAGAATGTGGAAATGCAGATGGGGTACGGTCTGGCCGGAGTCAGCACCGCAGTTAGTGACCACCCGGTAGCCGTTTGTAAGGCCCTCGGCCTTGGCAATTTCGGGGATCACAGCAAAGATGTGGGCGATTACGGCGCTGTTTTCCGCGGCAATGCCGTTGGTGTCTTCAATATGGCACTTGGGAACCACCAGTACATGGGTCGGTGCCTGGGGGGCAATATCCCGAAAGGCCAGGATTTTATCATCCTCATAGACCTTGGTGGAAGGGATCTCCCCGGCAATGATCTTACAGAACAGACAATCAGACATAGCAATCTCTCCTTATAATCCAATAATACTGAATACGCCGGTGCTGGCAAGACCCATAATACAACCGGCAAGAATCACGCCCAACGACACCGCGGCAACGGTGGATTTGAAGCCCATATTCAAGAAGCTGGCACCTAATGTTCCGGTCCAAGCCCCGGTACCGGGCAGCGGGATGCCCACAAACAGCAGCATGGCAATGAACAGACCCCGGCGTCCGGCGGCCTCCGTCAGCTTTTGACCGGCCTTCTCACCCTTTTCCAGACAGAAGGTAAAGAATTTTCCGATATAGGGCTTGTCCTTGCCCCAAATCAAGACCTTCCGGGCGAAGAAATAGATCACAGGCACCGGCAGCATATTGGCCACAACGCATACAGCCAAGGCTTGCCAGTAGGGCAGATCCATACCCACCGCCATGACGATACCGCCCCGCAGCTCGATCAGCGGAACCATGGACACCAGAAATACCAACAAATACTTTTCTAACATAGTATCCTCCAAAGGAATTTGTTTCATTGTACCACAAAGTCCACCGCGGCGCAACGGAAATCCGCTGGAAACCGATAAATTTTCAGAAAAGAACCGTTCGCCACATAAATGATCGTTTAGCGGCCAAATCGCCTAAAACGCATGTCATTCTGAGCGCAGCCACGAAGTGGCGAAGTCGAAGAATCCGTACCTTTGGAGAGCGGATCCTTCGACTCCACTTCGTTCCGCTCAGGATGACACGGTGACTTGGGATCTGGTGCGCTTAACGATCATTTACAGCACCATGTGTAACATTTGCAAATTCTTAAGATTTTCCCGCCGGGGAATCGGTTGCATTGCCTTCATCCCTGTGGTATAATTACAAATTATTACAGGAAAAGGAGTCCGGACTATGCATACCAAAGATTCACAGGTGGTCAATCAGGCCCAGAAGATCATCACCCAGGTGCGCCGGGTCGTCGTCGGCAAGGACAAGGTGCTGCTTTGGGTATTGGCAGCCATGCTGTCCAAGGGACATATTCTGCTGGAAGATATCCCCGGTGTGGGAAAAACCACCATGGCACTGGCATTCTCCCGGACACTGGGACTCTCTTATAACCGGGTGCAGTTTACCCCGGATGTGCTGCCTTCCGATGTAACAGGCTATTCCATTTTGAATCAGGCCACCGGTACCATGACTTACCAGCCCGGTGCGGTACTGTGCAACCTGTTTTTGGCGGATGAGCTGAACCGGGCCACCTCCCGGACCCAGTCTGCCCTGCTGGAAGCCATGGAAGAGGGACAGGTCACAGTGGACGGTGTCAGCCATCCTCTGCCGGAACCCTTTATCGTCATTGCCACCCAGAACCCCACCGGTGCTGCCGGTACCCAGCTTCTGCCCGACAGCCAGATGGACCGGTTCATGGTACGGCTTTCTCTGGGTTATCCCAGCCCCAAGGATGAAATAGCCATGGTCATGAACCGGCAGGGGCAGGATCCCCTCTATGCCCTGACACAGCTTCTGGGACCTGCGGAAGTGGCGCTGCTGCAGGAAACCGTGGCACAGACCTATGTCAGTGCCGAGGTTGTAAAGTATATTGTAGAGTTGGTAGGCGCTACCCGCCACCATGAAGATATCAGCCGGGGTGCCAGTCCCCGGGCCACCCTGGCAGTCACTGCCATGTCCAAGGCCATTGCCCGGCTCCGGAACCGGGATTATGTGATTCCCAAGGATGTGCAGGAGGTGTTCCCCTCGGTAATTGCCCACCGGCTGCTGCTGACACAGCGGGCAGAAGGCAAGGGTCTCACCGCCGAACATCTGCTGAAACAGATCCTCGACGGGGTGGAAGCCCCCAAGCTGCGCTGATATGGCTGGGCGGCGGATCGTATATTTCACGGCACTGACCGGTGCTGTGGTCTTCTACTGGGCCTACAGCGCATGGCTAAGCCGGTTGCTGCTGATGGCCGTGGTGTTTTTCCCCTGGCTGTCCCTGCTGCTGAGCCTGCCGGCTATGGTGTCGTGCAAGGTCTCTCTCCAGTGTCCGGAATTTGTCACCGTGGGCATTCCGGCCCGAACGGGTCTGGCAGTGGCCTGCCGGCTGCCGGTACCCCTCATTGGGGGAAAGCTGCGGCTGCAGCTGTTAAATCAGAAAAAGCGGACCCGCATTCCTCCGGAAAGCGCTCTGCCTACCAATCACTGCGGCGCGCTGAGAGTACAGGGCAGGTACTTATGGGTATGTGACTATCTGGGTCTGTTCCGGCTGCCGGTGCGTGTAAAAGAGGACCGGCTGGTTCTGGTGCGCCCTGTTGCGACCCTTCCGGAACCGCTTCCGGATCTGAGCCAGTATCTGTGCAGCATTACACGCCCAAAACCCGGCGGCGGCTACGCGGAAAACCATGAGCTGCGGCTCTACCGGCCAGGAGATAATCTCCGGCAGATCCATTGGAAGCTCTCAGCTAAGACCGGCGATCTCATCATCCGGGAGCCTATGGAAGCGCAGAAGGATGCAGCGATGGTATCACTGGAGCTTTCGGGAAGTCCGGAACAGGTGGATCAAAAACTGGGGCGTTTGTTGGGCATCAGCCGCTATCTGGCGGAAAACGGTATCAAACACCGGATTTTCTGTTATACAGGTACCGGCATGGAGATCCTTGCCGTTACCAACGAACAGGAAGCGCAGGATGCCGTGGACATACTGCTGCAGCTTCCCTTGGCAGCCGAAGGCGATATCCCCACCTATCCCAAGGCCGTCTGGCGTTACCATATCGGAGGTGACGGCAATGAAGCTTGACCGGAAATTTGACCGGCTGGCTGCCGGCCTCTTTGGATTTTTCGCCGCCTTTGGCGGTATCGGCTGCATTGTTTCGGGAATCGGCTTCCCGGGGGTTTCCATGGGTGCTGTGGCTGTGACCTGTGCCATAGCTGCTGCCGCAGCCGCACTGAGCGCTGGCCGGAAATGGTCCGGCCTTTTGCCCGGCGGACTGCTGATTCTGGGCTGGCTGCTATGGAAAAACGGAAACCTAAATACCAGCACGGAAGCGCTGCTATGGAGAATCACCACCATGTATGATTCCGGCTATGGCTGGGGCGTGATCCGCTGGAGTTTCACGGCACTGGAGCCGGCCTTTGCCCAGATGGCTTTTCGCTTCTTGGGCAGCTTCCTTGCTCTTGGGATCTGCTGGGGCTTTCTGCAATGCAAGGGTGTCTGGCTTTCCGCCTTACTCACCTGTCTGCCGGTGGTTCCCTGTATGCTGCTGACCGATACGACCCCCAATCCCAAGTACCTGTATCTGCCGGTTCTGTGTCTGGCGCTTCTGCTTCTGCTGCGGATGGCAAAAAAACGCGGGCAGGGGGCAGCCCTTTTGAAGCTGCTGGCGCTGCCTGTGGCTCTTTCGGCGCTTCTGCTGTTTTTGTGGATGCCCAAGGATAACATTGCCCTTGCGGATTCTGTGATTGCCTATGTACAGGAGCTGTTTGACAGCAGCCAGGACCAGCCGTCGGCTCCTGTCCGGCCGGAAAGCAACTGGGTCAATCTGTCCTCCATCGGCCCCAAGAACCCGCGCAGAGGCAAAGTGATGGAGGTCACTGCCCAGAAGACAGAATATCTGTATCTCCGGGGCACCGTTTATAATGCTTACTGGGGTACCTGGTGGGACAGCTGGGATTCTTCCGTAAAGCAGCCGGAGTATTCCGGCACAGACAGCCTCGCTGTCACCGTAACCACCACCGCGCTGCAGGATGTGCTGTATCTACCCTACCGGGCCTACGGCATCAACGGCAGCAATCTTCTGCTGGCAGAAGTCAACGGTTCTGTGAAAAATCCCGCCTTCTGGCGCAGCTATACCGTGCAGTACCGGCAGCTTCCCGGTTACGCAGAAAGCTGGGAAACCCCGGCGGCAGGCGTATCCAGCCAGTATTTGCAGCTTCCGAACACCACCAAAACCGCTGCCCTTGGGTATCTTTCCCGGGAACTGCCGGAGCTGGATGTGCTGACCGGCGTGTGGAGCCGGGCCACTGCCATCGTGCGGCATGTGTCTTCCTCCGCTTCCTACAATTTGCGCACGCCCCGGATGCCGGCTGGCACAGAAGATTTTGCCATGTGGTTCTTGGAAGAGAGCGATACGGGTTATTGTACCCATTTTGCCACCGCTGCGGCAGTTTTGCTGCGGGCAGCGGGAATCCCCTGCCGGTATATCACCGGCTATCTGGTGGATGCCCGGGCGGATACCGCCGTCCCTGTGGTATATGACAATGCCCATGCATGGGTGGAATGCTATATAAACGGTGTCGGCTGGGTACCCTTGGAACCCACCCCCTCCGGCGGCATCTCCCAAACCGTAGGTTCTGATACCACTGCCCCCACCGAAACAGAAGGAACCACCACGCCCGCAGAAACTGAGGAAACGACTCTACCACAGATAATCATCAATCCGACAGAAACCACCGCTCCCACCCTACCCGCTGTAACGCAGCCCTTGGATACCACTCCCATTGGCGGCACGGAGGAGCCGCTGCCGGTAAGGATACCGGTACATTTCCCGGATTGGCTGAAATGGGTACTGGGATGTCTTGGCTTCGTTGCCTTGATCATCACCCAGTGGCGTCTGCGCCGGCAGCTGCGGCTAAGAAAACGCTGCTGCGGAAACCGCTCCAAGCAGGCCCCTGCCCGCTGGCGGGAGATTTCCCTGCATATCCGCCTCAGGAAGTGTGACCTGGATCCGCGGATGCTGGAGCTGGCCCAACGGGCCAAATTCAGCCACCACGCCATCACCCGGGAAGAGCTGAAGGAAATGGATCTCTGGCTGACGGATTCCACCAATGCCATCCGTTCCATGTCGCTTCCACAAAAGCTTATTGCCACCTTAATTTTTGCACTGTACTGATATCGTAAAAGGACTCCCACGGGCGCTATGGTTGCCCAGGGAGTCCTTTTATTTCATTTACAGGACCGGTGGTGTCCAGTCGCCGCCGGAGTCTGTGCTTCCACCGCCACCGCCGCTGTTGTAATTGATCTTTGTTTCACTGACCATATCTTTTGCAATATAGCCGGTTTTCCCGCCGCTGGCAGCCAGATAGCAGTGACCCAAATCCTCCAAAATCTGGACATCCGCATTGGATGCCAGCTGACTGACAGATTCGCCATCGAGATAGTAGTTATCAAACAATTGTGCCTGATACTTAGCAAAGCCGTTCCACTGGGCATAGGCTTCCTCCGCAGACTTTCGGATCAAATTCTTCCGCACATAACCGTACAGGCCTTGGTGATAAATCCCGTACCAGCCTTCTTTCTCGTCAATGAAGCCTGCTTCGTTAACAATCGCTACCGCGTCGTTGCGGTCAAACCACCCAAGAATGATTTCTGCTTCATTTACCAGTACGGTTCCCTTTCCGGACACTTCTCCGCTCATGGGAACAAAGTTGGACAGCTTCACGATTCCGCCGATTCCCCCAAGGACGATATCGCCGCCGTCGGCACTGCCGGAATTTCCGCCGCCGGAAGGGGCAGGTTGGATGTAGCCGCGGCTCAGTTCCTTTTCACGCATGTAGCCGATACTATCTTCTGTTTGAACCACCAAAGTACCGCCCAAATTGTCCAAAACCTGCACCTTGGTGTTCATATTCAGTGTCTTTGCGTCCTCGGGCAGCAGATGGTAATTGTTGTAGACCTTTGCCTGATAAACCGCGTAACCGGTCCAGCCTTCGTAGCTTGCTGTGTCGTCCGTGCGTACCAGGCATTTCTCAATCAGTCCATACCCCTGTTCTGTTTTGACAACAAGGTAGTCTTCCTCGTACGCGTCAACGATCTCCACCACTGCACCCCGGTCAACGGTCATCAGCACCACATAAGTACGGTCTGCCAAAGCAGTGGCAGAAAGGGTGTCCGGCACAGGCGGTTCTGTTTCCGTGGGGACGGTGGTAGGCTCCGTTGTAGGCTCGGTAGTGGGTGCGGTGGTAGGCGCAGTGGAAGGTTCGGTAGGGCTAATGGTTACTTCCAGAGGTTTCTCACCGCAGCCTGCCAGCAACAGCGTCATGCAAATAAGGATGGCTAATATTTTCTTCATATGCGCTCCTCCTTAGCTTTTAAAATCGGCATCGAATTTGTCACCATATACATGGTGGATGATATCCCACACATATTTGTACGAGGCAGTGCCGGATTTGAATACGCTGCGGTTCTGGTAGGCGATATAGCCGATGCTTCTGAAGACGGTACCGCCGTAGATGGTGACCTGTGTGCCGTGGGCGTCTTCCAGAATGATGTAGGACCGCATAGCAATATCGTCCTTGCACTGGTCCAGATTAAAGCCAACCAATACATTGGTGTACTGCACCAGATCCTTTGTCTGGGCGAAAATCGGGTCGGCAACACCTCGCTTGTAAGCATAGTTGGACTTGGCAAAGGATTTATCCAGGGTAAGAGAGTTGTTTGTAGCTACAAATTTTCCCCATCCCAATACCGTGCCGTATTCCACCAGCTTGTAGCCGGCAAGGCCCTCGCCGGTGAGGGCATCTTTTTTGCTCTTATCGATAGCGGTGATCATGCGAATACCCTTGGTGCCGGTAATGCGGATGGAGCTGCCGGCATACTGCAGAAGATTTTCAAATTCCGGCACATAAGTGGCGGTATAATCATAGCCCTCGCAGGTCAGCCGCCATACCTTCATGCCGGTAGGGTAACCATTCTGCATGTTGCCGTCTTGTGGGGTGGAATAAGTATACATTGTCATATTGGTTGCCGTATTGGTAGGAAGATCAACATATGCTCCGCGGTTTCCGTGCTCCACATAGTATTCCTGCCCGTCGATAAATACATTCGCGGTATTGATATCGATATACAAGCGGTAACTGATATCCGTTTCCCCACATATGGTGCAGCAGCGGACATTTCCTTCGCTATCATCCCAGCTATGACCACCGGCTTGGTCCTTAAGGCCGCATCTTAGGCAGTTGCGGACATTGGAACAGGGATTATCCCACTGGTGGGTAACCTGGGTCAAATTCTGATAACCGCAGCCTTCCCGTGTGCAGGTTGGAATCTCTCCGCAGGGTGTAACAGGGAAGTCGTGACCCAAGGGGTCGATGTAAGAAAGGTGTATCCGATGGCCGCAGCCCTCGCAGAAATTTTCGACTTGTCCTCTTTCGGTGCAGGTTGCTTCTGTTGTGATCTGCTCATAATCGTGTACATGCTCGCTGTCACACCAGATCATCGGTCTGCTGTAATTGATTCGCTTTTCTTCGGTCCATGTTTCATTATCTGCCGGATAAATGGCAGTGACTGGTGCTACATCTGCTAAAGAATAATAAAAAGCGCTTTTGGCCATGACCGGTGCGTCTCCCAGGAAACGAACCGTTTTCAAATTGCGCATGCCGGCAAATGCATCAGGGGCGATTTCCTTTACACTACCGGGAATCACCAGTTCCGTCACACATTCACAGCTGTCAAAAGCAAAGCTATCAATATTTACCACAGTGTCCGCAATGGATATGCTTTCCGCAACGGTACAAGATAAAAAGGCTTTTTTGGCAATTGTTGTTACACCCGGTTCAATTACGATGTGTTCAATTCTGGTTATGTAATCTTGCCACGGAGCATCTTCCGAATCAAACTGCATCGGCCCCTCGCCGGAAACTTTCAGTACCCATGTATTTGTCAGTTCCCAGCTGACGGACTCCCCGCATGTACCCGCAGCGATTAATTCATCGACTTCCAGATCGCTCTCATAGGGAACCCATGTGATCGCACCGCGGAAGCGATTTCTGAGGGATTCTGTCCATGATGGGTTGTTTTCAGGATAATACACGGTTACATTGGTGACTGAAGAGGTGATGTGATCAAGGAGAGAGTTGGGGGCGAGCGGAGCATTTCCTAAGAAAGTTACCGACTCCAGGCCTTGTGCAAAGGAAAAAGTGTCTAAGAGCTGGGTAACGCTGGCAGGTATTGTGATCGTTTTTAATGAGAAGCAGTTTTCAAACACTTCTCTTCCTATAAACTGCAGACCGTCGGGTAAAGCAACGCTTTGCAGGAATCGACAATTTGCAAAGGTTTCATCCTCAAGGGCTGTGACCATTGCCGGAATTGTGATCTCTTTCAGTGCGCAGTTATAGAATGCATTGGCACCGATTGCCAATATGGAATCGGGCAATGTGATCTGCTCAAGGCTGACGCAATCTTGGAACATGGAAGCGCTGATGATAAGCATACCATCCGGAACAACCACATTACTCAAACTATCGCAACTGTAGAACATACCGCCTCCGTACAGTGCGTCCGTGTCCGGAAATGTAAAACTAGCCAGATTGTCACATTCCGCGAAAAGCTCCACATCAGCAAGGATCAGGCCGGTTCCCATGGTGACATTCACCAGCTTGTCGCAATCTGCAAAGGCACGGGCACCGATATAGTTTACGCTGTCGGCAATGATGACTGTTTCCAAATCCTTCAGACCCAAAAATGCCTGCGCGCCGATGAAGGTAACACCTTCCTCTATAACGACCTTTTTGACGGCAAGTCCTGACCATGGAGGCGCATATTCGCCCGAGACAGCGTAATCTGCCATTTCGCCTTCACCGGAAATGGTCAGAGTTCCGTCATCGGTGAATTGCCAGGTAAGAACATACGGGTCCAGGCCACATTCTCCGCTTGTTGCAGTTTCTGCTGCGAGGATCGGCAGGGGTATTTGTAAAAACACGAAGCATAGCGACAACAATATAGCAAGTACTTTTTTCATACAAATCCTCCTTTGGCGTTTTTATTTATTACACAATAGCTTTTATTTCCAAATTGGCTCATCCTGCACCTGACAGAGGGAGATTGGGGCCGATGGCAGGCCACGCTGGATTGTTCTGGTTTGTCCCAAATGGATTCGTGATCAGCGAGGTGGCACCGTACCCCCATGCTTCCCCGGTGCCGGGTTTGATAGTGCCGCAGTGAATGCAGCGGACCGGCCCATAGCCCGAAGTGCCCCAGGTATGCTCACTTGTTTTGGGAAGAGACTCCACATACATGGCACCGCAGAAGGTGCAATTGAACTCCTGCGTTCCGTTTCGCATGCAGGTACCCGGATGGGTAGGACCATATACATAATTGTGGCCGCGGGGTTCGTAGGTACAGCTCTGCGCGTAATCGCACAGGGAGCAGTTGATCATGCCTTCACCGGGTTTCACACAGGAAGCCTCTTTCACCACGGTCTCATGCAGATCGTGGTTTTGATTGGTTGCTAAGATTTCTACCACATGTACCGTATGGCACACCGTACACACGGCGGACATTTCTCCCGTTTCCACACAGTTGGATTCTTTGCTGACAAACGGTGTACCCAGAGTATGGCCGGTTTTTTCAATGGTTTCCGTTTTTATGGCACCGCAGCCGGTGCAGATCATCTCCTGGGTGCCCAAATGTACGCAATCGGGTTTCGTAAGAACATTGACCTGCTGAAAATTATGGGCAAGCAGTGCGGCCCGGGCCGTATAGCTATGGTCACACAGAGGGCAGGTAAGGGTCTGGATGCCCTTCTCAGTGCAGGTGGAGCATACAGTGATCTGGCTGGTATACGCATGGGCGCATGGAATGGGATCCGTGAGGAAGCATACCGCCGTTGCCATACATGCCACCGCAGCAGCAAGCAGAAGCCGGAAAGAGGGCTTGTGATAGCGGAAGATACCTTGGATCCGGGTCTTGACGGCCACCTCCCCAAAGGCAACGGGACAGGCCATGACCGTTCTGCGGTGGACACTGCAGGCTACCAAGGCTTCAGCGTAACCCTTTTTTCCGGAGCTGTCCATGTTGGCAATTACTTTTTCGTCACAGGCCCGCTCGATATCCCGGCAAAGCAGAATATATGCCAGCCACAGCAGAGGATTGAACCAATAGACAGTCAGCAGCAAAAATCCCAAGGGTTTCCACCAGTGATCCCGCCGGTTGATATGGGCATTTTCATGGGCAAGCACATACTCCAGCTGCTGCGCCTCTATACCGGAAGGAACATAGATCTTTGGAAAAAGCACACCAAAGATAAAGGGAGATTCCACATCATCACAGACATACAGCTTATTCCCTATTTGTATGGATGCCCGCACTTGCCGGTGAAGCCGCCAACAGGATACTGCGCTGTAAAGCAGCAATGCCGCAACACCCGCCAGCCAAACAACTGACGCGTAAGACACGGCCATTTCCAGCATATGGGTATCGGGGGTAAGGTACTGTGTAAAAAGGGGATTGACAGCACTGTTTACCGCGGGGATACCACTGTAAATTGCCGGAGCCTGGGTTGTCGTAATATTTTGTGGAATTACCTGCGCACTGGGGATCAGGCTGAACACGCTTTCAAGGGAAAAAGGTATGATCAACCGCAAAGCAACGATGCCCCATAAAAGGCAGCTGATCCATTTCGGCGATTTTCGGAAAAGCAGCCGCAGCAATATGACTGCCAGCACCAGCCAGCTGGCAGAAAAGCTCATGTTCAGGAGCTTTAAAACCAATTCCATCATTCGGATGTCTCTCCCCACGAAGCCAACAGCTTTTTGATTTCTTCCAGTTCTTCGGGGGTGGGTGTTTTCCGGGCAGTAAATGCCGCCAGAAAGGCGGGCAGAGAACCATGGAAGGTGTGCTCCACAAAATACTCGCTCTGCATGGCGTGGAAAGCCTCTCTTGATAGCAATACGGTGATTGTGTGATCCTTGGTTGCGAAGATACCCCGGTCGCACAGCTTTTTCAGAACGGTATAGGTTGTGGTACGCTTCCAATGCAATTCTTTTTCGCAAAGCGCTACCAATTCCTTTGTCGTCAAAGGCGCATGTTCCCAGACGATGTCAGCAAAGCGTGCCTCTACCAATCCTAATCGAATATCCGTCGTATCCACATTGGTCACCTCCTGTCTATTCCCAATAGACTACCTTTAGTCTATCAGCAATAGACAAAAATGTCAACCTTTTTTACAGGATCTGTAAAATATCCCTAAAATAAAAAAAGAAAAATGCATATTGCAAACAGTCATTTTTCATAGCAAATAAAAACGGACTCCCAAATGGGAGTCCGTTTTGAAATTTCTTAGTACATTCCGCCTGCACCGCCTGCGGCAGCAGCCATAGCTGCGGCGTCAGCAGCGGGATCGGGCTTGTCGGCAACCAGACTCTCGGTGGTCAGCACGCATGCGGCGATGGATGCGGCGTTCTCCAGAGAGGAACGGGTGACCTTGGTAGGATCCACGATACCGGCAGAGATCATATCCACGAACTGCTCGGTGTAGGCATTGTAGCCCTAGCCGATCTTCTTGGAATTGCGGATCTTCTCGAAGACAACGCTACCGTCCACGCCTGCGTTCTCAGCGATCTGGCGGATGGGAGCCTGCAGAGCAGCGGCAATGATCCGGGCACCGGTCTTCTCGTCGCCCTGCAGAGAAGCGATCAGCTTCTCAACGGCAGCAATGGCATTGACCTGAGCGGTACCGCCGCCGGCAACAATGCCTTCTTCCACAGCAGCGCGGGTAGCATTCAGAGCATCCTCCACACGGAGCTTCTGCTCCTTCATAGCAACCTCCGTCTGGGCACCGACCTTGATCACCGCAACACCACCGCTAAGTTTTGCCAGGCGCTCCTGCAGTTTTTCCTTGTCGTATTCAGAAGTGGTAGTTGCAATGGAAGAACGGATCTGATGGGCACGAGCCTTGATCATCTCAGCATCACCTGCGCCATCTACGATGGTAGTGGTATCCTTGGTGATAACCACCTGACGGGCGCGGCCCAGATCGCTCAGCTGGGTCTCGGTCAGTTCCATATTCAACTGGCTGGAGATCACTGTGCCGCCGGTGAGGACAGCGATGTCCTGCAGCATTTCCTTGCGGCGATCGCCAAAGCCGGGAGCCTTGACGCAAACGCAGTTGAAGGTGCCGCGCAGACGGTTCACAAGCAAGGTTGCCAGTGCGTCGCCTTCCACATCCTCTGCAATGATCATCATCTTCTTGCCTGCCTTTACAACAGGCTCCAGCACAGGCAGGATCTCCTGAATTGCGGAGATCTTCTTATCGGTGATCAGAATGTAGGCATCGTCCAGAACA
>JAZNFH010000006.1:0-20455 GCA_045589055.1 Faecousia sp. | reverse complement strand
ATCTGGAAGCCCTGCATATGAGGCATGTAGTTGCTCAGGGACCGATCTGCGATGTCACCGGCAATGGTACCGGAGGCACCGGGAGCGCGGGATGCAACGGAGGAAATGGACTGACCGTTCAGAGTAGCACCATTTCTGGCCGCCATGCCACCGAAAGCTCGTCCAACAAAACCAGCACCGCCACTGAAGCCCATTCTTGTGCCACCTTCAACAACAGCATCTCGAACATAGGAATTGGGGCTGAATCTCGATGCAAATCCTGCGGCAAAACCGCTTGCTGCCGCTCCAGTTCCGGTTGCAGTAGCATTTCCACCGGTTCGTCCAAAGACAGATCCTGCAGATCTTGCTCCACTACCCACACCGGAAATGACTCGTGCAGCCATCAGTAGCTCCATACCCATACTGGAACCAGTCTGGGCAACATTCAGGCCCATAGAGGCAAGATAGCTGTCAAACCGCTGCGCACACTTCAGATATGCCAGGGCACAGAACATCCATAGAAAGATGCTTCCTTTACCTGTTGTCAGAGCGCCGCCGTTTCCGATGAACTGGCCCATCGAAGAAGCAAAGCCTCTCAGGAACCATACATTCATAACTAGAAGCAGCAGTTGAGAACCAACCATCCGACACCAGGACTTAAATACGTTATTGGTGCTTTTAGAAGCGCCCATAGAAAATGCCAGAGGCGATGTATAGCACAGAACTCCTACTACGATGTATCGCTCTACTGTCTCAAGGAGGAGCTTGAAATAGTTCCAACCAAGGGCAATGAGTAGGATCAGGATCAAAATAAGACCCACAACACTGGCTGTTGCCACAAGTGTGGTCAAGCCGGTGGTGAGGGCCTGTTCGACACCGGCAAAGGTAAAATCTTCACCGGTCATTGTTAGATCCATCAGTGACGTATACGGTGCCCGTGCAATAATCAGACAGGCATTGAAAATAGGTTTAGCATAACTGATCAGAAAACCGAAGATAGCGCCCCTAACAAGAAGGTGCCACGGATTCTCGGCTTCAGTGATTGGTCCACCAAAGGCTCTGAATATCTGCCATATAACGATCAGAATGAGTATGGCATAAGCAGTAACCTGCATGACTCCATAGGCTTTGGTCACAAAAGGAAAGTATTCTTCCATCGCAGTCATGTCAGTACCCAATGCCTCAAGAAAGAGACCGGATACCGCATCCAGCAGCTGTGATGCAATACTGGACACCCAACCGACAATACCTTCGAAAATCCAGTCTAGAATGGGTATCACCTCCTTAGGAAGCCTGGATTTTATTCTTAGGCTTCTTAGCCGGAGTAGTTACCACCCTGGATCAGGGGCTGCAGATAAGCGACCACAAAGCCCAGAGAGTTCAGGATGATCCAGGTCACGACGATACGCTTCAGCCAATTGGTAGCTTCGTCAACGGCCCGCTGGTTACGGGAGATCATGCGAATGAGCAGCGCAATGGCTGCAACAGTGACTGCTACGATGGTGCTGATTGCAACCACCTGACCGTACACATCCTTCAGAATCGTGGAGAACCGATTCCAAATCGTGGCAGTGGCAGTGCCGGTGCCAGTACCAGTAGCAAGTACAGGCTGCAAGGTCAGCATAGCAGCAGAAGCCATACCCACTGCAGACCAGTATGCATCCTGAAGATACTTCTTACCTCTGGCAAGAGTCATTACCATGTCTATTACCTCCTTTCCATAGTTAATGGAACGACAAAAGGCGCTGTTTCTAAAGCCTGAAATTGCCTTCAAAACAGCGCCCTTGGCGTTCATCCACTTTTGGACGATACAATTATAACACGGTTCGATTCCCGGGTTGTGTACTTTTTTTTCCCATTTTATTCCCGGGTTTTTCCCAATTTATTCCCACGAATTATGTCGATCTTCGATTATGGTGTCGGAATCAGTCACTTTGATGCTCAATCATGTTAAGTATCTCAAGCCAGAGCTCAATCTCTCTATCCGGGACGGACCAAAGACGCATTGAGATCAGCTTGATGGCTTGCTGGCGCAAATCATAATATTTGCGTCTGGACATATTCAGCTCATAAAACAAATCGAAAACACTATCGCAGGTTTCCGGATCTACGTAGGTCTTATAAATAATCCGATAAAGATCCTCTCCAGTTTTTGGTTTTTTACGAAGAAATGAAATTGCCTCATTTAGGCGATCGATAAGAATTCTGGATTTCGTTACAGTAATCAGCCTGCTTTCAATCTTCTTGTTGTCCATGGCACCTTCAATATCGATTCTCGCAAGCAGTTCATCCAGTGTCGCAAAAGGCATTTCCAGTTCACTTGCTATCTGATCTGGTGTAGATTCCAAAGTCCAAACCATATCTCGATAGTTCTCTAAAAGCACCTGAGTATTATGATATGCCTTCTTTGCAATCTCCTGTTTTCTTTTTTGCTCGATCTCGCTTGGAATCTTAAAGTCCGGCGTTATCCCTCGCCGTGTCAAGTAATCCAGGAAAGCCTTATTTCTTGCGGTAAGGTTTTTCTCCTGCTCATCGTAGCTGAATTTGTTGTTCATATCTTACTCCTTTTAGATGAAATTCCCCTATCTTGCAAAGACATGGGTCTGGCGATTTGAAGTCAGTAATACTAATTACGGAATAATCGCTTCGAAATTAACGGTTTTCGACATACACACTGAAATGTTCCCAGAAAATAATATCTTTCGCTAAGATGAGTTCGGGTATAGCTTGGGTAGCATAATTGGGCAGACTCCCCCTATATGATCCAAGTCAAAATATCGAACGGCTCCTATTATCCAACCCAGGCAGTCATATATACAGTTCCTACTATACTTACAGTTCCTACCATGAGAAAAATACGCGCGCGTATAGGGGTTCACAGATGCAACGCGGCTTTCGTCAGACTCATTTTCAGCAGATACTTCCTGTGCCTTCACAACCTTCCGGCTATTCCACGCGATCATCATATTGATTCTTTCAGTTTCACTACGGGCAATGATCCCCCGATGAGATGCACTACGAATATCAGAAAGCATCTGAAGCACATCAGACTCCTCAGGTAGCGCTACGTCCTCACCATAGAAATACTGCTTATTATAGATGATGCAGCCATACGAACTGGGCAGCCGGTATAATGCAAAGGTTTCCTCATTCTTTTGGAAGAATCTCCAAACTTTTGTCTTCTCCCAGTTCCACCGGCGACCTAATCCATCCAGGGTTAATACAGAACCATATTTACCAAGCTGAACAGTGGGTCCTAAAAAAGAAAACGCATTGCCATAATCTCTGAAAGTCGTGTGACACCAGAGATCCAGCCATGCGTCTGCTTCATCAAACGTTCTGTTGTTCTGTGTCAATCTATCTGTGATGGTTCTGGGCATACACAAGAATCCAAACCCATCAGTAGCATATACGGCACCCTGCTCACATTCAGCTCCTGAACATGCAAACACCCAATCGTTGATTTCATAACTGAGTTTCTTTGTCTTAATGTCCAGACTGAACTTCAGGTAGCCCAATTCCTCCAGTTCATGCATGATCCACAGCGCCTGTCTGCGCCGCTTTACGCCAAGAATGCTTTTAAGGCCCACAATCCCGCCAGCCCACATTCCGGGAGTCACAGCATTTCTGAAGCCGCAGTACACGCCATTTCCTTTTCTAAAGGCAGCTCGTGATGCCAGCTTTGCCCAATAGCCCATAATTCCTTTTCCGGATGGCAGACAACCACGGTGCAGCTTCACCCACTTATATTTCCGTAAGCATTTCATGCTCAATTCCACCACTTTCGAATATATAATAAACGCAAAAATAGCACTCGGGATTGTTCCTGAGTGCTACTTTTATCTTGATTATACAACATAAGTTCTTTACCTCATTTCCTGTAAATAAGCAGTTTCATAAGGCAAGAAAGAAATGATCCCATATTTCGACATTCAAGAGAGCAAAGTCACCTTAGCTTTCTCCTATCGAAAAATCACCTTAGCCTTCTCCTATGTATTACCCTCCTATTTGCCTCAAGGATGGCCAATGCGGAAGAAATATGGAAAAGTAAAATATCAGTCTTTGTCACATACAGTCGCTTGTTCTCGAATTATCTGTGTAGTTACTGGGTAGTTATAGCCATCGACCAGAGCAGAAAGCAAGAGTAACCTATGATAATATTCTCCGCTTAAGCGATGATCCGGATGTGAATGATGTCATTAAATTCCTCAGAGAGCGGGAAATTGTACACTTCCAACGCTTTGGGGAAGCTGTACAGCTTCTGCGGGAGAAACTGAATCAAAAGAATGTTTATTATATGAATCCAGCATTCGACATTTAAATAATGAGTCCCGCCCATCGGAATCGGTGGGCGGGTTGTAGTATCGAAAATCAGGCGTTTTATTATGAAATATCATTCCTTATACCTATTCGGTTGCAGGCAAATTATAGCGGTAAACTGATGACGAAAGGTATAAATATCCGGATAACCGAAAAGTTCAACCGCTTTGCTTGCGGAAGAACCACACTTAAAAACGGATTCCACAGGAATGTGAAATCCGTTAATGAATATTGGAGCAATATAAATATTGATTTACAGCAGTCGAATCCCGTTTGCTTCACAAGCCTCAATGGTAGCAGCATCCCATACACTGGACTGAACCTCACCGATATGAGCACAACCCATCATCAGCATGCTCAATCTGGACTGGCCGATACCACCGCCGATGGTCAATGGCAACTCTCCGGCCAACAGCATCTTATGAAACGGAAGCTGTCTGCGGTCATCACATCCGGCAAGTGTCAGCTGGCGGTCAAGTGCTTCTTCGTCCACACGAATACCCATAGACGAAATCTCAAGTGCCTGACCCAGCACATCATTCCAGAAGAAAATGTCGCAGTTCAACTGCCAATCGTCGTAGTCAGGCGCACGGCCACCATGCGTCTTTCCGGAGCGGAGCTTGCCGCCGATCTGCATAATACATGCAGTGTGATGTTCCTTTACATAGGCATTTTCACGCTGGTGATCATCAAAATCCGGATACATATCTTCCAGTTCCTGTGTTGTAATGAAAGACACTTCCCTGCTGAGCTTTGTATGCAGCTGTGGATAACGAACCTGAAGACGATCATTTGTGTTGCAGATAGCAGACACAATGGAGGAAACAATCAGCTTTAGGTAGTCAAGATTTCTGTTTTCCCGTGTAATGATCTTCTCCCAGTCCCACTGGTCAACATAGATTGAATGTATATTGTCAAGATCCTCGTCGCGACGAATAGCATTCATATCCGTATAAAGTCCGTTACCAACACCAAAATGGTATCTCTTTAATGCAAGCCGCTTCCACTTTGCGAGAGAATGAACCACCTGCGCATCTGTACCGACAGCAGGAATATCAAAGGAAACCGGACGCTCATATCCGTTAAGATTGTCGTTCAAACCGGATTCTTCTGTAACAAAGAGCGGTGCAGAAACACGCTTAAGATTCAGAGCTGAGGAAAACTCCTCCTGGAATGTCTGCTTGATGTATGCGATTGCCCGCTGGGTGTCGTACTCGTCAAGAATGGGATGATAGCTGTTGGGAATAATAATACGGTTCAAAGGAATCACCAGCCTTCAGTCATTATGGTATTTATTGTATGCAAAATGTTTGCAAAATCAAGTGTAATTTTAATCGGCCAGCGCGATCGCTTCGATTTCACACAACACATTCTTGGGAAGCGTTTTTACTGCTACACAGCTTCTTGCAGGGCGCATAGTAAAGTAATTTGCATACACCTCATTAAAAGCTACGAAGTCGTCCATATTTGCCAGAAAACAGGTTGTCTTGATCACGGATTCTGCACTGCTTCCTGCAGCCTCCAAAATAGCGCAAACATTCTTGCAGCTTTGTTCTGCCTGCTCCTTTATCCCTTCAGGAATTGAGCCATCCGCAGGATTTACCGGAATCTGACCGGATGTGAACACAAAACCGTTTGCAACATAGCCTTGAGCATACGGACCAATAGCAGCAGGTGCAGCCAAAGTTTCCACTTTTTTCATCTTACATTCCCCTTTAATCTATAAATTGTTGCGAGACTTCAATTTTAACAAAATTTCATCGTCAGCAGGGCAAAACTGGTAATTGTCTATCTCATCCGTTTTGATCCAACGAATATCATTATGTTCCAGTTTCTGGATTGTACCGTCACTGATAAAAGCATGAAACAGTGTCAATCGCACAGTAATGTCCGGATATTCATGAAGTACAGTCATAAAGGTCTCCCCTACCTTGACGGTTACGGCCAGCTCTTCACGGCATTCACGAATCAGTGCATTCTGAAGGCTTTCACCTGGTTCCACTTTTCCCCCAACAAATTCCCAGAGCAGTCCGCGTGCTTTATGCGCAGGCCGCTGGCAGGCGAGAAATTTATCTCCATCCCAGATCAATGCAGCAACAACATCTGTAATCATTGAGAAACCTTCCTTTTCTGAGGCAGCTCACTGGCGACAGCGGCACCGAGTATTGCAACAGCACCTAATAAAGAGAAAACATCGAATGGCTCTCTTAGAAGTGTGACGGAGGCAATAACAGCTACAACAGGGTCAATGTAGCTGGCAACAGCAATACTTTGGCTGCTCAAATCTTCCATGGAGCCAAAGTATAAATAATAGGCAATTCCGGTATGTAGAATACCTACCACAGCAAGGAGTACCATCCCGTTTGAAGAAAGGGATAAGGCCGTAATCTTGGTTGTCAGCAGATTATACGGAAGCAACACAATAGCAGAAATCAGAAGCTGAACAACCGTTCTGTCAATTGCCGAAATATTGCGTAATTGCTTATTCAGCAAAATGACAGTTGCATACAAAACAGCGGCACCAAGCCCCAAAAGGATACCTTTTATGTTGCTGCCAGATGATGCAGATGATTTGAATATACCGGAAATGAGGATCATACCTGCCATAGCAACACATGCACAAATAACGCGCTTAGAGGAAAGTCGTTCCCGCAGTATGAATGGTGCCAGCAATGTTACTATAACCGGTGCCATGTAATAGCACAGCGTTGAGACTGCAACAGTGGTATACCGATATGATTCAAATAGTAGAATCCAATTAAAACCAATGGCCGTACCGGATAGAATTAAACATAACAAGTTCTTTTTGATAGCTGACAACGAAATACCGGAGCGCTTGATCAAAATTACTGATAAGAGAAATACGGCACCAACAAAAGCTCTGACAAAGGAAATGATCCCACTGTGAAGCTGGATGTAGCGAACAAATAACCCGATACTTCCAAAAATTAACATAGAAGCAATCAACTTAAGATAAGCTAAGCTGCATTTACTCATCCGGTTCACTTCCTTTCATTCGCACAATTATACAATTCTTTGAATTACTTGTCAACGCATTGTGCGCAAAATAGGAAAACCGGGTGTAGCGTTACAATTGATGTGAGACCAAGGAATCGTATTGATTTCCTGCTGTAAAAATGGTAGTATAAACGAAAGGAGGTGTTTCTGTGGAACAAGCCACAACCGTAATGGAATATAACTGTCCCTGCTGTGGCGCTGCATTAAAATTCTCCGGTGTTGAGCAGAATCTCGTTTGCGAATACTGCGATAATTCTTTTGAGATGGATTCCGTCAAAGCTTTCAACGAGAAATTAACCCCTGATTCTTTTGATTGGGACCAGCATGCTGACATTGAGTGGACGGATGAAGATTATTCTCAATTGCGCACATTTACCTGCCAATCCTGTGGCGGCGAATTGATTACTGATGAAAACACTGCTGCTACATCCTGTCCCTACTGTGAGAATCCTGCGATTCTACCCGGTAGATTGACAGGCAGTATTCGTCCGGATGCTGTATTGCCCTTCCAGAAATCTAAGGAGGATGCCCAAAAAGCCTTTCTCGAGCTCTGCAAAAGAAAGCCTCTGCTCCCCAAAAACTTTACGGAAGAACATAGGGTTGGAAAAATTACCGGCATCTATGTTCCTTTCTGGCTGTACAACTGCAATGGTACTTTCAACGGACAATATAAAGCAACGAGAGTGCGTCATTGGTCTGACAGTCGATATCATTACACAAAAACTGACCATTACCTATTAAAGAGACAGGCAAGTGCAGGCTTTGCATCCATACCGATGGATGGATCCTCCAAAACAGATAATGCTGTAATGGAGTCCATTGAACCTTATGATTACAGTCAGATGGTAGATTTTGAAACTGCATATCTTTCCGGTTTTTTTGCTGATAAATACGATGTACCCTCCATTGAGGGTCAGAGCAGAATTGAACAGCGCGTAAGCGATACACTAAGCGACTCCCTCCAAGGTACCTTTTTCGGGTTCAGTACCGTTGTTCCTACATGTAAGCAGCTTCAAGTTACACACAGTACAGCAAAATATGTGTTGCTTCCAGTCTGGATGCTATATACAAAATACAAAGAAAAGACATACCTGTTTGCCATGAACGGGCAGACAGGTAAGATGACCGGTACATTTCCCATATGTCCCAATCGGAGCCTTGTTTGGTTTGCGAGCATCTGCTCCGGTGTTACTGCCTTGGTAAGTATCCTTACCATTTTACTATCATAAGGAGGCAGTGATATGAAACGGATAACAACGCTCATTCTTTGCATGGCATTTATACTGGGTATCGCAAATTCTGTATCAGCTGTTCCGGCAAATGTTGTTGACAATGCCGGTTTACTCAGTGACAGTGAAAGAGCAACCCTTGAAGCAGAGGCACAGCGAATTGCACAGGAATACAACGTAGATGTCGTAATCGTAACAACTGAAAGCTTGAACGGGAAAGCAAGTGAAAACTATGCGGATGATTTCTACGATAACAACGGTTATGGCATAGGAGAAGATTTCAGCGGAATCCTGCTTCTGCTGTCCATGGAATACCGCGATTGGGCAATCAGTACCACCGGTGAAGCGATCTATGCGGTTACGGACTACGGAGTCCAAGACTTATTCTCGCAGATTTCCGGGTATCTATCACAAGATCAGTACTTCATCGCCTTTTCCGTATATTTGGATGCTTTGGAAACCTATTTAAAAGCGTATCGAAATGGCGCACCAATTGACGGTTTTCAGCATGAGTATACCGGGCCAGGCACCTTTATTCCAGATACACAGGACGAAATCGTATATTATGAACCTCTCCGCGATTTCAGTTGGTATATACAAAAAATCGGTATATCCCTTGTAATTGGCATTGTTATTGCAGGAATTGTTCTTCTCATATTGCGCGGTCAGATGAATACCGCAAGAGCGCAGCGCGGAGCCGATTCCTATATGCTGAAGGACACATATCAGGTAAATGTACAAAGAGATATTTTCCTATACAGTCAGCTTCAAAAAGTTCGCAAGTCGGAAAACAGTTCCGGTGGCGGGAGTTCCGTTCATGCGGGCAGCAGCGGCAGAAGCCACGGCGGCGGTCATGGTAAATTCTAAAACAAAGGAGTAATTATTATGGGTTTGATCAAAGCAGCATTTGCAGCGGGCGGATCTGTGTTGGCAGATCAATGGAAAGAATATTTTTACTGTGATACTTTAGATGTGGACATTCTTGTCGCCAAGGGTCAGAAAAAAACGGGCGGTCGGTCCAGCAATACAAAAGGTCCTGACAATGTCATCACCAATGGTTCCGTTGTCGTAGTCAATGAGGGACAATGCATGATGATCGTAGATCAGGGTGCGATCGTCGAATTCAGCGCAGAAGCTGGCGCATTCACCTGGGATGCTTCAACCGAACCTACTATTTTCTATGGCGGTCTTGGCAATGGTATAAAAGGAAGCTGGGAAACCTTTAAGCGTCGCTTCACATTTGGCGGTGACACCGGTAAGGATCAAAGGGTCTATTACTTTAATCTGAAAGAAATTACTGCAAATAAGTACGGAACACCCAACCCGGTCCCCTTCCGGGTTGTTGATCATAACATCGGCCTGGATATGGATATTTCTGTCCGGTGTAACGGTGAGTATTCTTACAAGCTTACGGATCCCATGCTGTTCTACAAGAATGTCTGCGGCAATGTAACCACTGATTACAATCGTTCTCAGCTGGATAGTCAGCTTAAATCTGAATTCCTGACAGCGCTCCAACCGGCATTTGCAAGAATCTCTTCCATGGGCATCCGTTATTCTGCCCTACCCGGTCACACGGCAGAAATGGCTGAAGCAATGAATAGCGAGTTGTCTGCAAAGTGGTCCGGCCTGCGTGGCATCAGCATTGTATCTGTCGGTGTGAACTCTGTTACTGCATCTGCCGAGGATGAGGCAACCATTAAAGAGCTACAGAAGACCGCAGTATATCGTAACCCTAACATGGCTGGTGCTACAATCGTGGGTGCGCAGGCAGAAGCAATGAAATCCGCGGCTAAGAACGAAAACGGTGCAATGATGGGCTTTATGGGAATGGGAATGGCGCAGCAGGCCGGCGGTGTCAATGTAGGTTCCATGTTCCAGATGGGACAACAGATGCCCTCCCCTGCCCCAAAGAGCGGTTGGACTTGTAAATGCGGTACTGTCAATACTGGTAAATTCTGCACCGAATGCGGTAGTACAAATGGATGGGTATGCCCCAGTTGCGGCAGTCAGAACAAAGGTAAGTTCTGCGCCGAATGCGGCACAAAAAAACCCTCCGGCGAACCCCAGTACCGCTGTGACAAATGCGGTTGGGAACCGAATGACCCCAAAAACCCACCTAAATTCTGCCCGGAATGCGGCGATCGATTTGATAACGACGATATTCAATAATTATGAAAACACCCCTGGCTGCTTTTTATGCAGTCAGGGGAAATTTTAAATGCGGCGATCCGTCAAGCTTCTTGCAAGGGCAATCATGTAAGAAGTATCTTTAAACACGCTCAGGGCATTAATTGCTGTCTCCGTGTAGCGCTGCACAAGTTCCTCACATTTTTCGACACCGTAGATTCGGACAAATGTATTTTTATCGGCATCGGTCCCAACGCCCTTACCCATCTCTTCTTTTGTTCCAATCACATCCAGCATATCATCGCGGATCTGGAATGCAAGACCAAGTGACCCGGCAAATCGACCTGCCGCTTCCAATTGTTCTTTGCTTGCGCCACCTGCAATCGCGCCAAGAACGCATGCAGCATTGATCAATGCGCCTGTCTTTCTTGTCTGAATTGCGATTACTTCATCCTCCGTACATTCACGCTCTTCACTCAAAGTGTCTAATACTTGGCCACCAACCATGCCCAAAGAACCTGCACATTCACTAAGTACACCTATTGCAAAAGACATGTCTTTGGGATCCGCAAGAACCACAGTCGATGCAACGGCAAAAGCATCCGTCAAAAGGGCATCACCGGCAAGAACTGCCATCGCTTCACCAAAGACTTTGTGATTTGTAAGTCTTCCTCGGCGGTAGTCGTCATTATCCATACAAGGCAGGTCGTCATGGATCAGACTGTAAGTATGGATCATTTCGACAGCGGCTGCAAAAGGAGTCGCAAGCTTCCAGTCATTGCCACACATTCTGCAAAACTCAAATGCAAAAATCGGCCGTAGCCGTTTACCACCGGCCAACAAGCTGTACTCCATTGCATCAAAGAGCCTGCATTGGGGTTCATTATGGAAGCGCGAATACCAATCCTTGAGAAATGCTTCGATATGCTTGCGGTATTCTTCAGTTCTGCATTCAAGATTCATCGGAAAAATCCTCCTCTAACGGCTCACCGTTGGCATCAGTCATAATTTTCCTAACCTGAAGCTCTGCCTCGTCCAGAAGCTTACCGCAGTTTCTAATAAGCGCTGCGCCCTCCTGAAAGAGTTTTAGAGATTCTTCCAGTGCCACATCGCCCCGCTCCATTGCGCGAACGATTTGTTCCAGGCGCTGCATGTTTTCCTCAAAGGTTTTATTTCCGCTATTCATTCCTCATTCTCCTTTACATCAAGAACGGAAGCAATTATGCTGCCATCCGAAACAGATATACTTACCGTGTCCCCTGCATTAACTTGCTTTACAGAACGAAGCAGAGTCCCATTCTGCGTATGAGACATTGCATAACCGCGCGTAAGAACTTTCAATGGACTCATAGCATCCAGTTTTGCAGCAAGTGCAACGAACCGCTGTTTTTTAATACTAACATACCTGTTTTGTGCTGCGCACATTCTATCAGCTGTTGCGGAAAGTACATCTTTTCGCTGCTGTAAATAGACTGTCGGACTTTGCAGGCAGTTGCTGTTACTAAGCACCTCCAAATGGCGTTTTGAGGCTTTCAGTTGTCTTGTTAGAGCCGTTGCCATTGCAGCCAGCATAGAATCCAATGTCTGCCGAAGGGCCTCTTGATCCTGCACAGCCAGTTCTGCGGCATTAGACGGTGTTGCAGCACGAAGATCCGCTACATAATCTGATATTGTGACATCCGGTTCATGTCCAACAGCAGAGATCACGGGAATCTCTGATTCATAAATTGCAAACGCAACACGCTCATCATTAAACGCCCACAAATCCTCTATGGAACCGCCTCCTCTGCCCACGATCAAAAGATCAGCCAGACGATGCTTGTTGGCGTAACGGATAGCAGCCGCAATCTCCGGAGGTGCTTCCACGCCCTGAACACGAACAGGCAGCAGCCGTACCTTTGTCAATGGATATCTTTTCCGCAGAATCCGAAGCATATCGTGTACTGCAGCGCCGGCTGAGCTGGTAATAATTCCAATCGTTCCGGGGTATCTGGGCAGTGGCTTCTTATGGGACTGTTCAAATAAACCCATAGCGGCAAGCTTGGCCTTTAACTGTTCAAAGGCTGCATGCAGATCACCAACACCGTCTACCGTCATCGCGGTGCAGTAAAGTTGGTAGGCACCGTCTCTTGGATAGACACTGATTTTGCCCATAGCAATGACCTTCATGCCGTTCTCTGGTCTGAATCGCATGCGCATCGCATTGCCTTTAAACATAACACATTTCAGCGCTGCACCTTCATCTTTTAGGGTGAAGTAATGGTGTCCGGAAGGGTACAGTTTGTAATTACTGATTTCACCGCGAACAGCAACACCGGTCAGAAATGGATCTCTATCCATTGTCGTTCGGATATATTCATTGATCTGGGTAATGGATAAAATATTCTGAGACATATCATCGCTCCCGTAAACGGTATGCCAATACAGCAACGCCCATAGCATTGTCCGTCGCATATTGCGGTTCGGAAAAAACAGGTTTCAGCAAAGCAATCCGATCTCTAAGCAGCGAGTTGGAAGCAACCCCACCGGAAAAGACAATCGGCAAACCAGGGTATTCTTTCATTGCGTTTTTACTGGCCTGATATACCGCTTCCGCTACGCAGCGAAGACAGTAAGCGGCTGTTTCTGGGGGGTCACCTTGCTTTTCATGAAATTGCTGGACCTTATTTTGGACACCGGACAGAGAGAACTCCAATCCGGGACATTTCACCTTAAAGACTTCCGTCAGAACACAATCATTGCTCAGTGCATCCAAGTACTTGCCGGATGGAAACGGCAGTTCCAACAGTTGACCTGTTCGGTCAATCAGTTGTCCTGCTGAAATATCTGTAGTGCCGCCGATTCTGGTGCACTGCACATTTTTGCCGGACGGTTCAACCAGTAAAAGCTCTGTGGTACCGCCGGAAAGATGCCATGCAAGGTGCGGAGTATCCAGCAAGTCCATACGGCCCGCGCTCCATAAGGATGCAGCAACATGCCCCTGTTGATGGGATACCTCAATGAGAGGAACCTGTAACTGATCACTTAGCAGTTTCGCATGCGAGTATCCAACCATAAAACATGGCATATAGCTTCCTGTTACCGCCCGAGGTTGGGTACTCACACCAACAGCTTCAATTTCCTCGCCATTCAGATTGGAAAACAGCCTGCCGGAAAGCTCCGGCAGGCTTTTAATATGTGCAAACACAGCATCACTCTGCCGCAAACCCAGTTCTCCCTGCTTAACAGGAAGGAGTTTGGAACAATTGGTACCGGTTTCTCCATTAAAAAAAGCTATGGATGTTGTGTAATTGCTGGTATCGAAACCAATGACAGCCATAGATTACTCCTTATCAGCAGCGACTTCCGATTGCAGTCCTCTGGCAAAGGCACCGAGGATACCATTAACAAATGCGCCGGTATCATCACCGTCGTACTTTTTTGCCAGGCGAACAGCTTCAGAAATTGCAACGCCCGTTGGAACATCCTCAACATACAGTATCTCATAGATAGCCAGCTGCATGATAGATCTGGCCAATCTGGAAATACGATTCACATCCCACCCAATGGAATATTTCTGAATATATGCATTCAGATCTTCCGTACGGTTAGCAATACCTGCGACAATGGAATCAATATAGGCAAGCTGCGCACGACTGGGCCGTTCCGCATAAATCTCATTTTCAGCAGAAAGCTTTGCATAATATTCTTTTTCTAACCGAATGCCGACCACATTCTCCGGTGCATCACCGGTAAAATCGCGGCCGTAGATTAAATGTACAGCCAGTTCTCTGGCGTTTGCTCGTGTCATACCAACCTGCCTTACTGCTGCGCGATACCGCAGACATTCACATTTACAGCAGCTACTTTAATCCCGGTCATGGATTCTACCGCACCGGTAACCGCTGTCTGTACTGCATTTGCGACAGATACAACACTCTGACCGTAAGCAATGACAACATTGCAGGCAACCGTGAGTTCATCATTCTCCGAGATTGTGATTTTCAAACCTCTGCCCCAGTTCTTCTTTCCGATCATTTCAGCAATGTCTGCACCGGGCTTTGCGTTCAATTCAACAACGCCCTCAACTTCGCCGATTGTATGAATCACAATCGTTGCAATGACATCCTCAGAAATCATAACACTACCATTCTCTTGTACCTGTGCAACATAGGTTTTGTTTTCTGCCATGAAAATACCTCCTAATTCAATCCTACACATAGAAAAGGATATTCTTTTGCTTATTGTATCACACTTTTATAAAATTACAACTATTTTCTGCTTACAAAAAGAAGCCCCAAAGGTTACTACCTTTGGGGAGCTTTTTATTGCACTTCAATGACATGAATGTCATCCATGCCAAAATCAGATTGTGTCAATACGATATCTGCAATAACAGCAACATCCTGCTGCTGAAGCCCACCTTCCGGCGTTGCAACTGCTACTGAGATTCCACCGTTGCTGATATAGGCAACGCACTCTGCATATCCCTTTGCAATGATCAAGCTTTCGATCTGTGCCTCACACAAAGCAATTTGGACAAGTTCTTCAAGTTGTGCGTTACTCTCCGTCCCTGTTTCATCCTGATTGTATGCCATTGCTTCCTGCAGCAAAGAGACAGCGCTGTCCCTCGCCTGCTGCCTGGAAAGCCGAACAGCCGCAAAGTAGTCAGATACAGTATTTGCCTCTGGTGTATTCGTTCCATCTGCTATTACGAGAGTATCGGATGACAAGAGTTTGTTGGCATCCAATGTATCCTCCAGATTTGCTGTGGCTTGATCTTCTGTATAGAGCCAATTTAAATAAATGCCTGCACAAACTGTAACAAGCACGGCTGCTGCCATTATGTTTTTTTTCCATTTTTTCACTTTAAATCCCCCAATCATTTCATTTTAAGCACTGAGATTCTATCCGATCCAAGACCTGTGAATTTTGATACAGCTTCCACAATTGCATACCGTACTGTAGGACTGTCTGCCCCCTGGCACACAATAATGGCACCGGCGTACACAGGTGGATTTACCTGCCGGATTAATCCGGTTTGGTTTCTATCTGCGTCTGTTACAGTGACGGTATCTCTCTTTTCGGATGAGCTTCCGTCACTACTTGAATAGTTATCGTCCGTTTGGTAGAAAGTCTCCTCGCCAATGGAAATACGCAACATCACCTGAACCTTTCCGGCGCCCTTTACATGACTGAGAATCTGAGATAATTGATCTTCTACGGACAGTATATTGCTGTTGTCCTGAGATATAACCACTGTTTCTTCATTGTTTTTACCAACAGATGGAATCATGATAAGTAACAATCCGATTATCAGTACGATAATCACATACTTATATTTCTTTATAAAGTCCATGACATCTTTTTGAATGGTTAATCGATCCACTGTTGATCCTCCGCAGCGATACCGAGGTTATCGGAAATATATTGTGATAGCTGTAATTTTGTGTACGGTGCCATCTGTCCAATAATCCGTACAGCTGTAGGAACGCAGTCTTCTAAATAGACTTCCAGTTCTATATCGGCACCAAGCTTTTCTGCTTTTTCAAGAATATATGCCTGTGTGTTAGATGTTATGATTGCTTTCATTTCTTCTTCTGCAATTTGCTTTCCGGCATTCACTGTGTTTTCGGCTTCGGACGAGATACCGTCAAGATGCAAAGAAATATCGCCCATAGGAAATCTAATAACCGGCGAAAGCATTGATATCACCATAAAAATGCCTGACAGCAATTTCAGCATAGTTGAAATTGTTCCGTTCTTCTTGGTCAGTCCAGTGACGATCCCGCAAATAATGGATGCAGCTGTAACAGTTATAAGGTATTCTTTGACTACAACCACTAGGAAACTCCTTTCATGAAGCATACAATGCTGATCAACAGAAACACACACACTGTGCCGGTCATTCCTAATAACAGACCCATTGCGGACGCAAAATCTTCGATTATCTTGCAGGGCCTGTCCTTCGAAAAAATATCGCAGACAGCGCTCGTTGCCGCCAGTAATAGATACTGAACGCCAATCTTTATAAACGGGCCAATCCAAACTGACAGTACCGCAAGTAACCCATATACGCCAATCGTATTTTTGATCACGCCAGCACCAACCAAAACGGTTTCGGAAGCATCCGAGAGCATCCCGCCGACAACCGGAACGACACCGGAAATTGCCACTTTGGTTGCTTTTACAGCTGCAGCATCAGTGGAACCACTGACCACACCGGTAATTCCCAGAAAAGCTGTGAAAATGTATAGTATTTTCTTTAAAGCCCATGTAATCAGACTTTTGATGTAACCTTTCATTTTATCCAATCTCTTTTCACCAACCACACCGGATACAATAGACAGTACAAGAAAAACATACACCAGCGGCACAATTATGGATGATATCACAGCGCATAACACACTATCTAAAGCAACAGAACCCGTATATAACGCCGCCGATTTTGTAACCCCTCCATTTGCTGCCAGCGCCGCGGTTAGGACAGGAAATAAAAGCTTTCCGTAGTTGCTTAACTCTGAAATTGTTGTGGTACCAAGGTGGATCAGTATGTTGGAAGGATTCAAAAGTAAACACGCAATGTATACTGTGTTGACTAATTCTACAACCTTTGACGGGCTCCCCGGGGCGGACTTGATAATGGAACATAGGATGACAGAAATAATCAGTGTACTGCATACACCGGCTGCTTCTGAAAAGGCTGGTTTGATATGTGCGCTTGCTTCAGCAAGAATTTCCCAAACACCCTCTGAGAATGATTCCGGTTCCTTTGGCATAAAAGCCATTCCTGAATCCGGAACGGAAGGTGCTTCTAACTCCGATGCACTGACCGGAAGCGCAAGCAAAACAATTACAAGCAAGATCAATAATACTCTCATGCTTCTCCAAGAACGGTATTAATTAGTTCAATCAACTTTGATAAAAGTGGCAGCGAAATCCACAAGATTGCACCAGCTGCCATAATGTGTATTGACTTACCAAGTGCGGAATTCCCTGCATCCGCACAAATCAGGGAAGCGAGTTCGCAAACAAGTCCGATTCCAACAGCTTTCAATAGAATATCGATAAATTCCTCACTCAGGTTCCCTGTCACTTGAAGATTTCTAACGAAGGAAAGTATGGATTCCAAATAGTATCCTGCTCCGGAAACAACAAGGCAACAGGCAGCTAAACCAACAAGTATGGCTATGTCTTTGTTCTGCTTTTCAAGAAACTGACATAGAATCAATGTTACCATAGCAATCCCGACGGTTTTAAAAATAATGTCCATTAAAAATCAAATAGTGTTTTTACAAGTTGAAATAAGTCTGCAATTTCTTGCGCAACCAACATTAATACAACAACCAGACCGGCTAATGTAGTCATCGTTGCCTGCTCTTCTCTGCCGGAACGAGATAAGACCTGATTCAGAATTGATACGACAATCCCAATTGCAGCAATTTTAAAAACTAAATCAATGTTCATATGTTATAATAGAATGATGGCTAATGCCGTGCCCGCACATATACCGAATGTTCGATAATTACGCATACGAATGTCCTTACCGTCCTCCAAAACTTCCAGTTGCTTTATACAGCTTTGACGAACGGACGCAATTCCTGTCAATTGACCTTGAAGGTCAAATTTTCCAAAGGAATCACCCAGTTCAGACAGGAGTGCAACAACAGATGCTGAATGGGAACCACTTTTTTCAATAGATGCGTTCATACAGGTTGAAACATCGGGAACAATTTGACTTTCCAATTCATCAGCAAATACCAGAAACAACTTTTCCAAATTTTTCCCATGTACTGCACAGTTGCGACACAGTTGTGGTAATGGCGTTAGCTTATAATTCAACTCACATTCCATAAAATTGAGTATGCCAACAAGGTCATGCAATGATTTAATTTCCCGTTTCAGGTTTGATGCCAGCATGAAGCCAAACATACTGCAGGAAGCAATAATTAGCACGATTCCAATGAGTTTCATGCTCAAAATCAAATCCTTTCCGCTTTCCAGGTCTTGTCCATCCGTAATACCAAAACTGTGTCAAAGATATTGCTTGTAATTAGTGGCCGATAGACCGGTCTCGAAAATAGATCGCTCTTGCTGCCGGCATGTGCAGTTGCAAGCAATGAAACACCACTCCAACCGGCATTCTGCAATGCCCGACAATCAGATTCTTCCGTTATTTCATCCAAAGCAATACAGCAAGGACCCATTGTTCTAAGCAGCATGTCGATTCCCTGCTGTTTATTGCACCCGGTCAATATATCCGTATTTTTGCCGATATCATAGCAGCATGTCCCATTCACATAGGGAAACAGCTCCCCTCGTTCGTCCATTACAGCAACACTACCGTTCCCGTTATTGGACCGCTGTCGGATCAAATCTCTCAAAAGCGTTGTTTTACCACTGCACGGAGGTCCAATGATCAGAATAGATCCTTCATAACGAAGGGCTGCCTCCGCAATTCCTTCAAAATCACGGGCAACGCGTACACACAGTGATGTTGCAGTTCGAATTCCAGTGACCACCCCGTTGTGAACGACCGCATCACCGCAGATTCCAATTCTGTGCCCGCCGGCAGCAGTTATGTACCCCCGACTGATTGTGGCGGCTGACCATGGCGAGTACTGCGAAGCAGAATTGACAATATAGCTGATATCATCAAGAGCAACTGTCCTGTCCAATCTTTTCATGCATTGTTTTTGTAATAATACAGGCACTTGTCCAACACGAATTCGCAGTTCTTGAAGATTATCCTTTCCATATAGATCTACATCACTGCGCAACCAAGCTGGCAGCAATCTTAAATAATCTTGCCATGCGCATCTCATTTGCATCACTCCCTGTGAAATATTATGCGCGCTGTGTGCATTCTATCACACAGCGCGCATGAAAAATCCCGGCACATTGTGCCGGGATAAATTCATTTCTTCAGCACAGCATCGACTGCACGGCTGACAACCGTTCCCAGGAACGCACAAAGCAATGCTTCAACCAAACCTTGTACACCTACAAACCAGACCGCAAAGAGAATCAGGTTCTGAGTACCCGCCATTTGCATTAACCCCGCAATATAGTCAGTCGCAGAGAATAAGGTTAACAAAACCCCCATAAAGAACAGTGTGTTAAGGAGTGCACCAGAAAGACTTGCTACTAAGTATGGAATAATCTTGACTGTTTGACCAACATGTTCCTTACCAACCACAAGAAGCTTATGCAGCCCTCGGTAGATTACACCGCACAGGAAGCCCATTAGTGTTCTGGTTGGAACGCAGACAAGAAATGTAAATAAAGGATTGATACTCATCAGTGTCACACCAAAGTTACTTTTTCCAAAACACTCCCAAAAGCTGATCAAGCCAAAGACAAGGCCCAGGCCTGCACCGCCAGCGGGTCCTAGCAGGATGGCGCCAACGATTACAGGGAATTGCAGAATCGTCATCTCAAGGAGACCGATTTTAAGCATTCCAAGACCAGTCAATTCCAGGACAAGCATAATGGCAATCAAAACCGCCATCTGCACAAGGGACAAGATGCGTACATGTTGTTTGTTTTTCATATAGTTTCCTCCTTGCTGTTGCTCCGCCAATACGGATGCAATGCAAATTTATATGCTGCGGTATTAACTACCGGTTCAGCCCTCATCTGTCAAATCTGTTGGGTCTTCTGAAAAATCGTCGAAATCCATTTGCTCACAATTTCCGCTGCGCATAGATTCCCACTCTTCTTTTGTTACCAAAATAGCTCTTGGTTTACTTCCCTGAAATGGCCCAACAATACCTCTTTCCTCCATCTCATCTACAATC
>JAZNFH010000005.1:0-21374 GCA_045589055.1 Faecousia sp. | reverse complement strand
CTGTGACCAATGATCTGGGGGATACGGTGCGGTTGGAAAATATAGAACAGCTGGCCAAGGAAGCGCAGGCTTCCCAATCCGGAGGAAACGGGCAGCAGCCGGGGCGGGAACAGCCTATGGGAGACTATGCACCGCCCCAGCCGATTATTTTTCATCCCCGTTCTCGTCTGCGGGAACTGAAACGCAAGCTGGTGGCCGGACCGGAACGGCGGTATTACGAGATCAATGAGATCGGGTTCGGCAAGCTACAGGCTGCAATCTTTCTAAGCGTTCTGCTGGTGGCGTTGGCGGTGGGTGCTACGGCGCTGTATGCACTGGATATGGTGCCGGAAAACCGCATGAAGCTGCTGGTATTCTGCCAGGTATTTGCCATGCTGATGTCTGCGCTGCTGGGGTGCTATCAGATGATGGAGGGAATTGCGGATCTGTTTAAAGGCCGTTTTACCCTCAATACACTGTTGGTGTTTGCGTTTGCTGCCTGCTGTGCCGATGGCGTTCTGTGTTTGCAGGAGCTGCGTGTGCCCTGCTGTGCTGCGTTTAGCCTGCAGGTGCTGATGTCCCTGTGGGGAGCTTACCACCGGCGCAGTACGGAAATGGCAATGATGGATACCATGCGGAAGGCTACCAATCTGGATGGCATCAAGCCGGTGCCGGATTATCATGACGGCTGTACCGGCCTGCTGCGGGGAGAAGGTCAGCCGGAAGACTTTATGGACCATTACAATAAACCGTCCCGTCCGGAAAAGGTGTTCTCCTGGTACGCGTTCTTTGCTTTGCTGATAAGCATCGGCAGCGGAGCTGCGGCAATGCTGCTGCATGATTCCGTTTCCTTTGGTATTCAGGTGCTGTCGGTGTCTTTGCTGGCCGCAGTGCCGGTTACCTCCTTTATTACACTAACGCGTCCCATGGCGATCCTGGAGCGCAGACTGCATAGATTGGGTACTGTGCTTTGCGGTTGGAGAGGCATTACGGGTTTGAGCCGCCGCGCGGTATTTCCCATCAGCCATGAGGACCTGTTCCCGGTAGGCAGCTGCAAGCTCAATGGTGTAAAGTACTATGGAAGCCGGAATCCGGATCAGATCGTCGCCTATTGTGCCGCACTGGTCAATGCCGATGGCGGCGGATTGGTACCCCTGTTTGATTATCTGCTGAAAAGCCGCAACGGCCGCAGCTACACGGTTCAGAACTTCCGTGGCTACAACGGCGGTATCGGCGGTGAGGTTTGCGGTGAGCCGGTGCTGTTGGGAACACTCAATTGTCTGAAGGAACTGGGTGTGGAAATTCCCGAGGGTACCAGTGTCAGTCAGGCGGTGTATGCGGCCATTGACGGCGAATTCTGCTGCGTATTTGCAGTAACCTATGCAAAAGCAAAATCCTCCGTGGCAGGTATGCGTACCATGTGTGCGTACCGGGGCCTGCGTCCTGTACTGGTAACGGAAGACTTTATGCTGACGGAGAGCTTTATTCGCAGCCGTTTCTCTGTAAATGTCCGAAAGGTCTGTTTCCCACAGCGGTCGGTTCGCAGAGAACTGGCGGAAGTGGCGCCGGAAGCGGAAACACCGGCACTGGCACTGATTACCTCGAAAGGTCTGGCACCCTATGCCTTTGCGGTTACGGGCGCCCGCAGTTTACGCACTGCCAGCTGGATCGGTGTGGTGATCCATTTGCTGGGCGGCATTCTGGGTCTGGCCATGATGGCGGTGCTGGCATATTTGGGAGAAGCGGATCTGCTGACACCGGTAAATCTGCTGCTGTATGAAGTGGTATGGCTGATCCCGGGTCTGCTGATTACCGAATGGACCCGGTCCGTCTAAATATAATACATCAAACGGGCACCGCTGTGATGGCGGCGCCCGTTGCTTATATGTTCAGCAGCTTCTGTGCATTGCGGTAGAAAATGTCCTCTTTTTCTTGCTCTGCCAGAGGCAGTGACTGAATTTTGCGGATTTCGGATTTCTGGTCTGCCCAGGGGGCGTCGGTGCCGAAAAGTACCCGTTCGGAACCAAACGCATGTACCAGATCACAGAATGCTGCTTCTGTCAGCAGCGGAAGATCCTCCGGGGCGTAATGACCGTCGTCCAATGGGGTAACGGAACCTAAGGAGAATGCGGTGTCAATAAAGCAGCCGGTGGGGACAAGATGTTCTGCTACCCGGTCCCAGTTTTTCCATCCGCCCATGTGTGCCAGCACAATGGGAATGCCGCCCAACTGGGACAATGCTCTTGCGGTCCTTTCCGGACAGCAGCGCTCTTGACCCGGATAACCGATATCGCTGCCTGCGTGCATCACTGTGACCAGCCCCAGTTCTGCGGCGCGGCCCAGAATCCGCAGGTAGCGGATATCATCAATATACATGTCCTGGTATAGGGGATGGATCTTGATACCTTTCAGCCCGGCATCCGCGATCCGGATAAGCTCGGATTTCCAGTTTTCCGCAAGGGGATGTACAGCCCCAAAGTGGAACATTCCCAACTGCCCGTTTTGGGCAATGGATGCATCATTCATGGAGGTGAGCTTTGCGGGATTGGTAGCCACCGGCAGTACCACACTGTGGGTAACCCCGGCGTCAAGCATGGATGTATGCAGTGCAGAAACGGTGCCTTCTGAAAATGCTGCTGCGTGGCTGCTTGCCTGCATTCCGGAAATGGCCCTTTGGGCAATCTTCTCCGGAAAAGTATGGGCATGGAAATCGATGATCATGGGTATCTTCCCTTCGGCAGTTTTTTGCTGATTATAGCATAGAGGTGAGACAATAACAAGGCGTTGCCGCAAAAGTGCATAAATGTTTTGCTGCAAATTTTACGAAATTGGGCATTGAAATGTGGATTGTATTCGTGTATAATGACTCCATGATTGTGGTTTTGAACGGACCCCAACTAAGCAGCGGAAGGCACGGCCTTCCCGAAAGGAGATAAAACAACCATGTACACAGCAAACGCCATTCGTAACATTTGCCTTCTGGGCCATAGCGGCAGCGGTAAGTCTGCTCTGGCTGAGAGCCTGCTCTACATGACCGGTGCTATTGACCGTATCGGCAGAAATGCTGACGGCAACACGGTTTGTGACTATGATCCCGAGGAAATCCGCCGTAATATCTCCATTTCCACCTCTCTGGTGCCGCTGGAGTATAAGGGCATCAAGATCAATGTGCTGGATACTCCCGGTGCTTTTGACTTTGCCGGTGCCGTTGTAGAGGCCCTGCGCGCTGCCGATGCAGCGATCATTGTCTGCTCTGCCAAGGATGGTGTTACCGTCGGTTTCGAAAAGGCATGGAAGTACTGCGAAGAGCGGAATATGCCCCGCTTTGTATATATTGCCAAGGTCGATGAAGACAACAGCGACTACAATGCTACTTTCAACGCGCTGCGTGAGCGTTACGGCAACAAGATCGCTCCTGTTGTGGTTCCCATTTGGGATGAATCCCACAAGGTTACCGGTATCATCGATGTGCTCAATAAGCGTGCCTACGAGATGCAGAAGCTGAAGCGCGTCGAGATAGAGGTTCCCGCCGATAAGGAATCCGTCATTGAAGAGTTCAACGATGCTCTGAAGGAATCCGTTGCGGAAACCAGTGAAGAATTGATGGACAAGTTCTTCGGCGGTGAAGACTTTACTTATGCCGAAATGATCAAGGGTATGCACCAGGGCGTTATGGACTGCAGCCTGTTCCCCGTGCTGTGCGGCTCCGGCTACACCTGCCTGGGCAGCCTGATGCTCATGGACCATATCTGCGACCTGCTGCCTAACCCTGTTGAGGGTAACTATCACAAGGCTACTCTGGCTGACGGCACCACCGAGGAATTCGTGGTATCTCCCGGCGGCGTTCCCTCCGCCTTTGTTTTCAAGACTGTTTCCGATCAGTACGGTAAGTACTCCTACATCAAGGTCCTGTCCGGCGAGATCACTTCCGACACCACTTTGGTCAACGCCCGTACCGGTGAGACCGAGAAGCTGGGCCGTCTGTACAGCATGTGCGGCAAGAAGGCTGCCGAGGTCAAGGCGCTGACCTGCGGCGATATCGGTGCCATTGGCAAGATGGATAAGGTCAAGACCGGCGATACCCTGTGCGATCCCCGCAAGGTCGTCAGCTTGAAGGGCATTCCTTATGCAGAACCCTGCTACTCCATGGCCATTGCACCCAAGGTTAAGGGTCAGGAAGAAAAGGTCGGTACCGGCCTGAACCGTCTGAACGAAGAAGATCCTTCCTTCACTCTGGTCAACAATGCAGAGACCAAGCAGCTGGTGCTCTCCGGTGCCGGTGACCAGCAGCTGGATGTTCTGGTTGCAAAGCTGAAGAGCCGCTTCGGTGTGGATGCAGTGCTGAGCCCCGCTAAGGTTGCGTACCGCGAGAAGATCAAGAAGAAGGTCGAAGCCCATGGCCGTCACAAGAAGCAGACCGGCGGCAGCGGCCAGTTCGGTGATGTTTGGGTTCGTTTTGAGCCTCAGGAAGAGCGGGATGAGATGATCTTCGCAGAAGAAGTCTTCGGCGGCTCCGTTCCCAGAAACTTCTACCCCGCTGTAGAAAAGGGTATTCAGGAAGCAGTTCAGAAGGGTCCTCTGGCTGGCTATCCCATGGTTGGCCTGAAAGCTGTTCTGTACGATGGTTCCTACCACCCCGTTGACTCCAACGAAATGGCATTCAAGCTGGCTGCTATCCTTGCTTTTAAGGAAGCTATGCCCAATGCCAACCCCACGCTGCTGGAGCCCATCGGCAACCTGGCTGTTTCCGTTCCCGAGGACTATGTCGGTGATGTTATGGGTGACCTGAGCAAACGCCGCGGCCGTCCCATGGGCATGAACCCCGACAGCGATGGCAATACTGTCATCGAGGCTGAAGTTCCCATGGCTGAGATGAGCAGCTACGCCATTGACCTGCGGGCTATGACCCAGGCGCGTGGCAGCTTCACGCTGAAGTTCGAGCGCTATGAGGAAGTTCCTAAGGCCAATCAGGCAAAGATCATTGCCGAGGCCAAGAACGACGAAGAGTAATTTCAATCCAAAGGGCGTGTTGCAGACTCTGCAACACGCCCTTTTCCGTTGTGAAAATTCCACGCTACCTTGCACAGCATGATAGATTATGGTATAATCACAAAAAACAGGGAGGGTTTGCTATGCTGCCGGAGGCTTTTTTGGAAAGAATGCAGGTTCAGCTGGGGGAGGAATACCCGGCTTTTTTGCGTAGCCTGGAACGGCCCCGGGCAGTAGCGCTTCGATTCAATCCACTTAATGGGGAAGTGCCGTCTTTGTCCTTTACGAGGGAAAGCGTGCCATGGGAGCCTATGGGGTATTATTATGATCCGGAAACCCGACCGGGTCTGCACCCTTATCACGAGGCAGGCGTATACTATTTGCAGGAGGCCAGCGCCATGGCACCGGTTGCATTGCTGGATCCGCAACCAGGGGAATGGATCTGCGACCTGTGCGCGGCTCCCGGCGGAAAGACGACGCAGATTGCAGGCAGAATGCAGGGAGAGGGTTTCTTGCTGTGCAACGAATGGAGTCCAAAGCGCGCGAAAATACTCAGCCGGAACATTGAACGGCTTGGCATCGGCAACGCGTTGGTGACCAATGAACATCCGGAGAAGCTGGCTGACCGGTTGGCAGGCTGCTTTGACCGGGTTCTGGTGGATGCGCCTTGCTCCGGAGAGGGTATGTTCCGCAAAGAGGAAGCGGCGGTAACGGACTGGAGTGAGGAAACTGTAGCGATGTGCGCCCGGCGGCAGCAGGAAATCCTGCAGAGCGCGGCTGCTCTGGTTCGCCCCGGCGGCAGGCTGGTATATTCCACCTGTACCTTTGCACCGCAGGAAAATGAAGATACGGTGAAAGCTTTTTTAGAAAATCATCCGGATTTTGCACCGGAAAGCGTGGATGCCCCATGGTTTGAGGCCGGAGAAAAAGGGTTTTTTCGGCTGTGGCCCCATAAATTGCTGGGTGAAGGCCATTTCGCAGCCGTTTTGCGGAAAAACGGTATGGAAGAACGGGAAATCCCAGAGAGTGAGCGAGAAGAAAAGCTGCCGGAACCGTGGCGGGACTTTGCAAAAGAATTGGGGATCACACTGCCGGAAGGGCAGGCAATTACTTTCGGTCAAAGCCTGTTCTGGGCACCGAAGGGTATGCCTAAACTGAAGGGTCTAAAGGTAGAACGCCCGGGATTGGAACTGGGTGTTGTGAAGAAGGGACGATTTGAGCCGGCCCATGGATTGGCGCTGTGGCTGAAAACTTGTAACCGCACAGAGGATCTGGCTGGCAGCGGCTGGGAAATCACGGCCTACATGCATGGCGATGTGGTACCTACAAAACAAAAAGGTTGGTGTCTGGTTACGGTGGATGGATATTCCATCGGCTGGGGCAAGGGCGACGGATCGGTACTGAAGAATCACTATCCAAAGGGATTGCGGCGGTAGGGAAGAATTAATACTTTACATAACGCGATAGATATGATATAATCCTTTGGGTATTTCCCTGTATATGCTATATAAATCATCGCAAGGAGAGGATTTCCTTGGCCAGATATGAAATAATCGGTGGCGTTCCCCTTTTGGGAGAAGTCACTATCAGCGGCGCTAAGAATGCCGCAGTGGCGATTTTGCCTGCAACGCTGCTGGTCGCAGGTGTATGCAGAATCGAAAATGTGCCTGATATTTCCGATGTACGGATCCTGCTGGACATTCTCAGAGAAATGGGTGCCCAGATCCATTATGAAGATAAAAATACGGTCGTTATTGATACCCGTAATGTCGACAATACCTCGCCAAATCCCGAGCTTGTACGGCAGATGCGAGCCAGCTATTATCTGATGGGAGCCCTGCTGGGCCGCTTTGGCCGTGCAAATGTAGCGCTCCCCGGCGGCTGCAATTTTGCATCCCGCCCCATTGACCAGCATATCAAGGGCTTTTGGGCGCTGGGCGCAGAAGTGGATGAAACAGAGGAATATGTGGCGTTGGAACCCGGTGTAAACGGTTTTCGCGGCGCGGAAATCAGCTTGGACATGGCCAGTGTCGGCGCTACTGCCAATATCATGTTGGCGGCGGTGCGGATCCCGGGACAGACGGTTATTGAGAGCGCAGCGAAAGAGCCGCATATTGTGGACCTTGCCAACTTCCTGAATACCATGGGTGCCAATATATCCGGCGCGGGTACCGACACAATCAAGATTCGTGGTGTGGATGCGCTGAAAGGCGGCAGTTATGCCATCATTCCGGATCAGATCGAAGCCGGTACCTATATGGCGGCTGCAGCTGCTACCGGCGGCAATGTACTGGTGCGGAATGTGATTCCCAAGCATATGGAACGCATCTCCTCAAAGCTGATGGAAATGGGTGCCAAAATTACGGAATACGACGACGCGATCCGGGTGCAGGCCAATACCCGTTTGCGCCATACCACTGTCAAGACCCGTCCTTACCCCGGCTTCCCCACGGATATGCAGGCGCAGTTGTGTGTTTGCATGACATTGGCATCCGGTGTGAGCCGTTTAACAGAGAGTGTATATGAAACCCGTTTCTTTGGATATTGCACAGAGCTGGGGAATATGGGTGCTGATATTGCCATCAATGGAAAAACTGCTACTGTTACCGGTAAAGGAAAGCTGTACGGTACCAAAGTATACGCCCATGACCTCCGGGCAGGTGCGGCATTGATTATCGCCGGCCTTGCGGCAGAGGGTACTACCAAAGTGGAGGATATCCACTTTGTGGAGCGTGGCTATGAGAACATCGTAGAGAAGTTGACGGCATTGGGTGCAAGAATTCAGAGAATAGAAGATTGATATAAAAACGCCCGGAGTATTCCGGGCGTTTTTTGTGGTGGAAAGTATGCATACTTTATGGTTGGAACAGGGCAGTAGAGAGATACCGCTCACCTGTGTCGGGAAGCAATGTGACAATGGCCTTTCCGGCGTTTTCCGGCTGCTTTGCCAGTTCCAAGGCAGCATGAAGGGCTGCACCGGAGGAGATACCTGCCAAAAGTCCCTCGGTTTTGGCAAGAAGCCGGCCGGCGGCATAGGCTTCTTCTTCCGTAACCGTTAGGATCTTGTCAATGATATCGGCCTGCAAAACTTTGGGAATGAAATTGGCACCGATTCCCTGCAAGCCATGGGCACCTGCCCGCCCTTGGGACAGAAGGGGGGAGGATGCCGGTTCTACGGCAACGATTTGAACTTTTGGATTCTTTGCTTTCAGATACCGACCAACGCCGGTAATGGTGCCGCCGGTTCCCACACCGGCAACAAAAATATCTACCTTGCCATCGGTGTCTTCCCAAATTTCGGGTCCCGTGGTTTCAAAATGGGCCTGTGCGTTGGCGGGATTCTCAAACTGGCCGGGGATGAAGCTGCCGGGGATCTCCCGGGCCAGCGCTTCCGCTTTGGCGATTGCTCCGGTCATACCCTCACTGCCGGGGGTCAGAACGACCTCGGCACCGTAGGCGCGCATCAGCAGTTGCCGCTCCCTGCTCATGGAATCGGGCATGACGATAATGGCACGGTATCCACGGTTCGCGGCAACAGCAGCCAGACCAATGCCGGTATTTCCGGAAGTGGGTTCGATAATGGTGCCGCCCGGTGACAGCAAGCCTTGTTGCTCCGCGCTTTGAATCATGGCCAGCGCCACACGATCCTTGGCGGAGCCTGCGGGGTTGAAGCTTTCCAGCTTGGCAAAAATGGCAGTGCCCAGCGCTGCCTGCCTGGAAAAGCGATTCAGCTGCAGCAGCGGCGTTCTGCCAATCAATTCATCCAGTGAAGTATAGAAGTTAGCCATAACAGACACCTCAATTAAGTTTTGTAAGAATTATACTGTGATTGCGGGTTCCTGTCAACGATTCCATTGACAGGAACCCGGAATGTATGGTATAACCCATAGTAAGAATGGAGGGATTGCAGTGACATCCTTTGAGAACAGAATTGAAGGGATCGTGGATTTGATTCTGGAGGACTATACCCACGACCGGGATATTGACAAAATCGATCTTTTTAAGCATCCGGATAAGGATATTATTATCGATATGATCGATAAGCTGCGCCGCATTATTTTCCCCGGATACTTTACGGAGAAGACTTACCGGATCTACAATGCCAAGCATAACTTATCCATGCTTATTGAAGATGTCATGTTTAATCTGAACCGGCAGGTAGGTCTTGTGATTCAGGATAAGCAGAGGGCTGAAGAACTGTGCCTGTCCTTCTTCCAACGAATTCCGCAGGTGCGGGCGTTGGTTCAGACGGATCTGCAGGCTGCCTACGATGGAGACCCGGCGGCATCCGGAAAGGACGAGGTGATTTTTTCCTACCCCGGCCTGTTTGCGATTACGGTTTACCGCTTGGCTCATGTATTGTATGAGCTGGGTGTCCCTATGATTCCCAGAATTATGACCGAACATGCCCATTCCGTTACCGGTATCGATATCCATCCCGGTGCCACTATCGGCAAATACTTCTTTATCGACCATGGTACCGGCATCGTTATTGGTGAAACCACGGTGATTGGTGACCGGGTCAAGATATACCAGGGTGTAACCTTGGGCGCCCTGTCTACCCGGGGTGGCCAGAATCTCCGTGGGAAACGGCGTCACCCCACCATTGAGGACAATGTGACCATCTACGCCGGTGCCTCTATTCTGGGCGGTGATACGGTGATCGGCCGGGATTCTGTCATTGGCTCCAACGCATTTATTACAGAATCCATTGGTTCCGGTACACGGGTAACCACAAAGTGTCAGGAACTGGAAATTCGGGTCAAGGAAAAATAAAACAAAAGGGAACAGTCTTTTGACTGTTCCCTTAACTGTTTAGTCTGCGAAGTTCAGAACTTCCTGATAGCGCTCTTTGAAGATGGTGTAAACGGCATCCAGCACCGCTTCGTCTTCCACGGCCAGATAGTTCTCGTTTTCCTCATCCACAGGCTCGATTTCAAGAATCACGATCTCGCTGGCATCTTCTTCTGCGGGGATCATGACCAGGTATTCCTTGCCCTGATATTCGATGCAGTCCAGATACTCAAAGGTGGTCTCCACACCGTTGTCGTCGGTGAGGGTAATGAGGGAGGCTTCTTCCTCCTGCAGCAGTTCTTCGTTTTCCATTTGGAATCTCCTTATCTCTGAATACGGCCGCTGCCGTCGCCACCGGCCAGCTTTTCGACTTCCGCGACGGTAACCATGTTGTAGTCACCCTCGATGGAGTGCTTCAGTGCGGAAGCAGCAACAGCAAATTCTACAGCAGCCTGGGTGTCCTTGCCAGACAGCAGGGAGTAGATCAGACCGCCGCCAAAGGAATCACCGCCGCCGACGCGGTCGATGATGTGCAGGTCATACTTCTTGGAGAAGCAGTACTCGCCGGTGGCCACATTGTACAGCATGGCGCTCCAGCCGTTGTCGAAAGCGCTGTGGCTCTCCCGGAGGGTAATAGCGACCATTTCAAAACCAAACTTGTCAGCCAGCTGCTTGGCAACGGACTTGTAGCCTTCATGGTTCAGACTGCCGCCGTAGATATCGGTGGCTTCTGCTTCAATACCGAAGACATCCTTAGCGTCCTCCTCGTTGGAGATGCAGACATCCACATACTGGCACAGCTCTGTCATGGCTTCCCGGGCCTGTGCACGGGTCCACAGCTTGCCGCGGTAGTTCAGGTCACAGGAGATCTTGATGCCCCGGGCCTTGGCAGCCTTGCAGGCGGCCTTGCAGATCTCAACCAGATTGGGACCCAGAGCGGGGGTAATACCGGTGAAGTGGAACCACTCGGCACCCGCAAAAATGGCATCCCAGTCAAAATCGGAAGGAGAAGCCAGCTGGATGGCAGAGTGGGCGCGATCGTAGATGCAGACAGAGCCGCGCTGGGAAGCGCCCTTTTCGTTAAAGTAGATACCTACGCGCTCGCCGCCCCGGACAATCTTGCTGGTATCTACGCCGTAACGGCGAAGAGAATTCACAGCAGCCTGGCCGATGGAATGGGTAGGCAGCTTGGTAACAAAGGCAGCATCCATGCCGTAGTTGGCCAGAGAAACAGCAACATTGGCTTCGCCGCCGCCGAAGGTGAATTCCACATGGTCACACTGGACAAAACGCTCATAGTTGTAGGGCTGCAGACGCAGCATCAGCTCGCCAAAAGTAATGATTTTAGCCATAAATATGTATTCCTTTCCAATAATTACGGATTATTCGCCCTTGGCAGCAGCTCGGGCTTCCTTGCACAGCTGGGTGATCTTTTCCCAGTTGCCGGCTGCAATATCCGCCTTGGGGCAGACCCAGCTGCCGCCCACGGCATGAATAAAGGGCGCATCGATGTATTCCTTGATGTTGGCAGAATTGACACCGCCGGTGGGCAGGAACTTCAAACCCACAAAGGGAGCCGACAGATTCTTCATGGCGTTCAGACCACCGTAAACGTTGGCGGGGAAGAACTTGACCATCTTCAAACCGTGCTTCAGTGCTGCCATGATCTCAGTGGGGGTGACGCAGCCGGGAGCCACGGGGATTCCGTTTTCTACACACCAGCCGACGACTTCGTCGCTGAAACCGGGGGAGACGATAAACTTGGCACCCATTTCAACAGCCAGCTTTGCCTGCTCAACATTGATGATGGTGCCTGCACCGACCAGAACCTCGGGGCAGTTCTCAGCCACGGCTTTGATAGCCTCGGGAGCGCATGCGGTACGGAATGTGATTTCCATGGTATCGATTCCACCGGCGGCCATCGCTTTTGCGGTGGGAACGGCATCCTCTGCCTTGTCCAGAACCACAACGGGGACAACGACGGAGTTCGCCAGTCTGCTCATAACATCCATTTGTAAATAACCTCCTTGGCTGTATGCAGCCAAAATAAATACGATTGATATGCGGAATTATTGTCACAAATGGGACATAATCCTACGCATATGATTATATCCACAACGGGTTGTTGTGTCAACCGGGAAATCCAACGAAAGTAGCAACAGGAATCAATTAAAATACACAAAAAACCGGAGCCCGTAAGGACTCCGGAAATATCAGTCTTTTTGGTTTGAAAGCAGTCGGGCATAGCCGTTCCCGTACTGTACACACCGGGAAACCCGGCTTAAAGTAGCAGAGGAAATGTTGGAGCGGGCCATGACTTGGTTGTAGGTATTTCCTTCCAACAATAGCTGAGCGGCGTACAACCGTTCAGCCATATTTTCCAGCTCTTTGCGGGTACACAGATCCTCCAGCAATGCCGCAAGATCCGCTTCCGACTGGATGGCTGCCAAAATCTGAAACAGCTGCTGAATCTTCATTTCATTGCTCATAGGTTCCATATACAACACTCCTGTTAAAAATTTTCCAAACTGCTTCCCAAGAATGCGCGGGTTTTTTCACTGGTGGGCTTTTCAAATACTTCCTGCGGTGTGCCGATCTCTTCAATGACCCCATCGGCCATATAAATCACCACATCTGCCACACTCTTTGCAAATTCCATTTCATGGGTAACAACGATCATGGTATTTTCACCGCTTTTCAGTCCCCGGATGACCCGCAGCACCTCTCCCGTCAGCTCGGGATCCAATGCGGAAGTGGGTTCATCAAAGCAAAGAACATGGGGATCCATGGCCAGGGCCCGGGCAATAGCCACCCGCTGCTGCTGACCGCCGGAAAGCTGATAGGGATAGGAATCCAACTTTTCAGACAGACCGACTTTATTCAGCAGACGCTGCGCATTGTCCTGGATTTCCGCCGGTGTACCTTTGTTCATCAGCTTTGGTGCCAGTGTAACATTTTCCAGCACTGTGTACTGGGGAAACAGGTTAAAATTCTGGAATACCAGACCGAAATGAAGCCGGTTTTTGCGGATATCCTCTTCTCGGGTGGAAGCCAACAGTTGCTCCCCATCCACCCAAATCTCGCCCTCATCCGGCGTTTCCAGAAAATTCAGGCAGCGCAGCAGGGTAGTTTTGCCGCTGCCGGAGGCTCCGATGATGGCCAGCACCTGTCCTTTTTCCAGACTGAAGCTGACGCCCTTCAGTACCTCGGTCTTTCCAAACCGCTTTTTTATATTCTTTACCTGCAATACTGCCATAATTCAACCTCTGAAATAATCCAGTTTTTTCTCCAGCTTGCTAAACAGGATGGTAAGCAGGCCGCTGAAGAGCAAATAGAAAGCACCGGTATAGAATAGGGGCCAGATCAGGCCTTTTTTAATGAAGGATTCACCCATGTAAGTAATCTCATAAATGGAGATGATGCGGGCCAGTGCAGTATCCTTTACCAGTGTGATAAATTCGTTGCCCATAGGGGCCGTGATCCGCTTGATGACCTGAAGCAGAACGACCTTGAAAAAGATCTGGCGCTTGGTCATGCCCAGAACCTGACCGGCTTCGTACTGTCCCTGGGGAATGGATTCAATGCCGCCACGGTAAATCTCAGAGAAATAACAGGCGTAGTTGATGGCAAAGGCTACGATCACCGCATTAAACCGGCCAATGCTGGGGAGATTAAACATCAAGCCCGGGCCATAGAAAATGATGATCAGCTGCAGCATCAGCGGGGTACCCCGGATAATCCAAACAAAGCCGCGGGTAAACCACTGGACAGGCTTCCAACCGCTGAGCCAGTTCAGACGGGTTCCTTTCAACCAGCCAAAGGGTGCCCATTTGCTCATGGAGCCGAAGGCCACCACCAATCCCAAAGGCAGCGCGAATACAAGGGTCAGTATGAATATTTTGATTGTTTCCCAGAAGCCTGTCAGCAGCTCCATGGTTACCGGCAGAAACATGGCGGTACCTCACTTTTCTCTTATACCTCACAAGGGAGGGCGGTGCCCTCCCTTGCTATTTGGTGTGTCTATCAGCCTGCCAGAGTCAGATTGTACTTCTGAGCCAGTGCGGGCAGGGTGCCATCGGCGATCAGCTTGTCCATGAAGGCGTTGAACTTGGCGGTCAGATCGGAACCCTTACGGAAACCAACACCGTATTCTTCGGATTCGAGGCTGATGCCGATTGCCAGATCGGCGTAGTCGGTGCCTTCACCGGTCATGGCGTTGGCCATGGTGATGTCGATAACGCAGGCATCAGCGGTGCCGGCCTTGACTTCCATCAGTGCCTTTGCCATATCCTGAGTGGCGACCAGATTGGTGATGCCGGCGGCCTTGGCGGCAGCTTCACCGGTGGAGCCGCTCTCAACAGCCACGGTCAGATCCTTCATGCTGGCTGCATCGGCGTACTGGGCGACCTTATCGGCCTTCATAACCACCACCTGTGCATTGACAACATAGGGATCGGAGCAGTTGGTGGTATTCTTCAGCTCGTCGTTGATGGTCATGCCGTTCCAGATGCAGTCAATGTTCTTGGAGTCCAGCTCGAAGACCTTCTTGCCCCAGTCGGCGATGACGAAGAACTCAACCTCTACACCCAGTTCCTTGGCAAAGAGTCTTGCGAATTCGGCATCGAAGCCGGTCCATTCGCCGTTTTCGTCCTTGTAGTCCATGGGGGCGTAATCGGTGATGCCAACGATTAGCTTGCCGTTTTTCTTAACATACTCGGAGTCGGTGGCAGGTTCCTTTTCACAGCCGGCGAAGCAGCCGAGAACCATCAATACAGCCAGAAGCAGTGCGAATAACTTTTTCATAATTTACCATCCTTTCTGATTTGGGGAGGAATTGTTTGATGTCTGCATTATACTTTAGTAAACTAAATTTGTAAAGTATCATTTTGTATTTTTGGGTACATTTGGAGGAATGCACAGAAAGATAGTGCTGTTTATCGCTTTAGATTAGTAAAGTAGCATAGAAGCAGCAGCTTGTAAAAAACCGGTTTCAGTGGGGATAACCCATTGAAACCGGAAATATCAAGATGTTTATCAGAAATTGGCAACCTCGCTGGATTTCAATTGCAGCTGCAATTTGTCAGCGATCAGGGCGATGAATTCCGAATTCGTGGGCTTTCCCTTGGTATTGCTGACAGTATAGCCGAAAAATCTTTGCAGAGTATCCAGATCCCCACGATCCCAGGCCACTTCAATGGCATGGCGGATGGCCCGTTCCACTCTGGAAGGGGTGGTCTGGAAGGTCTTGGCCACCTGAGGGTACAATACCTTGGTGATGGCGTTGATCACATCCATGTCATTGACCGCGATAATGATGGCCTCCCGCAGGTACTGGTAGCCCTTAATGTGAGCGGGGACACCGATCTCGTGGATGATCCCGGTGACCATGGTTTCAATACTGGTTTTATCCGGCTTGCGGGAGATCGGATTCTTCCGAAGGTTCTCCCCACCCCGGATCTCCTCCAATCGCTCCACTAAGGCGCTCATATCGCATGGCTTGAGCATCAGATACCGGACACCGAGGTTGGCTGCCGCGGAAGATACATAATCGGTGATAAAGCCGGATGTAGCCAGTGTGATGGGTCGTTTGTCCATACCGGATACTGCTTTTAATACACTGATACCGTCCCGCTTGCTGAGCATCATATCCAGCACCAGAATGTCGGGTTTGCGTTCCATAACCAACCGGATGGCCTGCTCCCCATCGGTTGCTGTTGCCAAAACCTGAAAACCGCCGGCTTGCTTCAAGGCGGCAGCCATCCCGGTACAAAATTCCTCCGTGTTGTCCGCGATGATAACGGTTGTTACATTGTTCATAGATTCCTCTCCTGACTTGTGAAGATTCTCCCCTTTGGTTGCGACAAATATAATTTAGCACAAGGTAATGCTTTTTGCAAGGAAAAACCAAAACAATCGTTCGACTAAAACCTACCTTTTTCGACAAAATGACTATAAATTACAAACTTATAGCAAATGTTTACAAATTAGTAAGAATGGATTTTGAGTTGACGCGGGTTGTAGGTTTATAGTACAATGGCAATATACTTTGTATAGAGGAGCAGAAACCTATGAATACCGAGTGGAATTTGGACCGGATGTATGCCGGCTTTGATGACCCGAAATATCTGGCAGATTTTGCAGGCTTTGAAAAGAAGGTTGCAGAGTTTATCGGTTTTACCAAGGCATTGGATGCTGTGGAACCCTTGGAAGGCTTGAAAACCGGTATCCGATTGAAAGAAGAACTGGATCATGTGAGCGACGCGTTGGGTTCCTATCCTCATCTGCGCGCTGCCACAAACGCAAAGGATGTGGAGGCGATTTCCCAGTCCGGACGAATCATGGGCATTTACAGCAACATGGCAGGCGCCAATGCGGTGTTTCGCCAGTGGGTCTGCAAGATTCCCGATCTGATGGAACTGGTGGCCAAGGATGTTTTTCTGCGGGATTACACCTTTCTGTTTCAGGGGATGCTGGATATGCACCGCTATGACCTGACTCCGGAGGCATCCCAAGTCAGCGCAAAGATGCGGCTTTCCGGCGGCAGTGCATGGGGCAAGCTGCAGGGGGAACTGACCAGCACAGTACCGGTTCACTACCGTGGTACGGTGACAAATCTGTCTTCCATCCGGAATTTGGCCTATGATGAGGACCCCCAGGTGCGTAAGGATGCTTACGAAGCGGAGCTTGCCTGCTATGAAGCCATTAAAGAGCCTGTTGCCCATGCGCTGAATGCTATCAAGCTGGAAACCATTTCTACCTGCCAGCTTTCCGGCTACGAGTCCCCACTGGCCATGACGCTGAAGCGCTCCGATATGGAAAAGGCCACGCTGGATGCCATGCTGGGAGCCATGGATGCGTATCTGCCCAAATTCTGGCAGTATCTGAAGACAAAGGCCAGGGCCCTGGGCCATGAAAACGGACTTCCCTGGTATGATCTTTTTGCACCCATGGGGAAATCCTCCAGCAGCTTTACTACGGAGCAGGCAAAGGACTTCCTTCTGGAGCAGTTTACTACCTTTGATCAGGATCTGACCGATCTGGTGCGTACCGCCTTCGACGATGCCTGGATCGACTTCTATCCCCGGGACGGTAAGCGGGGCGGTGCTTTCTGCTCCAGCATCCATGCCATCGGGGAAAGCAGAATCCTGACCAATTTTGACGGTATGTTTGCCGATGTGGTGACCCTGGCCCATGAATTGGGCCCCGCCTTCCACAACCGCTGCATTCATGACCACCGGCCATTGAACCGTGGATACTCCATGCCGGTAGCAGAGACAGCCTCCACCTTTAATGAGTGCGTGGTTTTGAATGCTGCTATTAAGGCTGCCAAGGATAAGGACGAGAAGATCGCCTTGGTTGAAAGCCAGCTGCAGGATGCTACCCAGATCATCTGCGACATTTATTCCCGGTTCCGCTTTGAGGATGCGGTGTTCAAAAACCGGCCCAGCAAGTTTATGAATGCCGATGCCCTGTGCGGCTTGATGCTGGAAGCACAGAAGCAGTCCTACGGTGATGGTCTGGATCACAATTGCCTGCATCCTTACATGTGGGTATGCAAGAGCCATTACTACGGACCTGTTTATTATAACTTCCCCTATGCCTTCGGCGGCCTTTTTGCCCGGGGACTGTATGCCCAGTATGAAAAGGAAGGGGCAGCCTTTGTACCCAAGTACAAAAAGCTGCTGCACACCACTACGGTGGCAACCGCTGAGGATACTGCCAAGGTGGCGGGAATCGACCTGACGGATAAGGCCTTCTGGTGTGCTGCGCTGCAGACCATTGCGGACCAGATCGACCTGTTTTGTGAGTTGGTGGAGGAGTAACGATGGATAAGAGAACTGACGCATTAAAAAATTATCTGGATAAGGCCCACAGTGTATTTCACGCTGTGGCAGGTCTGGTGGAGCAATTGCAGCAGCAGGGCTACACCCCTTTGCAGGAACGGGATGATTGGAATCTTGTCCCCGGTGGAAAGTACTATCTGACCCGTGGCGGCAGTGCTGTTATGGCATTCCGGATCCCAGAGTCAGTACCCCAGGGCTTTTTGATGAGTGCCAGCCATGCTGACCGGCCCAGCTTCAAGGTCAAGGAAAACGGCGAACTGTCAGCAGCCTATGCCAAGCTGGCAGTGGAGCGCTACGGCGGTGGCATCCTTTCCACATGGCTGGATCGGCCTCTGTCCGTAGCAGGTCGTGTGCTGGTGGAGACCGAAAGCGGTATCGAAAGCAAACTGGTGGATATTGACCGGGATTTGCTGCTGATCCCCAATGTAGCCATTCATATGAACCGGCAGGTCAATGACGGTTATAAGTGGAATCCCGCGGTGGATACCCTGCCGTTGATGGGCAGCAAGGAAACCTGCGGCAAGCTGGGAAAGCTTTTGGAGGAAGCCGCCGGGGGAAAAATCCTCGGGCATGATCTGACCCTCTATGTCCGGCAGAAAGCAACGGTCTGGGGTCTGGAGGAGGAATACATTTCTTCTCAGGCACTGGACGATCTGGAGTGCGCCTGGTGCTGCACTCAGGGTTTCTTAAATGCCAAAGAGAGCGAAAGCATCCCGGTGCTGTGCGTATTCGACAGTGAGGAGGTTGGTTCTTCCTCATTGCAGGGCGCGGCTTCCAATCTGCTGGAAAGCCTGCTGCGGCGGATCTGCGAGAGCCTTGACCTGACCTATGACCGGATGCTGGCCCAATCCTTTATGGTGTCTGCGGATAATGCCCATGCACTGCACCCCAACCACCCGGAATTGGCCGACAGCGCCAATGCACCGCTGATGGGCAAGGGAATTGCCATTAAGTTCAATGCAAACCAGCGCTATACCACCGACGGTGTATCGGCTGCCCTGTTCCGCAAGGTGTGCGAAAAGGCAGGGGTAAGTGTGCAGACTTACTGTAACCGGGCGGATATGCCGGGTGGCTCTACCTTGGGCAACATTTCTCTTGGCCATGTGTCGGTGCCCAGTGTGGATATCGGCCTGCCCCAGCTGGCAATGCATAGCTGCTATGAAACCGCAGCAGTGAAGGATGCTCTTGAGCTGGAAGAGGCCATGGCGGTCTATTATGGCTGTACGCTGACCCACAGCGCTGACGGCGTATTTGAACTGAAATAAGCGTAATGGGGCGTGCTTCGGCGCGCCCTTTCCTTTTGCAGATATAAATGATCGTTTAGCGCGCCAACTCGTAGGGGCCGATGCCCACATCGGCCCGGGGAAGGCAGTGCGTTAGGGCCGATGTCCCCCAATCGGCCCCTACGAATTCTATCGAAAATTGCCGCAAAAACGATACCGAGCGGGCGCCGGGAAGTAACGATTACCACCGCACCGTGCACGAATTGTCAGCGGGCACTGCCCGCATAAACGATTATTTATCAGAACAAGGAGAGAACCTATGACAAGCGAGATCATTGTGGCGGTACTGGGCTTGGCGGGGACACTGGCCGGGTCGTTTCTGGGGGTGGTCACCGCCTCCAAGGTCACGGACTTCCGGCTGAAAGCATTGGAAGCCACCGTCAGCAAGCACAACCAGATCATTGAGCGCACCTACATTCTGGAGGGTCAGATGCATGAAGTCCAGCACGATATCAAGGAACTGAAAAGTACGCGATAAATGATCGTTTATCTGAGCAGAAACCTAGAACGCATGTCATTCTGAGCGACCGAAGGGAGTCGAAGAATCCACTCTTTTAGGTACGGATCCTTCGACTTCGCCGCTTTGCGGCTTCGCTCAGGATGACATAGTAAATAGATCCTGCGCGAAACGATCATTTATGAGAGCAAGGAGTTTTATGGAACTGTTACAAGACTTAAATCACGGCTATCAGGAGGCCTTCGGGGCAGAGGACATCAGTTCCCCGGCGATGAAGCGTGCCATCCTCCGGTGGCTGCAGCTGTACTACGGCGGCGACAGCCCTCTGCAGCTGGGCTACACCGTGGTGCGAAAGCTCACAAGAGCCATCTTTGCCGAGTATCAAAGCGGCATGGAACTGCCCCACCGGGAGGCTATGGAGCTGGCGCTCATTGGCGGCGAGAGCTACTTAAAACCGGTACCCGGGGAGCCGTTTCAATGGAGAGCCATCTCCCGGGGCAATATCCTCATCTTCGGCCGGGATCTCTGGGGCAATCCCCGGGATGTGGGGCTGACGGAAAAAACCCTTCTGGGCCGGTACTATTATACCCTTTTGGAGCGCAGGACCTTGGACAGCAGTGGGATGCTGACGGTGACAAACCGGCTGTTCCGCTCCGGCAGCCGTGGGCAGCTGGGCCGGGAGGTGAGCCTGAAAACCCACCCGGCCTATGCCGCCCTGCCTGCCCAATACACCTATCCCCAGAGCCTTGGGGGCGTGGGTCTGGTGCGGCTGAAAATGCCCATGACCAACTGCATCGACGGCTCCAAGGAGGGCGTGTCCGTCTATGCCCCGGCGGTGGCGCTGCTGGAAGCCATTGCCGAAAACGAAAACCAGCTGCAAAAGGAATTCCGCAACGGCGCCAGCCGTCTGGTGGTCAGCCGGGACATGCTTACCGGCGGTCAGCTGAAAGACGAGGTCTTCGTGGCCCTGGACGAAAGCCCCGATGCCGTGGGCATCACGGTATTTTCTCCGGCGCTGCGGGAGCAGAGCTACTTAAACCGCCAGCAGGCGTACCTGCGAAGTGTAGAGAACATCATCGGCCTGAAGCGGGGACTGCTTTCCCAAGTGGAGGCCGTTGACCGGACAGCCACCGAAATCACCTCCTCCGAGGGTGAGTACATGAGCGCCATTTATGAGCTTCGGGGCGTGTGGGAACAGGCTGCGAAAGATGCCGCCGCTTTGGAAGCGGCTCTGACAGGGGAAGAACGCAAGAACCCCGAAATCCATTGGGGCGACGGGGTGCTGTAAGAAGATAAATGATCGTTTATCTTACCCGCTATCTTACTTTCGTGTCATCCTGAGCAAGCGAAGCGCGTCGAAGGATCCGCATCCTCAAAACCCTGCAATTACAAAGATTTTCTTATAGGAGAACGGATTCTTCGACTCCGCTACGCTCCGCTCAGAATGACATGCGTTTTAGGAGACTGCACCGCTAAACGATCATTTATGAAGATAAGGAGATTTTATGGAACAAGATTTTATTGATCAGCTTGGTCTGGACGAGGCCACGGCGCAGATCGTCCGTGCCGAGCATCAGAAGATCGTCGATGCCTACGAGAGCCGCATCCGCACCTTAACGGTGGATGCCGCGGTCAAACAGGCCGTCACCGCCGCCGGCGGGCGCAATCTTACCGCCATCCGGGCACTGATGGACGAATCCGCTTTCGGTGAGGACATCGAGGGCGGCGCAAAGGCCGCCGTTGCCAGAGTGAAGCGGGAGAATCCCTACCTCTTCGGCGGCATGGCCGTCACATCCCCCGGCACCGGGGCGCCTACCCCTATGGGGTATTCCCAGGAGGAGCTGGGCAAGCTCCCCCTTTCCGAGTACCGACGGTATAGGAAAGGCCTATAAATGATCGTTTATCTTACCCGCTATCTTACTTTCGTGTCATCCTGAGCGAGCGCAGCGAGTCGAAGGATCCGCATCCCAAAAATACTGTAATTACAAAGTTTTTTCTTTAGGAGAACGGATTCTTCGACTCCGCCTA
>JAZNFH010000004.1:0-45738 GCA_045589055.1 Faecousia sp. | reverse complement strand
AACTCTCTGATCAGGATGGTTTCCGTACAAAGGCAGAAATTGGCGCGCTGGCAGCAAAGCATCATGTAAACATTATTGCCGGCAGTGTATCCAATGTCCGAAATGGCACTGTTTTCAATACGGCTTATGTGTTTAACAGGGAAGGAGCGTATATCGCTTCTTACGACAAAACGCACCTGTTCACACCGATGGGAGAAGACAACTTCTTTACACCCGGCAACCATATATGTAGATTTCAGCTCGACGGCGTTTCCTGCGGACTGATCATATGCTATGATATCCGCTTCCCAGAGCTTACAAGATCACTGACAGTTCAGGGACTGGACATGCTCTTCGTCGTGTCACAGTGGCCAAAAGTGAGAACATTCCATTTGCGCAGTCTCACTACTGCCAGGGCCATTGAAAACCAAATGTTTGTTGTCTGCTGTAATTCCTGCGGTGTTGCCGGAGAGACTGTTTATGGTGGCAATTCCGCGATTATTGATCCCTGGGGAGAAACCATAGCCCTTGCTGGAGAGAAGGAAGAAATCCTCGGTGCAGAATGCGATCTGCAAATTCTTGAATCCATCCGCAGTACAATACCTGTATTCCGGGACAGACGCCCCGAGCTTTATAAAATTTGAGAAAGAAGGCTATTGATCATGACATACGATATTCCTGTAATTAAGACTACCAACCCGAAGCCCCGTCCCGAAGACGAAAGCAAGCTTGGCTTTGCCCGTTATTTCACGGATCATATGTTTGTAATGGAGTATGATGTTGGTAAGGGCTGGCATTCTTACCGTGTAGAGCCTCATGCGCCGTTTCTGATTGAGCCTGCATCTGCTGTGCTCCATTATGCCCAGATGATGTTTGAAGGCATGAAGGCTTACCGCAAGCCCGATGGCTCTGTTCAGCTGTTCCGTCCTGACATGAACATTGCCCGTATGCGCAATACCTGTGAGCGCATGTGCATGCCCGAAGTACCCGGTGACCTGTTCCTCGCCGGTCTGAAGGCTGTCATTGAAGTGGATAAGGATTGGATCCCTCACGGAAAGAACACTTCCCTTTATATCCGTCCATTCCTCTTTGGTGACGAAGTGTCTTTCTCCGTTCTGCCTGCACAGCACTACAAGTTTATGATCATTCTAAGTCCCACCGGCTCTTACTATGCAGCCAATGATGCCGGTCTAACCACAACCCGCATTTATGTACAGGATAAGTACATCCGTGCTGCAAAAGGCGGCACCGGCTATGCTAAGGTCGGCGGTAACTATGGCGGCGGTATGCGCGCTTCTCAGGATGCCATCAAGTACAACTGCAAAGATGTCCTTTGGCTGGACGCACAGGAACATAAGTATGTGGAAGAGATCGGTACCTCCAACGCCTTCTTTATGATCGATGATGAAGTCATCACTGCGCCTCTGGACAGCGGTACAATTCTTCCTGGCATTACCCGCAATTCCGTTATTCAGCTGCTGAAGAAATGGGGCATTAAGGTCTCTGAGCGTAAGCTTTCTATCGATGATGTGATGGCTGCTTCCAAGGATGGCCGTTTGAAGGAGATTTTTGCTTCCGGTACTGCTGCTGTCATCTCTCCCATTGGCTGGCTGAATGTCAAGGGTGAAGACTACCAGGTCGCAGATGGTAAAGTTGGTCCGGTTGCTCAGAAGCTGTACGACAATCTCTACGGTATGCAGACCGGTGTTGTGGAAGACGATATGGGCTGGACCTACCCTCTGGATATCTAAGAATCTATTCTGATCACAAATAAATGTCGGGAGTATCCGTTGCTGCAATGAAGCGGCAACGGATACTCCCGGTTTTGTTTAGTCTTCTTTCAAAATATGCAATGCTGTTTTATAGGCAATTTGCTCAATTTCATCCGGAGAAAGCTTTAATTCCAGAAAGCGCTTTACTTCGGTTTTTGGATTCCACAGAGGAAAGTCTGTACCATAAACCAGTCGGTGCGGTCCATAAGCTCGAATATACTTCTCAGCAACGCCCTCAGGCATAAACATCATGGAACTTGAGATATCGAAATAACAGTTACTGTCCTTAAGGATTTCAAACGCAGTTTCATACATAGAGTAGCCGCCAAAATGGGCAGCAATAACTTCCAGCTTTGGGAACAGCGCAAGAACGCGGCGCAATCTGACAGGATGGGAATAGTCAAAACGAACATCGCCCATGTGCATAATGATCGGCGCTTTGCCTTGCAGGATTTCATAAGCGGGGAACAGGCGTGGATCATCAATGGCAAACACCTGAGAATCCGGATGCATCTTAATACCGCGAAGTCCCATATCCAGAATGCGCTGTGTTTCTTGGGTCAAATCCGGCATAGCAGCATGAATTGTTCCGAAGCCGGTAAATTCCGGATGGAGCCTCGTCTGCTCCAGTATAAAATCATTGATATGAGAAACATGGTCAGGCTTCAAACCGACAGGCAGTACAATATACCGTGTGATACCAGCATCCTTACCGTGACACAAAAGCTGGTCAACAGTACCGTCAAGGTTTCCACCGTCAATATTGTAAAAATCACGGATGCTCTGCGCTGCTTTTTTTGCGATGGCATCCGGGTAGATATGTGTATGAAAATCTATAATTTGCATGGTGGTTATCTCTCCTGCGAATGTGTCGAAAAACATACAAATCATAGCACTGTGCCATAGATTTGTCAAACGGTTTCTGAACTGAACCAATTGGTTCATCGAATGGCATAGAATATCTTTGGGAGAGGTAGCGTAAGGATGCACCCAGCTCTCCGTCCGGCCCGCCGTATTGGGAGATGATCACACTTGCAAGTCGTGGGTTGGGTTTATCAATCTTCACAGGGTACTGAAGCTTCTTGTCATATACAAACATCGTTACGCCTCCTTATTTGCACAGTACTCCCAAGGCCATGGATCATCCAACCATTTATAGGGACCGTCTGTGGGTGTTTTATGGTTTAGAGGACCGCATTTCTTGGTGTATAGCATCATACCCTCATGATACATCTTTTGATAAGCCTGATAAAGCTCAAGGGCTTCTTTATCATTTCTGTGGGTATCTAAATAAAGCGCTAATTCTTGAATGGCAAATGCCATTGTCTGCAGCTCTGTTAACGGTGTCGCCGGCTTTTCTTTTGTATTTACCATTCCCATAAAAGGAAGATCAAGGTCGGGGTACAGCGTTCCTTTAATGAAAGCCTTTCTTGCTTCATATTTTGGTGGATCTTCAAGTTGGAACGGCACATAAGGGTTAGCAAGTGGTGCCATTGCAGGCAGCCGCCCCTCTCCGCCTCTTTCCGGTTTTTTCGAATTCATATCCTGTTACCTCCTAAGAATACAAGCTCGGAATCGTCATTCCGTGTCATACTATGCCATTTCATACAAAATGGTTCATGGTAACATGTGATATGCATATCAATGGATATGGAGGTGTTGTCCGTGAAAAAACGAAAATTATGCCTTGCCCTGATACCGTTTTATTCATTGGTATTTCTGCTTGCCCTGTCAGTTGTAATTGTGGGTAACAGGGTAATTACTGTTATGAATCAATCTTTTCCGCTGGCTGACAGGCGTACGATCATCATTGATGCAGGACACGGTGGGGAAGACGGTGGCGCCACATCCTGTACAGGTTATTTGGAAAGTGGTATCAACTTGGAAATCGCATTACGAATGGATGATATGATGCATTTTCTTGGATACAATACGATTATGGTACGAACGACAGATACTGCGGTTCATGTAAAAGGTGACACAATAGCTGCCAGAAAAGCTTCTGATCTAAAAGAAAGAGTCAGATTAGTAAATGAAACGGAAAGCGGTGTTCTGATCAGCATTCATCAGAATTATTTCTCGGATGACCGTTATAGCGGTGCACAGGTCTTTTACCCAATGACATGTGAGAGTGAAAGACTTGGGACTATGCTGCAGAAAAATATAGTTAATATCTTAAATCCTGACAGTAAACGACAGGCAAAGAAAGCATCCGGTGTTTATCTTCTGGAACATATAGATTGTACAGGTGTATTGATTGAATGTGGTTTCCTTTCCAATCCGCAAGAGGAACAGAAACTGCGTTCAGACAGTTATCAAAAACAATTATGCGCAGTCATAGCCGCAACGGTTGGATCTTTTTTGGCTTGACCATCTGCTTTTTGCTGATATAATAATTCTATAGTTCGGCAAAGAGTTGAGGGATGATTTTATGGCTAAGACCAAAACTGTTTTCTACTGCACAAATTGTGGCAATGAAACACCGAAATGGCAAGGGAAATGTCCGGCTTGCGGTTCGTGGAACACGCTAGAGGAACATATTGAGAAGCCGCTGTCTGCCGGAAAGATGAAATCGACATCCATTGGCATGGGCAAAAGCGCGCAAAAGCTCTCTCAAGTCGATACAGACAACGAGATCCGTTTTTCTACCGGTATGGGAGAACTTGACCGAGTTTTAGGCGGCGGCGCTGTGGCTGGCTCTCTGGTCCTTGTAGGCGGTGCACCCGGTATCGGTAAATCTACACTGTTGCTTCAAATCTGTAATAAGATCTGCGCAGGTCGCAGTGTTTTATATGTTTCCGGCGAAGAAAGCGAACGGCAGCTGAAGCTTCGGGCAGTTAGACTTGGTGTCGCACCTGAAGAATTATATATTCTGTCAGAGACCCGTCTCTCAGATATCCTGGAATCTGTGGAGGGAATCAAGCCGGACATCTTAATTGTTGATTCCATTCAAACACTTTACAACGAAGAAAACGATTCTTCACCGGGAAGTGTATCGCAAGTAAAAGATTGTACCATGACCATGATGCAGCTGTCAAAAACCAATGGCATCACAGTTTTTGTAGTTGGTCATATTAATAAGGATGGTGCCATTGCCGGTCCCAAGGTTTTGGAGCACATGGTTGACTGCGTTCTGTATTTTGAAGGGGATCCAAATTCGTCCTACCGTTTATTACGAGCTGCCAAAAACCGGTTCGGTTCTACAAACGAAATAGGAGTGTTTGAGATGATGGATACCGGTCTTGTTGAAGTCCCGAATCCGTCACAAATGCTGCTGTCAGGTCGTCCGGAAGGCGCACCGGGTACATGCGTAGCCTGCGTTATGGAGGGTACCCGGCCCGTTCTGGCAGAGGTTCAGGCATTGGTCTCTAAAACTACTTTTAATGTTCCGCGACGAACTGCAGATGGATTTGAATTTAACCGAGCCGCGCTGCTTTTAGCTGTTGCTGAAAAACGCGGTGGGATGAAGTTGAATGTATTTGATGCTTATATCAATGTCATTGGTGGCCTTCGCTTGGACGAACCCGGGGCTGACTTACCGGTAATCCTGGCAGTTGCTTCCTCCTACCGGGATACTCCCATCGCTGATGATCTTGTAGCAGTAGGGGAGGTGGGACTAACTGGTGAGATCCGGAGTGTTTCCCATATGAATCAGCGGCTTCAGGAAATATCCCGGCTTGGTTTCAAAAAGTGCATCCTTCCCAAAGGTGGTTCAGAAAAGCTGGAGATTCCCGTTGGTCTTGCTGTATATCGGGTAAAGAATATACGCGAAGCGATTGAAGTTGCGCTATAGAAGAAAGAGCCGGTCCCCGGCTCTTTCAAATACTATTCATTATCAGATGCAGGATCCAGTTTGGAAAGCGGGTTTGCCTCTGCAGCCAGTTTCAACTCCGTGTTTTCGATGTGTGTATATATCTGGGTGGTATTCAGATTCTCGTGGCCAAGAACTTCCTGCACCGTTTTGACATCAACACCACCGGACAACATCATGGTAGCTGCCGTATGACGCAGCTTATGTGCGGAAAACTGTGTAGCATCCAAACCTGCCTGTAGAAGCGCCTTGTCTACCAGGCGATGTACTGCTGTTACACTGATTCGATTTCCATTACGAGAGGCAAACAATGCTCGATTGTCAGTAAGAACTTTTTCTTTCCGCTCTGTCATATAGGCATCTATCGCTTTGCGGCATGCACTGCCAAAGTATACAAACCGTTCTTTGTTACCCTTACCTACAACTCTAATTCTGTCTTCATATACATCGGTTATATTTAGACCGACAAGTTCACTGCGACGGATCCCACAGTTGAGAAATAACATAAGAATTGCATAATCTCTTTTTTTGTTTGGTCCATCGACAGATGACAAGAGGCGGGAGGACTCTTCTAAAGTCAAGTACTTTGGCAGGCTTTTTCTCAGCTTTGGGTACTCAAGGTCAGCAACCGGGTTTTCCTGCAACTGTTTTGTCCGGACCGTGAGATACTTAAAAAAGGATTTGATTGTGGATAGCTTTCTTGCTCTTGCTGAAGCTGAGATTCCAAGATCCGGAGCAGGGGAGTCGGGCGTGGGATTTCTGTCATTTGCAAGATAGGAGAGAAAATCAAAAATCTCCGATGTTGTGATTTGACTGATAAACTCGAGATTTATATCTTTAATCGGAATATCATCCAACCTTGTATTAATTGGCATATCATTGCGCATCAGTTTGACAAACCGCAAGAACATACGCATATCTAAATGATACTCCGAAATGGTAAGCTGTGATTGACCCTTTATGTTTTCATGATATGCGAGAAATTCCTTCAGAACCTGAGGACAATCATTATATTTCAGCATAACTGCAAATTCTCCTTATTATTTTGTGATTAAATTGTAGGCAAAATAGTAATAAAACAACAATCTGTATTATCGAATATTACAAAAATACGAACATTTGTGCTTATAGAGTTATAGATTATTATTCACCGTATAATAAATGTGATTATGAGATGCTTAAGACCTAAAATGAATTGTCAGCACAGAACAAACAAAAGGGTCTGATGGATTCTTTGACGGACAGCAATTTAATTTGTTTGCAGCGCCACATTGCAATGTATTCCAATGTACAAATATCTTTGTATTTAAGGATAGAACATTCGTAAAAAAACACATACAGTTATTATAGTGAGCAATTCAAAAAGTTATATATACTTAAAAGGTATGGATTAGCAATCTTAAAAACGGAGATGCTTTTCAAACAAGAGAAACTTGGATTAGATTGCATTGCTTGATTGAAGGATGACCAGAAGACTTTGCTGCACCTAATGAATTACTAAACTGCATTAGTTTGAGGTTAGTATAACATAACGCCTGGTAAAACGCAACAAAATTTTTATTTTGTTGCGTTCAGTTCGTAGGTACCGGAAGCAGCACCGGCAATACTTTTCCAGCTCCCTTCCCCGTAAAAAGAAGCTGCTGCAGCTCCGGCCGGCTCGGATCCACGCCACCGGTGCTAATATTTCTGCTTGATCAAGTTAAAAAAATGGTGCGCGAATGCGCACGGTGCGGATGCTGCCTTCTGAATGGCAGCATCTCGGTAAATGAAATCCCCGATTGATCATCCGCATTTCCTGCGGAAGGTCAACCGGGGTATTTTTTAAAATCCAAATATTTTAGAAATCTTTTCTCCTAATGGTGTCTTGTATTTACTCAATAGTTTTTCATATTGAGTTTTATCCATTTCAACTTTCATTTCAATTGTGATGGGATCTCTAATTTTTCTTGATCTATTCTCTCCCCATCTGTCTTCAATTTTTTCATCATTGTTATGAACTGTATATTTGAATTCCATTTTACTTTCCTTTCTATTTTTATTTTCTTGGTAGTAATAGACAAATAAACAAAATTACTATGATTATTGGAATGCACCAGGTTAAATTCATTTACCGCTCTCCCCTTTTATTACTATGTGGGTTTCCTAAGAGCCAGTCGATTGATACTTCGTAGTAATTTGCTAGAATTCCTAATTGTTCTATACTTGGTTCTAATGTGCCATTTTCATATTTGCTTAGATAACTTTGATGAATACCTGTATCTGCTGATACTTTAATTTGGCTTATATCTAGTTCATCTCTTATGGCTTTTATTCGTAATTGGAATACTTCTTTGTACATATTCCTCACCTCCTATCTTGATTATAGGGGGTTCATTTTTTGCATATAATTCAATAATTGCATATTGACTTCGTGTTTACACTTTGTTATTATTTTTTATAGATATTCAATTATTGAATATCTATGCCCAGCAAGACTCTGAGCCGGTACGTTGCGCTTGCTGGGCATCAATTTTAAAAAAGGTAGGTAGGTATTTATGAAACGTTTTTTGAAGAAGTACTGGAAGGTTTTTTACTGTTTGTTTGTATCTGTTTTCTTACTTTGGTTTTTGTATGTTGGATATTTTTCAGATCTTCCGGATTTTTCTGATCCCCTCGTCGAGCGTATCGCTGTGTTTTCTGTTGCTTGTCTTTTTTTCGTTTATCATTTAGCTGCTTTTGGCGTCCATTTTGGTTTTTTAATTTTCGATTTGATATTTCAAAAACGTAATTCCCCGCCCAGCGGTGAAGATAAAAATAAGTAAAGGTAGGTAGGTTTATGTTTATTGGTTTGAGTTTGAAGGCAATTAAACGCTTGTTTCAGATCCGAGGTATGGTTTGTTCCTTAACTGGTATTTATCCCAAGATAAGTGACCTGGTTAACAGTATTATTCTTTCTGTTGAACTGGATAAGCTTGAGGAAGCTTTCTGTTCTTCTGAAGATAAATTATTTTAAAAGGTAGGTAATTTAGTATGGTTTATGAAGTTGTAGGTTTCCGCAAGTGCTCCGGTAAGAGCAAGAACACCGGTAAGGATTATTCCGGTTTTTTCGTTCATTTGACTTTTGACCAGGATGGCGTCACCGGCAAGGCTACTGAAAATGTTTTCATTGCTGATTCTCTGGGTTATGACCCCTACATTGGTGATCGTGTTCAGCTCAACTACAATGCTCGCGGCTTCCTTATGGAAGTAAAGACGGTGTAATCTATGCAGCAGGTTAAAATCAAAGCAGTTTATCCCGCTATAAAGGTATCTACCTCTATTGGTAAACCTGTTTATTTGATGATTTGCGATCTTGCTGCCCAAAATGGTTATACTCTTGCTCAGACTTTGCGGATCCTCATCCGCATGGGTCTGGAACAGCTTGGGAAGGAGGATCCCAATGGATCAGATCAGACAGATCCTGAAGCAGCTTGCACTGCATCTTGAGCTGAATATTGCTATGTGCGACAAGATTGATGATCATGATGGTCGCATTGCAAAGCTTGAGAAGCACCATGAAGCGCAGAAGAGCCGTGTAGACGGCCTATATCGGATGTTTTCGGAAGCAAACTATCTTGCTTCCTCCAAGGCGTATGACGCCCGTAGAGGCGCTCTGAGGTCTAAAGATGTTGAGTCAAAGAATACTTCTGAGGATAAGTAAGTTCTTTGTAGACCTCCTCCGGCTGCTCGTGCCGGTGTTTAATTGGCTATGGCGCAGCATGTTGATTTTGGTCTCCATTGCACTGCTGCTATTGCTGCTGATCCTCATTTTTTAGGACTGTCGGGATGATAGCCCTCTATTTATAAAAATCCCGGAAAATCGAACATTTCTGGTCGGTTTTCCGGGTGCCCCCCCTCGCTAACAGGGGGGTACAAAATACATAGGGGGTAACTTTATGAATAGCAATGATATCTCCGACAGAAATCTTCTTCTTATCGACTGGCTTACGGTATCTACTAAAATCTGGTCTGAAAAGGATCTTATTGAGCTGCTGCATTTAGAGGATTGTACTTGGGAGCATTTGGATGCTTACCGGTACGGCTATTCGCACCGGTGTTCTTTCTCCGGCATTACTATTTTATCCGGTGGCCATAATGATGATATGGGCATCTGTTTGGAGATGTCCGGACAAGGCTGCCGTGCTTTTGAAACCTACAGCAGTTTATCTTGGATCGAGCTGCTGCGTATTTTGAAAGATCCTTATAACGAGTTTAATATAACTCATATTGATTTGGCTTTTGATGATCATACCGGGATTCTCGACATTGGTGAGATTTTGGATGATACAGATCATCACCGGTACCGCTCTCGTTCCCGTTGGTGGAAAGTAGAATACGGCTCTTGCGGTACCACGATATATCACGGATCTCCTCAATCAAATATCCGTGTTCGTATTTATGATAAGGCTGCTGAGCGCGGCCTGCTGGATGGTACCCATTGGATCCGTGTAGAGCTTGTTCTTCGTGATACCAATGCTTCCGGTGCTGTTGATGCGATTTTAGAGCATGAGCAGCTCGGCCCGGTATTCTCCGGTATTCTTTCTAATTACTTAGTTTATTGTGATCCTTCATCTGATAGCAATCGATCTCGTTGGGATCCTACGGAGTACTGGCAGCAGCTGCTGCAGGGTGCTTCAGCAATCCATATTGCTGCAGATCCTGGTCTTGAATATAATGTCTTCCGTCTTCAATCCTATCTGCGTGATCAGTGCGGTGGTGCTATCTATACTTGGTCGCAGCTCTACGGTCTTGACTCTCTGGAGGAGTTGATTAAGACTCGCACTTCCCCACTTAACCCTAAGCATAAAATGTTACTTAACCAGTACCGAAGGAAAAAGGAGTGATCTTATGAAACGATATATCTCTCTGGCCTTGGCTGCTGTTGTCTTAGTTGTAAGTTTGGCTGTTCCCTCTTATGCAGCCGAGACTGTATGGCTTGATATTTTAGATTATGCTACTGCTGATGATATAGGTAGGAATTTTATTTCTGTTTCTGATAATGTTCCTGTTAATTTCAATATTCCTTATGCGAATTATAAATATATTGATATTTTAGTTCAGTTTGCGCATTCTTTTGATTCTTCTCCTGTTTGTGATGTTTATAGAAATAGTGATCATATAAATACTTTGTCATGTGTGAAAGTCTCTGATTCTGTCTATCGTTATTTTGGTAATATTGACGGTTGGTATACTCAAGGTATTTCTTTCGCTTTTTCTAATTTGCCTTTTGTTACAGGTGTTCAATTTTTATCTGCACGTACCTCTGTTTTATCTGTTTCTTCTTATAATTTACCTGTTTCCGGATATTTCTCTTATGCTAACGGTGAAGAGGAATCTTTCTTTTATACCGATGAAGACCATAATGATCCAGCAATATTATATGGATCTTCTGATTTTGATTACCAAAATTATACTTGTTACTTACAATTTAATGATGCAATAAAGTACGATTATATTGATATTCAGCTTTATTTTTCTCATCTTTCTTTAGTATCTTTATCTGCTTCTTTTAATGGTCTTTCTATTCCTTATGAAGTTTCATATTTTGATGCTGGCAATACATTTGAAGCTAGTTTAATAAATGTTACCTTGGATCTTACTGGTATTGATCGAAACTTAAATTTGCCTTTAGAAATTATTCTTACTGGTTCTACTCCTACTATTGATGGTCAGATTGGTTATTTTTCTGTTTTATCTTCTAATGGATTAGTTGAGGTAAATTATGGTAGTCCTCTTTTGAATTTTTGGTACCGGATTAAAACATTCTTTACAGATCGATTCGCTTCGTTGAATGCCTGGATAGATAATCAGACTTCTTCTATTACCGGTACTATTGCCCAGTGGGGCCAGAAGATCGTTGAAGCTATTAATCCGGATACTGGTGCAGCTGAAGATGCTCTTAAAGAGGGATCCCAGGCAGCTGATCAAGTTACTGATCTTACCGGACAGATGAATAGTATTGTTAAACCGGATCTAAGTGGTGGTGGCGATATATCCAGTATTATTTCTCCTGGTGATATGTCCTCATACACTGTGTTTCTAAGTACAGTTGTAAATGCTCCGTATATCGGTCAAGTGGTCATGTTGTCGTTGATCCTCTCCCTTGCCGGTTATGTTCTCTTTGGTAAGAGGTGATCAGATGCAAGCTATCGTTGATTTTTTTACTGGGTTATTTAATATTATCGTTTCCCTGGTTGAGTTTGTAATATCTTTCATCGGTGATATCGTTTATGTCATAGAGTTGACCGCTGTATTTGTTGGTAATATCCCTAATTACTTCGGTTGGTTGCCATCCGCATTTGTTAGTATCATTATTTCGATTTTTAGTATTGTTGTTATCTATAAGATCTTAGGCCGGGAGGGTTAATGATGGATGCTGTTCTTTCTCTTATGAATACAGCTGTAACAGCTGTTGTTTCCTGGTTTAAGCAGATCATGGACAGCACCGGAGCTGGTACTTTGTATATTGCTGTTATGTCAGTGGTTTTAAGTGTTGGTATCTTGCTTGGGCCTTTGCTTGGTTCGGCTCGTGCCGGTCTTTCTGATGTGGTTCATCGTCCCAGAAATACTAAGGAGGATGATCAGTAATGCAGAATCTATATTACCTTGTTGTTATATGCCTTCTGACAATGATATATATCAGATTGGGGTTGAAGAGATGATTAAGCGATATCTATTTTTATTTTTCTTCTTGGTTGTTATTAGTTCTTTATTAATTTTTCCTGTTTCTGCAGCTGGCCTTAATGAAGATGAAATTATAATTATTAAGCAACCTGTTGATGCCTTTTATAAATATTCTCAAGATGGCCTTTATTATGCTTATTTTTCTGTTGATGCCGTTGGTGATAATTTAAGTTATCAGTGGCAAGTGAAAATTGGTGATTCTTCTGATTGGATTGATTTTACTGGTTTCAAAAATTCCGGTACAACATCTAATCTCATTGCTTGCAATTCTACTCGTGTTGATGATCGCTTATATCGTTGTAAAATTATATCGGCTAATGGTACTGTTGTTTATACTCGAGCTGCAGTGGCTGAACTTCCACCTACTAATTTTTTCAATTTTGTTGGATCATGTTTGCGATACGTCACATCGTATATTTCCTTAATTGTTAATTCGTTAATTACTCCTGGTGCTGAATTGTATCCTATGTTGTCTATTTTAGCTGTCGGTATTGCAGTTACCGTTGCTTTGGTGGTAATTAAAATTTTTAAGTCCTTTTCTTGGGGGCTGTAATTATGACTTTTCTTGCTCATTTGATATATCTTCTCCGGTGTTATCTTTTTTCTGATTTTTTAGATTATTGGTTTTTCCCTTTACTTGCTCTCGCTTTTTTTGCTACTGTTCCGGTGATTGTTCGTAAGCTTTTTTTGTGAGGTGTTCTTTGTGTATGATCTGATTGATACTATTATTGGTCACAATTGGACAACTAATTCTTCTGATCAGCAGTATATCTATTTTATTTCCGGTGCTCTGATCATTATTTTGACGGTTGTTTTTGTTGATATGGTATATCGTGTGTTTTCGCACTTTTGGCGTGCGTGACATATAAATTTAAAAGGATGGTGTATTTATTATGATGGAAGCTGTTACTACTGCCCTGGGTACCGTTATTTCCTGGGTTGGTACTGTTGTCACTGCCCTGACAACTTCTGATGGTGATCTGAATGCCTTGCTGCCTCTGATGGCGATTGGTATTTCTATCTCCGCTCTGATGCTGGGCGTAAAGGCGATCAAAAGCTTCGCCTGGGGTACCTAAAATCAAGGGGACCGCATGCGAGCCGGCAGGCCGCACGCGGTCCCTTATTTTCTGAGGTGAAAAATGTCTGTATCTCGTTATTTCGGTCTTCCTGGTTGTGGGAAGACAACTACTCTTACTATGCTTGCTAAAAAGGGTCAAGCTTCAGGTAGGTATAAATTTGTTTGTGGTAATGTTCAGCTCTCTTTGCATGGTTATGTTTATGTACCCTTTGATTGTCTTGGTGTTTATGATCTGAGTGATACACTGTATCTTATTGATGAAGCTATGGTTGAGGCTGGAGATCGTGATTATAAGAATTTTGATAAATGTAAATTGGAAGCTTTTGTAATGCATCGGCATTATAACATGGATATTGTGTTATTCTCTCAGGAAGCTGATGGTATTGATAAAAAGATTAGATCTATTACGGATCGAATGTTCTATGTAAAGAAAGGTTTCTTTACTGGCAAATGGATATCCAGTATCTATCGTATTCCCTATAAGATTTTGTGGCCTGATTCTAAAACCGCCGGTGAAAATGTTGGTCGTATTGTTATGGGTTATGCGAAACCTAATATCTTTTGCCGTTTGTTTGCTCGTCGTTTATATCGTCCTAAGTACTATAAGTACTTTGATTCTTGGGAGCGTAAAGAGCTTAAGAAGCTTCCTTCTATTTTTACTCCTTTTCAGGATCCTTCTTATAGGAAACCGCTTTTTAGGCCTTACTTGCACAAAACAGCTATTTTGTTGCGTTCTGCGCGTTTGCATGTGCTCGTTAACAATACTCCCCTATGAACAACACAGAGAATTTTCTGTGTGTGTTGTTGTTTCTTTCAGTAATTTATTGATGTACACAACAGGATTTTCTTCATGTAAGACCACTTTAATCTTTTCCTCAATAATGATATAGCACTCCATCCCAAAACTCTGACTACCATAGAGGTAAAATAATATTTTTGTGCAGTGGATTCCCAGATGATAACTCTTGTTGCAGAATATGCTGCTGCAAAATATCCCTCTCCCCTGCTATGATTTTCATTAGAGTATCAACTACATCCTGAGGCACCAGCTTACCAAGTGTTTTCAGAAAATGGAAAACTTGCATAGCAATCATGTCACAGAAACAAATGATTTCGGTATAATTAGAATTATCGCACAGGATCGGACAATTACGCTCAGCATTCCCTAACGCGTCAATTTCTACAACGCTAAGAGACACGCTGCGGTCCGCAGCATCCATGATTGCCCTTTTGAGACCTTCCAAATATTTTACCCAATTGCTACTTTACTTTTACCGGAAATTTGTTAATATAGGATCAGATTTATTGTTCTCGGAGGTGCTGTATATGAGCATAAAGCGCATTGGTGTACTTACAAGTGGAGGAGATGCCCCAGGAATGAACCCGTGCGTCCGCAGTGTCGTTCGTACTGCTATCTACCACGGTATTGAATGCTATGGTATTCGTCGTGGTTGGCACGGTCTGATACATGGCGACATTATTAAATTGGATGAGAAGAATATCGGACACATCATTAACCGCGGAGGTACCATCCTATACACTGCCAGAAGCCAAGAGTTTATGACCGAAGAGGGTCAGCGCAAGGCGGTATCTACCTGCAAATTCCTTGGATTGGATGGGATTGTAGCTATCGGTGGTGACGGTACTTTCCGGGGTGCCCAAGCCCTTTCAAGACACGGTATTAATGTAGTCGGTATCCCTGCAACAATCGACAATGACATTTGTTGTACGAATTATTGCATCGGTTTTGACACGGCTGCCAATACAGCCATTGAGTGCATCGACAAGCTTAGAGATACAATGCAATCTCATGAACGTTGCTCTGTGGTCGAAGTTATGGGGCGCAACGCAGGCTTCCTTGCTATGTATGTTGGTCTTGCAGTCGGTGCCACTGCAGTTCTTGTTCCCGAAAAACCGGTAAACTTCGAAACCGATGTGATTGAGAAAATCCGTCAGGCACGCTTTAACGGTTTTACCCACTACATGATTGTAGTTGCAGAAGGTGCCGGCTCTGCCGCAGACATTGCAAAACAAATCAAGGACAGAATTGATCTGGATCCGCGAGTTACTGTTCTCGGACATATCCAACGCGGCGGAACACCTACTGGCCGCGACCGTGTAAATGCAACAAAAATGGGTTTTATGGCAGTTGAACTGCTGATGGAAGGAAAAACTAACCGTATTGTTTGTACCAATGAAGGTAGTTATCGGGATATCGATATCGAAGAAGGTCTTGCTATGCAAAAAGGCATTCAAAATATGGAAGTCGATGTTCTTAGCGCAATGACAGGTATTTAAGTATCAACGCTGAAAATATACACCGGAAGGCAAAGCCTTCCGGTGTTATTTAATAAGAAAACCTCTGCCTTATTATCGAACGGCAGAGGTTTCAAGCTTTGGGGTGATATTTTGCATATACAGATTTTAACTTCTGATTGATCATATGGGTGTAAACCTGCGTAGAGGAAATATCACTATGACCCATGAGTTCTTGAACAGAACCTACATCAGCGCCGTTTTCCAGAAGATGCACTGCAAAGCTGTGACGGAGCGTGTGCGGCGTGATTTCCTTTTCGATATGCGCAGTATTTTGATAATGTTTCAGGATCTTCCAGAACCCTTGACGGCTCATACGAATACCACTGATATTCACAAACAACGCACTTTCATCAGGGTCAGCAATCAAACTGCCTCTAACATTTTCGAGATACTGGGACAGAGCACGCAGTGCAGCCGGATACAACGGAATTGCTCTTGATTTACGGCTTCCCGAGCACTTAATAACGCCCAAATCCAGATTCACATCATCAACATCCAAATTGATAAGTTCTGTTACACGAATACCGGTAGCATACATGACTTCCAGCATTGCCTTATCCCGGAAACCCTTTGCATCCACACATACCGGCTGCGAGAGTAACAGTTCAATCTCTTTGCCGGTAAGAATTTGCGGCGTTTTCTTCTCACCTCTGTCTACATGGATCTCAACAACGGGTGTGCGTTCCAGAAAACCGGTTGAAACAACATAGGCATAGAAGTTCTTGAGGCTTGCTAAGGTACGCGACATCGTTGCACCGGAACGACCTTCCGCTTCCAGATAGGACAGATAATTGCTGATATTCAGTTGCGTTGCATCGACAACATCCGTCTCTTCGTTTTCAAGCAACCATTTAGCAAACTGCCGAATGTCTCTCATATAGGAAGAAACGGTGTTGGTAGATGCCTGCTTTACCTTAGTCAGGTAGTTTTCGTAGGCGCTTACCAAATCCAACATGAAGCTGCAAACCTTTCTTAAAAATTGATAAGCTGCACCAGAAACGGCGCAACAAACAAATAATCAATCATGCTTATTGCCAAGAGAAAGACGATACATACAAGAAAATCCACTGTAACTAAATTGGAAGAACCATGCAAATGGCGAATGGAAAGCCAATACAAACACAACTGAGTGGAAGCACTTGTAAACAAAAACATCGAACACACAAGCCAACCAGCTGACCCAAAAGCAGAAACTACATAGCACACGATAAGCGAGAAAGAAAAACTGCTAAAGAAGGAAACTGGCAGCAAAAGAAGAGGCATTGATATCCATACAGCAAAAGCAGTAATTACAAAAGGAAGCAGCATCACAAAAAACAAGCCAACGATCGACACATGGCAAGTCACGGCCGTGCGCATCAAATAGAAATAATAAGTGCTTGTCGAATGTGCTGTAAACACACCGAGAACGGAACCCAAGATAGAAAAAAATGCAAGAACAAACAGTATGATCTTGCGACTTCTAAGACATTGAAAGAGTTCCTGCCCACGATTCATAAAACATTACCCTCCTCATGTTATGGTACGAAACAAAAACAATCCATACATGAGAAAGGAAAAAGGGGCATAAAAACCCCAAATTCAATCACATTGCATGAATACTATACTCCAAAAGCTATTAAAATTCAAGGTAGTTTGGCTATTTTTACAATTTTTGTAGATTATGCCCAATTTTATGTCAACATCATTATGTAAACCAACGCAACTGAAGCCACAACATTTATGCAACGGGAGGTCAAAATAACAACATAATGTACTGCACTTTACTCGCTACCACCAAATGTTGGCTTGCAAGAAAAATTGCATATTTTGCATTAATGGGTAAATATAGATTACTCCCCTTCGGTTTTTGTACAAGTTTACCATTTATCTTTTTTTATAATACTTCCTCGGTTTGTTCTGATACTTCAGTGCAACCAGCGCAACACCCACTCCTGTTCCTAGAATCGTAAGTAATGTCACTCCAACGCCCTGGTAGGAGCCATCAAAGAACAGTGCATTTATTCCAAGTAAAACAATTGCAAAACAAAGACTTGCTGATACACTGATTGGTAAGATATGCTGATGTGTGAACCGTATTGCCATGCTGCTTGCTGCAATTGCTGATAATATATCAATAAACAGCACGCCGTATCTCATTGCTTCTTCCGCTATTTTTTCTGTGGAAAGTAACCACGCTAGTACAGACACCCCGACAAGCATAAGCACAATACCGCTAAGTGTAGCAAAACCAATTGCAGCTAAAATTTCCACTCCTTGTTTATTTCTGGCTTTTTGATTCATAGCGCTCTCCCCTTTCTGTAAAGCTTATGAGTTATGAAGCAAAAAAGAACCGAGACAGGCAACGCCTGTCTCGGTATTCTTAATATGCAAATCAGTTGGACATTTGCATGACCATAGCGTCCAAAAGTTTCTGCGCAGAGGCCTTATCCGGAGCTACTGCAGTATAATAGAATTTTACTTTCGGCTCCGTTCCGGAAGGTCTTGCAATCACGCTACCCTGCTCTCCCAGTAAAAATTCAAGAACATTGGATTTCGGCAGAAGAATCTTTGTTTCCTCACCGGTAGCAACATTTTTTGCAACACTGCTGCGGTAATCGCGGACAGCAGTGACAGTTGCGCCACCAATGCTCTCAGGCACGGACTCCCGAAGATCTGCCATCATCTTAGCCGCTTTTTCCATCGCATCTGCGCCAGTCAGTTCAATACTTTGAACATACGCCAAATAATGACCGTAAGAATCATATACTTCCTGTAGTGCATCCAGAATATTTTTACCGGACTTTTTGTAGGACGCTGCCATCTCACACACCAGCATGGAAGCAACCACAGCGTCCTTGTCACGGGCATAGGTTCCCTTCAGATAGCCGCAGCTCTCTTCAAAGCCGAACATATACTTGTACTCTTCGCCCCTCTGTTCGAGCTCCAGGATTTCGCCGCCGATGTACTTAAATCCAGTAAGGACAGCTTTCATCTCGACACCGTAATGCTCTGCAATTCGATCAGCAAGAGGAGACGATACGATACTTCTCACAGCAATAGCGCCCTCCGGAATATCCTGTTTTGCACTCCGTGCCTTCAGAATGTAATCCAACATCAAGCATCCCAGTTCATTACCGGACAATTTCTTATATCCTTCACCATCCGGCACAGCAATTGCAACACGGTCGCAATCCGGATCAGTACCAAGGATCACATCGCAAGGAACCGTCTTAGCAACCTTATAGCTTTCATTCAGCGCTGCGTCCGTTTCAGGGTTCGGGTACTCACATGTTTTAAAATCGCCGTCAGGCTTTTCCTGGCATTCAACAACCGCAATATTGACACCGAGCTGGCCGAGGATCTCACGCACAGGCTCATTGCCGGTTCCGCACAGAGGTGTGTAGACAATATTTAAACCTGCAGAGCGGAGCATTTCAGGATCGACCGCCTCTGCCAAAACCGTCTGATAATACCGTTCCCACACATCCTGATCGATGTAGGAAATCAATCCCTCTTCCATATAGGTTTCAAAGGACTTACACTCGGGAACAAAGTAAGGAATTGTGCTGATTTTCTCAGTGACGATTGCAGCGGGTTCATCGGTCATCTGACATCCATCCGGACCATAGCATTTGACACCGTTATAAGCACCGGCATTATGACTGGCAGAGATAACAATACCACATCCGCAGCCCAGCTCACGGACAGCATAGGACAGCATAGGAGTGGGAGCAAGACGGTCATACAGCCATGTATGGATTCCCGCTTCTGCAAACGCAACGGCACAAACCTCAGCGAACAACTGGGAATTATGTCTGGAATCATAGCCAATGGCAGCGATTTGAGGAAGGTCTGTTGAGGACAGCCATGCAGCCATGCCCTGAGCGGCTCTCCGAACGGTATACTTGTTCAGACGATTGCTGCCAGCACCCATAATACCACGCATACCGGCTGTGCCAAACTGAAGATCGCCGCCAAATCTTCCCTTCAATTCTTCTTCGTCATTTTCAATCGCTTTCAGCTCCTGCTGCACAGAAGCGGGCAGTCCTGCGTTGCACCAGAACCGATAACGCTCCATATAATTCATAAAAATACTCCTTCAACATTTTTCAAAAAAGACAGCTCAAATTATCACCTTTGAGCTGTCTTGGTGTTACAATTAAACCTCTGCACTGGTGGCAGATTTCTTTTCCTGCGCTTCGGCAAGCGCTTTAAACTTTGTACGGGTATCCCGAACTTCCGCAAGTGCCTGTGCCATAGCCTCTTCAGTACGCTGTAGTGCGTCATCCATATAGGCATTGCTTACTCTGCGCAGCTCCGCCATACGGTTCTGGGTTTGCAGAACCATTTCCTGGCACTGGCGCTTTGCTTCCTGATAGATGGCTTCTTCCTGCACCATACGCTCTGCTTGCTCCTGGGCCTGGCGGATAATAACCTCAGATTCCCGGCGCGCTTGACCAATCAGCTCATTCCGGGACTCGACGATAGTACGGGACTGTTTCAGTTCTGCAGGCAGCTGTGCAATGATCTCATCCAACAGATCCAATGCACGGTCACGCTCAAGAATGCACTTATCCGCGCCCAAAGGCAGACTCTTGGCATCCTGAATCATGTCATACAGGGTAGTAATAATATCTTCGATATGCTGTTCATTCATTTCTATTTCCTCCTTGACGAATCATGGTAATGCGATTTTTGAAGTCGGGAATAATTTCTTCCGGCAAAAAGTCGGACAAGCTGACATCGTAATTACCCAGCTCTTTCACAGTGCTGGAACTAAGGTACATATATTGATGTTCCGCTGTTAGAAACATGGTATCCAAATTTAAATTAATCTTGCGGTTGATCAACGACATCTGAAACTCATTTTCAAAATCAGAGCCGGCACGCAGTCCTTTCACGATCACACAGCTCCCTTTTCTTTTTGCATACTCTGCAAGGAGCTCATTTGATGCATCCACTTCAACATTGGGAATGTCTCTCGTTACACGACGAATCAACTCTACGCGTTCGTGTTGATCAAACATCGGTTTCTTGGTTGAGTTAACCATGACACAAACAATCAAATGATCGAAGATTTTTGCCGCTCTTCGAATGATGTTCAAGTGTCCGCTGGTGATCGGATCAAAACTGCCAGGATAAATCGCTATCTTCATAGAATTTCCTCGACAATCATTCTTTTCGGTAAACCGTCAGCAAAGTATTGCCATATTTATAGTCACGGGAACGAGTGAAACCGCAAAAAAGCCATGGCAAATCCTTCCCCAACGGGCGCTCTGCGATTATTATACCACCGGATTGTAAAATGTCAATTTCCGTGATTGTTTTTAATGCATTTTCCAAAAAAACTTCAGCATAGGGAGGGTCAAGAATAATAATATCATATCGTTCATTACAGTTTTTAAGATAGTCCATATAATCGGAACGAATGACTCTTCCAATGCTTTCCAATCGAGTTTTCTTAAGGTTCTCACGAATCAGTCTACAGGCAGCTTCCCTTTCGTCAACAAAAACCGCAGACTTCGCTCCCCTGCTCAAAGCTTCGATACCCAGCTGGCCGGTGCCTCCAAAGAGATCCAGAACTTTCGCACCGGGAATGTCAAACTGTATAATGCTGAAAAGGGCTTCCTTTACCCTGTCCGATGTGGGCCTTGTTTGCATCCCATCCGGTGTCAGCAATGTAATACCTCTTGCTTTACCTGTGATTACTCTCATAATTACTCCTGTTCCTGCTTGCTGCCATGAAAATGCTGATATACGGATTGCGCAGCATCCTTGGGCAGCAACCTCTCCAGTTCAGATAATTCTGCATCCGCTATGGCAGCAATAGACTTATATTGTTTCAATAGATTCTGTTTTCGTTTCGGACCGATTCCGGGAATTTGATCCAATTCAGAATATCTTAGTCTTTTACTTCTCAATTTCCTGTGATAGGAAATGGCAAAACGGTGGGTTTCCTCCTGTATATTTCCGATGAATGCAAAGACAGCCTGTTGTGTGTCGATACGGATTTCAGCGCCTTCCGGTGTCACCAGTGCCCTTGTACGGTGTCTATCATCCTTTACCATGCCGAGTACAGGGACATGGAGATCAAGTTCCCTAAGAACAGCAAGCGCGGCATTTGCGTGGGCTATACCTCCATCAATCAGCAGAAGATCCGGCAGAATGTCAAAACGCTTGTCCCCTTGAATATATCTGTCAAACCTGCGTCTTACAGCTTGTTGCATGGATGCATAATCATTTTGATCGTCCAAACCATCTATTTTGAACCGTTTGTATTCGCTTCGCCGTGGCTTTCCCTCGCAAAACACCACCATACTTGCAACAATATCGGTACCGGAAATATTGGACACATCAAAGGATTCAATCCGCTTCGGTGGCTCCATAACAAGCATTCTGCCAAATAGCTGTAATGTTCCGGAAAGCTGCTCTTCCCTCGTTGATACGCGTGTTGCTTCTTCCATCGCGTTTTTATTGGCCAATGCAACCAATTGTGCAAAGGTACCTCGCTGTGGAACACGAATGTGTGTCTTCTTGCCACTTTGCTGTTCAAGCATCTGCGCAAACAAAGCACTGTCATCAATGGCAAAGGGCAGTAATACTACCTTCGGTGCAGAACCGTGGCTGAGGTAGTACTGTTTCAGCAGGCTGGATACCGCGCTTTCCGGATCATCCGGCAAAGAAAAGACTTCATAATCTTTGTCCAAAAGATTTCCACCGCAGAAGTGCAGAACGGTAAAGCATGCTTTTGCCTCTGTCTGTGCATAGCCGATCACATCTGTGTCTGCCATCGTACCTGCTGTCACAAGTTGTTTCTGACCAAGTGATTCTACTGCATTCAGCCTGTCACGAAGGCTGGCAGCCATTTCGAATTCCATATTTTCCGCAGCGGAAAGCATTTGCTCTTTGATTTGATGCGCAACTTTTTTATAATTTCCTTGTAGTAATTGCTGCGCTTGTTCTATCCGTTCCAAATATTCCGATTGGGCAACATTCTCTTGACACCATCCATTGCACTGGTTCATGTGATAGTGCAGGCAAGGCCTGTCCTTACCGATGTCTCTTGGAAATTTTTTCTTGCAGGACGGGAGTTTCAAGACATGACAGATTGTTTCCAAAATGTTCTGCGTTACGCCACGACTTCCATAGGGACCGTAATAACACGCACCATCATTGGCAATTTTACTAACCATGGTCAGTGTAGGATATTTTATAGATAAATCCAATCGTATATACGGATACCCTTTGTCATCCTTAAGCAAAATATTGTACTTTGGCATATATTGCTTGATCAAAGAGCATTCAAGTACCAAAGCTTCAAACTCACTGGCTGCCACGATCACATCAAAGTGATCAATACAGTGTACCATTGTTCTGGTTTTCAGTGTGTGAGAAACCGTATCCTGGAAATATTGGGACACTCTGTTTTTCAACTTCTTGGCTTTGCCTACATAGATCACATTGTCTGAACGGTCGCGCATAATATAAACGCCCGGTGCATATGGCAATGTAAGTGCCTTTTCCTTCAATTCATCAAAAGTCATTTTTCCCTCCAAAAAGGAACCGCCTCAGTCACAGATGTGCTGAGGCGGTAATGTCCGATGATTAATAAATATCCCGCTGCAACAGTGCTTCCAAAGCAGCAATCGCCTCTTCAGCATCGGTACCGGAAGCAATCAAATTAACTGTTGTACCAGTAACAATGCCCAGCGACATAATGCCAAGAAGACTCTTAGCGTTCATTTTACGGCTACCAGACTCCAGCCAAATGTTACAATCAAACTCATTGGCTTTCTGTACAAAGTATGTAGCCTGCTTATTATGCAAACCGGATTCACAGCAAACTACAATTTCTTTATTCAACATAACCATACACTCCTTTTGGGGAATTGAAGCACACTTCAACATCCTTACAATACTATCATAAGCAAATTTATCAAAAAAGTCAACTCTAATTTGTCAATTCGTACAATTATCGTTTAATATAATAATCAAATCGATTGTGATTTAGGAAAATTCAGCTATCGTAACGCCGTCTTCACCTTCTCCATAGACACCAAGTCGAAACTTTTTAACAAATTTATTCTTCCGTAAGGATTGCTGAACAGCAGTTCGAAGTGTTCCGGTTCCTTTACCGTGAATAATACGAACCGACGGCAAATTGGAACGCATGGCCTCATCCAGATATCTGTCAAGGACACAGATCGCTTCAACAGCATCCATGCCGCGTAAATCGATTTCGCTGGACATAGCAGCCATCTTCATTTCCCGACCGGAGTGCGCAGGGCGTCCGCCCTTCTGCTTATACGGGTTTTCGTTTTCTAAAAGATAAATCTCATCCGCCTTAGCATTCAGCTTCATGATTCCTGCCTGAAGCTGATAGGTGCCATCTTTATTGATGGCAACAACGCTCGCCTTTGTTCCCAGCTTCAAAAGCTCAACAGTATCGCCGACAAGGATACCTCTTGTTGGCTCCGGTCTGGACTGTACTGTATGGTTTGCACGGACGCGGCTCTCTGCTTCATTCAGACTTCTGCGGATTTCTGCCTGCCGTTGATTAACACCCTGTGCATCCGCGGCCTCTGTCAGTTGCTTTCGGATTGCCTTTAATTCCTGGGCAGCAGCATTCGCAGTTCGTCTGGCATCCTCAATAATCTCCCGCGCTTCACGACGGGCTTGCTCCATGGCCTTATCCCGCTCTTTTTGCAGCTGGGCGCTGTATGCTTCACTTTGCTTTTTGATATTCTCTGTTTCCTGCTTCAGTCGCTCAGCCTCCAGTCTGGCGGCTTCCATCTGCTGTCGCTGTTGTTCCAGCTGCGATAGAACATCTTCAAAATCCTTGTCACTCTTTCCGACAAGATCAGAGGCTTCCTTTAGAATATCTTCCGACAAACCAAGCTTTCTGGAAATTGCAAAAGCATTGGATTTACCGGGAATGCCGATCAGCAGCTTGTAGGTCGGCTGCAGGGTCTCTACATCAAATTCACACGATGCATTAATGACACCGCTTGTCCTCATAGCATAGAGCTTCAATTCTGCATAATGGGTGGTAGCAACAACACTGCTGCCCATCTTACGGCAGAATTCAATCAAGGCAATCGCAAGTGCAGCGCCTTCAGCAGGATCTGTCCCTGCACCAAGCTCATCAAACAAAACCAGTGTCCTGTCATCACATTGGGCAACGATGTCAACGATGGTCCGCATGTGACTGGAAAATGTAGAGAGGCTCTGTGCAATGGACTGCTCATCGCCGATATCTGCCAAGATGGCATCAAATGTAGACAAACAGCTGCCATCCCCTGCCGGTACATGCAAACCACACTCTGCCATCAGCGTCAGCAGGCCAATGGTTTTTAAGGTAACAGTTTTGCCGCCTGTGTTAGGACCGGTAATGATCATGCTGTCAAATTCTTTGCCGATATGCAAAGAAATTGGGACGACGGACTTTCCATCTATCAAAGGGTGTCGGGCATTTCTCAGCTCTACCCTGCCCTGATCATTCATCAGCGGCTCCCAGGCACGCATCCGGTATCCCAGCTTCGCTTTTGCAAAGATCACATCCAACTGCACAAGCATCCGGAAGCTAAGATCGATGTTCTCTCTGTGTGCTGCCGCTTCGGAGGAAAGCTCCGCCAAGATCCTCTCAATTTCCTTCTTTTCCTTAATTTCCAGCTCCCGCAGTGCATTATTGGCATTGACAGCAGACATCGGCTCTACAAAATAAGTAGAGCCTGTGGCGGAAACATCATGGACAAGACCGGGGACATCATTTTTGCACTCACTTTTAACCGGTACAACATATCTACCCTGCCGAATTGTGATAATCGGATCTCTTAGGAATTTGGAATAGGCAGGAGAAGAAATAATTTTTTGTAGGCTGTCGCGAATCTTCGCACTTTGAATACGCATATGACGGCGAATATCCGCAAGGGCGGAACTTGCCGTGTCCGCAATCTCTTCCTCTGAAAGGATCGCGCCAAAAATGCGGTCTTCCAGATACTTGTTGGCAGTTAAGGCACCGAACAACGGATCCAATACCGTTGGGTTCCCATCATCCGATTGGTAGCTTTTTACGGTTCTTGCGCAACGAAGAACACCTGCAATTCCCAGCAGTTCCTTTGGCTGCAGACTTCCACCGCGGTCAGCCCGCTCCAGAGACGCAGTTGGGTCTTGCAGATCGGCAAAGCTCGGGTTTCCTTTTCTGGTACAAAGGTTTGATGCTGCAGTGGTTTGCGCAAGCATTTCCCGCACATCATCCAAATCGCTGGCGGGTTTCAAGCGCATACAGGCATCTTTGCCTTCAGAACTTCCTGCACATTCCGCTAAAAGCGATAAAACCTGATCGAGTTCCAGCTTGATTAAGGATTTTTTATATAGTTCAGACATGGTAAACTCCTAAAGTAAATGTACATTCAGCATGGAAGCAGCAGAGATTTATAAAAATCCAATGTTGAAAAGCCGCGTTCCAGCTGTGTTGTAAGATAAGTTTCTGTAATTTGCGCCAGAAGCGCAAGTGTATCCGCAGATGCATCAAAGCTGAACAACCGTTTGGGATCACAGGATACTATGTAGCGCATTGCATCCAATGTCCCCGGCGTCACGGGCATGCGCAGTCCTTCCGATTCCGGATTGCGGCATATGCTGCACTCCAACATACCGGCAGAAACGTCAAACCGGTCAGGATGGTCATTTCCACAAATGCTGCAGCCGTACAGCTCCGGTGAATAGCCGGCAATACACGCACATCGCAATTCAAACACTGCCTTCACTTTATCGGCAGCTTGATTCATGTTTGATAACGAAAAAAGACTATTCAGGACTAAAGACAGCAGCTGCGATTCGGGCATGTCTTCCTGTGATACCACCTCAGCTACCTGTGCAAAATATGTGGACAGCGAAAGCTTCAGCAAGTCCTTACGAAGTCCATGAAAGAGCTCAATGCTGTGCGCTTCATTGACTGTATACATACCCTTGTATGCAAATAGCGTATATTCTCCATAAGCAAGCAGCTGACAGGGTGCTGTCAGCGGGCTGTTCTTTCTTCTAAGTCCCCTGACTTTTACCGTTAACCGTCCATATTCCCGCGTCAACAATGTCAGCAATGCATCTGCATCATTGTACTCCGAAACCCGAATCACCAATCCCTGGGTCGTTACATACATGCGTTTCCTCCATCCTGCGTGCACGGTTAAACAAAAGATACACTTCCGGTGCACCGGTCTCGATAAACATATTCCAAAAATCTTGTGCATTCATTTCGATCCCTCCGGTAATAGGATTTACCACAGAGGGAACACTTAGCCATGGAAATTATTCGCTGTAACCAAAGTTCCGGACAAGGAAATCACTGTCACGCCAGTTCTCTTTAACCTTGACCCAGGTCGTTAAATACACGCGCGTTCCCATGAATCGCTCACAATCCGTTCTGGCCATGGTAGATATTTTCTTCAACATATCACCATGTTTGCCAATGATAATACCCTTATGGCTGGCTTTTTCACAGTAAATTGTTGCATCAATATCGATGATACCATTGTCTCTCTCGGAAAAACGGGTGATTTCCACAGCAGTACCATGGGGAACCTCGCGATCAAGGTTCCAAAGGATCTTCTCACGGATAATTTCAGCCATGACTTGGCGCTCCGGTTGATCTGTGGTGATATCCTCCGGGAAAAGGAACGGGCCTTCTACAGCATACCGCTGGCAGACATTCAGCAGAGAATCAATGCCGTCACCGGTTTTCGCAGAAATCGGAATAATCTCATCAAATTGTGCAACCTGAGAATATGCTGCAATCACAGAAAGCAGCGTATCTTTTTCGACTGTGTCAATTTTATTGATTACCAGAATCACCGGACAATTTCTGGCTTTAAACTGCTCAATCAGTGCGCTTTCCTGAGCACCAACATTGGCGACCGGTTCTACCACCAGAATAACCAGATCTACATCCGCAACAGACTCTTTTACAATACTGACCATAAAATCACCTAATTTGGTTCTGGGGTTATGAAATCCGGGCGTATCAACAAACACATACTGGGTATCATCACGGGTGACGATACCACAAATCCGGTTTCTGGTTGTTTGTGGCTTGTTGGAAACGATGGCAATCTTTTCTCCAACAAGATAATTTGTCAATGTAGATTTACCGACATTGGGCCGGCCGGCAATGGTAATCATGGCGGTTTTGGTAGTCATATGTGTTCTCCTTTGTTCGTTAGCAGACTTAATCTCTTTGCATACCGGGAATAGAAGCCGCAATTGCTTCCTCTCTGGCACGCATCTGTGCCTTCATTTCACCCTCATCCAAATGATCATAGCCCAGAAGATGCAGCATGGAATGGATGGTAAGGTATCCAATTTCACGGCGGGCGCTGTGCCCAAATTCTTTTGCCTGTGCAATGGCCCGCTCCAGAGAGATAGCCATATCGCCCAAAGGACACAGGGAAGTTTCCGGATCCAAATATTCAGACCAATCCTCTGGCAGCTTCCCAGGTGTCAGTTGAAACATCGGGAAACTCAAAACATCGGTTGCTTTATCTATATTCCTGCTGGCTGCGTTAATGGCTCTGATCCCCCTATCATTTGTAACAAAAACATTGATCTCGCAGGGAACCTCCACCCCTTCCGCCTCTAAAGTGGCTTTCACACAAGTTTGAATAATCGCTGTGACAATCGGCTGCCGCAGGGTAAATGTATCGAATGTTAGATTGATTTTCATTTTATTCATGCGTTTTTTTCCTCTGATAGTGTCCTTGGAATTGACGGGTTGGCTTATGAATTTCATTTTTACGTGCTGCACGCTCATAGGCATTTATAATTTCCTGTACAAGCGCATGGCGTACCACATCGGCAGAGGTCAGCTTGCAGATAGCAATGTCATTGACACCCTGCAGCACACGAATCGCATCCTTTAGGCCGCTTGTTTTGTCGCCGGGCAAATCGATCTGTGTAATATCACCGGTGATTACAATTTTGGACCCAAAGCCGAGGCGTGTCAAAAACATCTTCATCTGCTCACTGGTAGTGTTCTGTGCTTCATCCAAGATGATGAAACTGTCGTCCAGAGTGCGGCCGCGCATATAAGCGAGGGGTGCAACCTCGATGGAACCCCGTTCCTGATATTTCTGAAATGTTTCTGCTCCCAGCATATCATACAACGCATCATAGAGAGGTCGCAGATATGGATCGACCTTTGTTTGCAGATCACCCGGAAGAAAACCGAGCCGTTCACCGGCCTCAACAGCAGGACGGGTTAATACGATGCGGTTTACTGTCCGCTCGCGAAACGCAGCCACCGCGGCAGCCACGGCAAGATATGTCTTTCCGGTGCCGGCAGGACCTACGCCAATCGTGACGGTGTTTTTCTCAATAGCGCGCATATAGTTTTGCTGACCAACAGTCTTGGCCTTGATTGGCTTTCCTTTTGCGGTAATGCACACCACATCCTTCGCCATCTGAGATACCTGCTCATCATTTCCTTCCCGAACCAATGTAATCAGATAGCGGACTCTTTGCTCGTCAATGGATTCACCCTTTGATGCCAGTGCAAGAAGGCCATCCAATGTGCGGGCTGCTTTATCAACAGCTTCTTCCTCACCTGTGACTTTTAAATCAACGCCTCGGTTTACAATGGAAACAGACAAGCTTTCCTCAATCCGTTTAATATTTTCGTCAAAGGAACCGAAAACTGCAATCAAGTCTTCCACTCTGTCAGCATTTACAATTCTTTCAATTATCTTTCCCATATTGATTCAATATCCCCTCAGGCTGTGTTCGACCAATCATCTCGCTGCATAAAAAGCGTCCACTCAGAATGTGCAAATTCTCTTCCTGCTTCATAGATGCAGCATTGTACAGGATTTTCCCTGATACCATTTGTGAAAACAAGTACTGCTGCGCGCAGTTGCGCATAAGTGTTTCGGTATCCGCTGCAGATACTTGTGAAGATGATGCGTCATACACTATAGTTTCCGTTACTACAACTCCCAAAGGCAATTGAAATTCTCCTGGCAGCTGCACATAATATTCCGTGTATAGTTTATCACAAGTAATACCTGAAATTCCACTACCTTTATAGAAATTTATTCGTTTTTTTCCGATCAGTAGGCTGAATTTTCTCTCAATAAGCGTCACAGACCCTTTTTGACGGTAATCGATTGGTGTAATAACAGTAATCTCGTGTACTGTCTTTGCAAATATTTCTCCCTCTGCCCTGTCAGCGGTTACCTTGATTCCGCAATCTGTGTAACCGGATATCAAAACATCTCCCTTTTTCACCGCCTGTCCCGGCGCACATAGAAGGTTTCCTTTAGAGGAAATACAAGATTCAATCACCCCATCCCGAACAGCAATGACACTGCTTACAGTATGACCCGGTTTTTCATACTGGTCAATGGTTCTTTCCTCAACAGAAATAACTGCCGTGCATCCAAAAGTATTGATTCCTGCCCACTGTAATTCCGGAATTGCAGCAAGCAGGGCATTTTTCATTTTTTCACTACGAACATCTCTGCGGGATGCTCCAAACGCAATACCACACTGTTCTGCCGCTTCCAGAATTCTATATGACGGTAACTTTTGGTTCCCCTCAACTGTAACAAACAGTACCCGCGTTGGGAGCCAACTTACAAGCATCAGTAGCAGTAACATCCCAATCATCAGCACTGGTCTGGATATCAAACTTTTGAAATAATAGGCTGGTCCACGAAATGTGATAATCGTCAATGTCGCACCGGATCGCTCAGTAAGATACCGAAGCATCGTTACATCAGAACGCATCACTTTTACAATAACGGTTAATGCGTCTTTCTGCTCAATCCCCAGAATAGGTATTCCATTTTCGTTTAGTGACATAAAAAGTCCTGCCATATCAGCTGATGTTAATTCCGCTGTAATATAGCTGTTGATCATTCCTTGATTGTTCACGATGCGTTACACCTCACAATCAAAACACCGTCAATTGTCCCGGAAATAACCAACTGCTCCTTTGACATAAACCCGAGTTCCAGATTACTGCCGGAGACTACGATCTTCCCAAAGCGAACCATGACAGAAATTTGGGTTTTTCCGTATTCTGTAACACCTCTGTGATTTTCAATCAGAACCCTACGCCCATCTGAAATTTCAATAATAGGCATACCGGGTAATGGCTGTGAAACTACAGTTAATTTCCCGGCGAGATTTTTTAAAAAACTACCATGCCGCTCCAAAGGACAGCACCTCCCTTTAAAAAAGCCTATGAAGAATGCCGTAATTCTTTCCATGAGATGCGCATAATTTTCATTGAGGTGAGGGCTATGAAAGCAAACAGGCACAGCATAACCATGTTGTTTGCCGCAATTGGAATGATAGCATTGATTTTTGACGGACGAACGGCAATAGAAGGTGCAGCAGATGGTATCGAGATTTGCATGCACGCTGTGATTCCTTCCCTATTTCCCTTCTTTATAGTATCCATATTACTGACGAGCACACTTACCAGTATTCCATCCTACCTTTTGTTTCCCATAGGTCGTTTATGCGGAATGCGGCAAGGAACGGAACATTTGCTGTTAATCGGTTTGTTGGGAGGGTATCCTGTTGGTGCACAGTCTGTAATGCAGGCTTACAGCCAAGAACAACTTACCAAAAAGGAAGCTGAACGGCTACTGGGTTTTTGCAGCAACGCAGGACCTGCATTTATTTTCGGTATTGCGGGAAGCTTGTTTTCCTGTTTTAAGACCGTTTGGATCCTGTGGGCCGTTCATATTCTCTCCGCATTGGTCGTTGGTGCAGTTTTGCCGGACAGGCATACCGGTACAGTAGATCCCGGCAGTCAGTCGCAAATTGATCTTTCCGCAGCTGTTGCAAAGGCATTGAGAATTACCGCAACTGTCTCCGGTTGGATCATTCTGTTTCGTGTTCTGATTGCTTTTCTGGAACATTGGTTTTTATGGCTTCTGCCGCAATGGCTCCAAAAATTGTGTATCGGGATGTTGGAACTGGCAAACGGCTGTCAAAGTCTGACACAAATGCAATCAGAACCGGTTCGATTTATACTCAGCGCTGTCATACTCGGTCTTGGTGGGGTCTGTGTAGGAATGCAAACAATTTCCGTAACCGGTGACTTTGGCACAGGAATGTATTTCCCGGGAAAGTTAATGCAGGGATTATGCAGTCTTGCCCTTTCGTCAATTATTTCGCCACTAATCTTTTCAAATGTTAAACTACACCTTGCTTTCTCTGTGGCATGTGCGGCACTGATATTGCTCTGTTTGATTTGTTTTCTTCTCTCATCCGGTAAAAAAAGAGTAGCATTTTGCAGCAGCGGCGTGTATAATAGGTAAAAAAGCATAAGGAGATGCAGCTATGCTGTTTCGCAAAAAAATAGAGCGTTCCTGTACCTATTGCGCACACGGCACAAAAATCGATGATGAGCAAGTGCTCTGCGTCAAAAAGGGCGTTGTACCGGTGTCCGGAAAGTGCAGAAAGTTTATATATGACCCTTGTAAGCGGGTTCCCATAAAGCCAAAAGCACTTGATTTCAGCAAGTACGATAAAGAAGATTATTCCTTATAACAAAACGGAAAGCAGATTAGACTGCTTTCCGTTTTATTCATGTTTCGGAGATCATGGAAAGAAAATCGTCCTCACTCAAAATGGGTATACCTAATTCTCTGGCTTTCCGTTCTTTGGATCCCGCATTTTCACCCACAACCACATAAGTTGTTTTCTTAGATACGGAGCCGGAGGCTTTGCCGCCAAACAGTTCAATTTTCTCAGTTGCTTCTTCCCGGGTAAACTTGCTGAGAGCTCCGGTTAGGACAAAGGTCATACCGGAAAATCTATTGTCGGAAAGAATACGCTTACTTTCAAAGTTCACACCTGCATTCCGAAGCCTCTGGATTAAATGCTTGGACTGTGGCTGCGCAAACCAGTCGGTAATAAACGCCGCTGTAACTCCACCAACATCACTGACTTGTGTCAATTCATCCGTACTTGCCGCCATCAACGCATCCATCGAACCAAAAGCGGAAGCCAGCACTTTGCCTGTTTTTGTACCTACTTGCCGGATTCCCAAAGCATAAATGAGCCGATCCAGATCCTGTTGCTTACTTGCTTCTATGGCAGAAAGCAGTTTCTTAGCAGCTGTGTCACCCTTCTGCCACAGGCTCTTCATTTGATCCAATGTCAAATAATAGATGTCTGCAGGAGATTGCAGAAGCCCTTTTTCGATCAATGCATCAACGATAGCGCTCCCCAAACCTTCAATATCCATCGCATCTCTGCTGGCAAAATGAGAAATGATTCTGCTGAGTTGTGCAGGGCATTCCGCACCGGTGCACCGGAGGAAAGCGCCTTCCGCATCCTGTGCAGTCGGAGCACCGCACACAGGACAGTGCTCCGGCAGAACATAAGGCTGCGAACCTTCCTGTCTTTTTCCAAAGTCAACTTCCAAAATTTCCGGAATAATCTCACCGGCCTTCCGAATCATCACAGTATCGCCAATGCGGATATCCCGCTGGGAAATGAAATCTTGATTATGCAGCGTTGCGTTGGTAACCGTAGTCCCGGCAAGGCGAACAGGACGAACAACTGCTTTTGGTGTCAGCACACCGGTTCTGCCCACCTGAACGACGATATCCTCCACCACGGTAGGTTTAATTTCCGGTGGGTATTTATAGGCTGCTGCCCAGTGGGGAAACTTTGCCGTTCCACCCAACCTATCCCTCAGTGCCAGGTCATTGACCTTAATAACCGCCCCATCAATATCGCATGGAAGATCCTCCCGGTGTTCATTGATTCGAAAAACCTCATTGTTAACGGAATCGATGGTATGCAGCTTTTTAAAAGGAATTACCTTAAAGCGCAGATTCTGTAAATACCGCAGGCTTTCCTCATGGGTATCAAAAGAAACACCATCAGCCAACTGAATGTTAAAAATATAAATGTCCAGGCCGCGTTTGGCTGCAATTTTTGGATCAAGCTGACGCAGGGAGCCTGCCGCTGCATTTCTCGGATTGGCAAACAATGGCTTACCCTCAGCTTCCTGCTGTGCGTTAAGCCGCTCAAAGCTCCTCTTGGGCATGAACACTTCACCTCTGACGATCAAGCGCTCCGGGGCGCCTGTGAGGGTCATGGGAATCGAATGAATAGTTTTTAAGTTTTCTGTAACATCCTCACCAGTTTCTCCGTCACCTCTGGTAGCCCCCCGCACAAATACGCCATTTTCGTATTCCAGAGCAACAGACAAGCCATCCACCTTCGGTTCCACCGAGAATTCCGTTTCCGGGTATTCGTTTAGTATCTTCTGAAGGAAGTTATCCAATTCTTCCATAGAAAAAACATCCTGAAGGCTCATAAGGGGAACAGGGTGAGACACTTTTTCAAACTTGCTCAACGCCTCTCCACCGACCCGTTTCGTTGGAGAATCCGCTCTGGCATACTCCGGGTTCTCCTGTTCCAGAATCTCCAGTTCCCGCAAAAGGCGGTCATATTCAAAATCCGGCATCGAAGGATCATCAAGCACATAGTAGCGGTAGTTTGCCTCTGTCAGAATGCTTGTTAACTCTTGGATTCTCTCTTTACTTTTCATATTGTCCTCCGGTTTGCAAAAATGTGTTTGGCACCTGACCCACAATAATGGTTTCCGCAACAACCACCTGGCTATTGACAGTAAAGCTCTCCGTTTTACCCAGAACCAGTACAGAAACATCTACACTGACATCCATTGTTAGCTGCTGCAGGGTCTGGTTAATTCCTGCTTCCGTAAAATAGCTGTGAAAGGATGCATCGGAGTTGCGGATTGAAAGAATTTGGATTGGGATACCAAAACCCTTTCCGGAAAAGAACTCCGGTAATAACAGGCTGCCAATGGGAATATGGATCTGAGAAGTGTCCAATGCCAGAATTTCATCGTTGATCAGATTCAGAATTGCAGTTTTCAGACGGTTCACTTCCGTCATATTGGTTTTCAGTGCGGTAATCCGACCATCTAAATCTTTTTCAAAGTAGACAATGCGGTCATATTGAATGTTCCCAAGATCGATTTGCCTGTCAATGGCATCATTTATCAAATCCGATGTGGTATTCTTTACCTGCGTTTCTGATAAGCTGCGGATCGCGTCATGGTAGCGGATACGAAAAACTGCCAGTAAAACAGCAGAAACAAATGCAATAAACAGCAAAAGTCTGACAGTTTTTATGAGCCATCTGCGCATAAAATCCCCCCTGTGGAGAATATGCACAGATGGTAAAAAGTATCACAGTCGTTTCATATGAGCGGAAGCCGTTTTTGCCATAAGCTTCTTTGTACCAATGTCATCGAATGCAATTTCCAGCAAAGCATCTCCACCCATCTTAATCACAGACAGTACCATGCCGCGGCCAAATGCTGTATGCTGCACCATATCGCCCTTGTTCAGTTCCAGATAGGTGCTTTTCTGTGCAGGTGAATATAGTGGTACCTCGCGTTTATAGTTGGGCTCCTGCCGCATTCGCGGCTGGAATTGCTGAGAATAAAACTCACCGGCAGAAGGCTCTGACCTACGAATATAGTTACCTTTTCTGACCATAATATCTTCCGGGATTTCCTTAAGGAATCGGGAAGATAGCGCAGCATTGGTTCTGCCATACAGCATACGCTGTTTTGCATAGGATATGGTTAGACTTTCTTTGGCACGGGTGATGGCCACATAGCACAGCCGCCGCTCCTCTTCCATCTCCTCATAGTCACCGATGGCCCGCATTCCGGGAAAAAGTCCGTCTTCAAAACCAACAAGAAAAACATGCGGAAATTCCAGACCCTTTGCAGAATGCATCGTCATCATGACTACCGCATCATCCCCTTCGTTATATTGCTCGATATCCGTATACAGGGCGATTTCTTCCAAAAAACCGGCAAGACTGGGAACATCTGCATTCTGGACATAGGCAAGAATACTGGATTTCAATTCTTTGACATTTTCCAAGCGGGTTTTGTTTTCTTCTGTCGGTTTTGCTTCCAGCATAGCCACATAGCCTGTCTTTACCAGCAGTTCATCATAGAAATCCGTAAGACTCATTCCGTCTTCCAGCATCTGGTCAAGCTCCTCTATCACGGCAGAAAACTGCAGAAACTTTCCGGCAGTTTTCTCCAGAGGAGCATAAGAATACGGATCCGAAACAATGCTATAAAGAGGTATTCCCTCTGCCTGCGCCAGACGTTCTGCAACATCCATTGTCTTGGCGCCCAAGCCTCTTGGCGGATTGTTAATGATCCGTTTCAATCGCAGATCATCACTGCGGTTATTGATGACGGCAAGATAGGACAGCATGTCCTTAACCTCTGCCCGTTCAAAGAATCGCATACCGCCAATAACCCGGTACGGAATACCGTTTCGTTTCATGGCGAATTCCAAAGCATTGGACTGGGCATTGGTACGATACAAAATTGCGTAATCCTTAAAGTTTTTGCCCTTGGATCCGGATATGATCTGTCCGGCAACGAAATTCGCCTCAGCGCCCTCATCGTATGCTTCATAGACAGTGATGGGGTCACCTGTTCCGTTGGCAGTCCAAAGACGCTTTCCTTTACGCCCCAGGTTATGGGCAATGACAGCATTTGCAGCGTTGAGAATGGACTGGGTAGATCTGTAATTCTGCTCCAGGCGAATGGTGCGGGAACCGGGATACTGCTTCTCAAAATTCAGAATATTCTCAATGGTAGCACCACGGAAACGATAGATACTTTGGTCATCATCACCAACAACACAGATATTTTCGTAACCGCCCGCTAACAGCGATGTTAGAAGATACTGCATATGGTTCGTATCCTGATACTCATCCACCAGAACATAACGGAATTTTCGCTGATAGTATGTACGAACATCTTCGTTTTCCTGCAAAAGTTCAACTGTCTTAAAAATGATATCATCGAAATCCAGCGCGTTGTTATCCTTGAGCCTTGTCTGATATGTCCGGTACGCCCTGGCTGTGTGAAGCAACCGGATATCTCCGGTGGTCTCCGCCCGCTCCATCAGCATATCCGGTGTGATCATTCTGTCTTTTTCCCTACTGATCACAGAAAGAACATATTTCGCCGGGAAGGTTTTATCATCCAGTCCCATTTCCTTGATGATATCCTTCATCAACCGCTCAGAATCCGCTGTATCGTAGATGGTGAAGCTCCTGGAATAGCCAAGACGCTCAATATCCCGGCGCAGAATTCGACAGCAGGCCGAGTGAAAGGTCATGGCCCAAACATCCTGCGCACCGGTTCCAAGGATCCGCTCCAACCGTTCTTTCAGTTCATTTGCCGCCTTGTTTGTAAAGGTTATGGCAATGATACTCCAAGGTGCAGCAGGTTCCTGTGCACAAAGAAATTCTGCACGGCTGCGGTCAAAATCTGTCATAGGAACCGGCAGATTCTCCAAAAACAGTACATCCTCTTCCGTAACTGTATCCGGCACATCCTTAGAGTCACTGGCGCATCCAAAACGGATCAAATTTGCAATCCGGTTGATCAGTACAGTCGTTTTGCCGCTGCCGGCACCGGCAAGCAGAAGCAGTGGACCATCTGTGGTCATTACTGCTTCTCTTTGCATAGCGTTTAGATTTTGAAAATGGGATGCAATGTAACGCTTCCTGGCGTCTACAAAGCGGTCATGAAAAGCATCTGTCATAAGTCACCTGTATATGTATAATAAGATGCTTATATTCTACTGCAAGCAACTCAAAAGGTAAAGAGAAAGTTTTAGGAATCCATGAGTTCCCGCAAATGCGCCAGTGCTTTCTTTTCGATGCGGGAAACCTGTACCTGACTGACTGAAAGCACTTTCGATACCCGCTCTTGTGTCAATCCATGATAATAGCGTAATCGTATTACCATCGCTTCCCTTTCCGGTAGCCGTTCGATCGCTTGATTCAAAGATATCCGTTCAACCAGCTCTTCTTCCGTCTCTGTATTGGAAAGTACGCTTTCTAATGTGAATCCATCTTCACCGGCTTCTGCATGGATGGATTCTGTGGCGGCAGTGGCCGTTTCTGCCAATGCAATCTCTTCCGGTGTAAAACCTGTCTGATTACTGATTTCTTGAATGGTAGGCTCTCTGCCAAGGGCGTGGAGCAGATGGTTTCTTGCAGATTTGATTGTGGCAGATTGTTCTTTAATGCCTCTGGATACTTTTACAGCGCCATCATCACGGAGAAAGCGTCGTATTTCCCCGGCAATTTTGGGGACAGCATAAGTAGAAAACTGAGTACCAAAGTTCAAATCAAAGCCGTCCACTGCCTTCAAAAAACCAAGGCATCCCAGTTGGTACAGGTCCTCAGTATCCGTTCCCCGCCCGGCAAATCGTCTGGCAACAGACCAAATTAGACCGGAGTTTTCCGTCACCAGCAATTCACCGGCTGTTTGGTCCCCTGCCTGACTCTTTGCGATCAGTTCTTCCTGTCTTGTCATTTGCGTCTTTGGAGCTTACGACGCATATGTACGGTCGTACCTTTTCCGGCTTCCGATGTGATCGTCAGACTGGTCATGAAGCTTTCCATAATGGTAAACCCCATACCGCTTCTGTCTGCACCACCGGTTGTGTACATAGGTTGCCTGGCTTTTTCCACATCCGGAATGCCCACACCTCTGTCCTTGATTACGATGTCAAGCGTATTATCTTTCAGTATGCGGCAACGTAAAGTGATGATCCCCAATTGATCAGGGTAGCCATGTACGATGCAGTTTGTCACCGCTTCCGATACTGCGGTACGAATATCTCCCAATTCTTCCAATGTCGGATCCATTTGAGCCGCAAAGCAGGCAACCGCAGACCGTGCAAAGGCTTCATTTGTAGATTTACTCGGAAAATCCAGGATCATATAGTTTTCAAATTTCATAATACCGCCTCCTTAATCTCAACTAATTTATCAATTCCGGATGTTTGAAACACTTTCATCGGTTGCTTCCCAATTCCGGTAAGCTCCAGCTTTCCCTCAATATGTGCCATAGAACGCAGAGCATTGATGACCACAGCAATACCGGATGAATCCATAAAGCTGACTTCTTGAAAGTCAAGAATACAGATATTAGGTGAATACGCTTCAATTTTCCCGGCAATTGACTGAATATACCCTTTCGCACGATGATGGTCAATCTCTCCGGTAAGGGCAACCGTTAACCGGCCTGCTTCCAGATAACTGGTTAATTGCATTGGAATACCTCCTTTGTTTAATACAAACCTAGTATAAGATGTTCCACTGCGTTATTCTGTCGTATCCGGTAAGATTAAAAAATAACACACCCACACAAATCAACGATTTGCATGGGTGTGTATTTCTTTACTTCTCTTACAGTTTCTTGAGAGCAGCTTCACTCTCTTCCAACTGCGCAATCAAATCGCGGGTCTTAGCTGCTTTTTCCTTTTCTGCAGTAATGACAGATTCCGGAGCGCGGGAGATGAACTTCTCATTAGAAAGTTTTGCTTCCAGAGAGGACAGGAACTTGCGGTTCTTATCCAGCTCTTTTCCGATTCTGTCCAATTCCTTGGCAACATCAACAAGCTGACCCATAGGAATATAGAGCTTTGCATCCGCTGTGGTAATCGTAACCATGCCGTCCAGGTTGGCGGGTTCTGCATCCAGCAGGCTTACCACATCCGCATAAGCCAGACGCTGCAGGAAGCCTTCACCTTCCGTAAAGACCTGCGGCTTAGCAGTCAGTACAAACAGTGCAGCTTTCTTGGAAGGCGGTACATTCATCTCGGTACGGCGATTACGGATAGCACGGATAGCATCCATGACGGATTCCATCTGGTCGCACTCTGTTTTGAATGCCAGATCATCACGAACAGCGGGCCAATGGGCAACGATCAGTGCTTCACCTTCATGAGGAATGGACTGCCAGATCTCTTCTGTGATGAAAGGCATGAACGGATGCAGCAGCCGCAGTACCTGATCCAGCACATACACGAGAACACCGATTGCGGTCTGCTTGCGTTCGGCATCGTCGGAGAACAGACGGGCCTTGGTCATTTCGATATACCAGTCGCAGTAGATGTCCCAAATGAAATCATATATCTTCTGAATAGCGACACCAAGCTCATACTTTTCCATATTCTCGGTGACTTCACCGATGAGCGTATTCAGCTTACTTAGCACCCACTTGTCAGCGATCTCCAGCTTGGAAAGGCCGGGCAGTTCGTTCTTGGCATCTTCTGCCAGGTTCATCATAACATAGCGGGAAGCATTCCACAGCTTGTTGGCAAAGTTACGCATTGCCTCGCAGCGCTCCACATAGAAACGCATATCGTTTCCGGGAGAGTTGCCGGTGACCATGTTCATACGCAGTGCATCACAGCCGTACTTGTCAATCATCTCCAGCGGATCGATGCCGTTACCCAGAGACTTGGACATCTTACGACCCAGGTTATCACGGACCAGGCCGTGGATCAGCACAGTGTGGAAAGGAGCCTTGCCCATATGCTCCAGACCGGAAACGATCATACGGGAGACCCAGAAGGTAATGATATCATAGCCGGTAACCAGCACGGAAGTGGGATAGTACTTCTTCAAGTCGGCAGCTTCCTCATTGGGCCAACCCAGAGTCTCAAAGGGCCACAGAGCAGAGCTGAACCAGGTATCCAGCACATCGGGGTCGCGCTCGATATTGGTGCTGCCGCACTTTTCGCAGCAGGTAGCATCCTCACGGGAGCAGGTCATGTGGCCGCAATCGGCACAGTACCACACGGGAATCTGATGGCCCCACCACAGCTGACGGGAGATACACCAGTCACGGATGTTGTTCATCCAGTTCATATAGTTCTTGGTAAAGCGCTCGGGAACAAACTTGGTCTCACCGTCATTGACGCAGCGGATGGCCTCTTCCGCCAGGGGCTTCATCTTCACAAACCACTGAGCGGAGATGATAGGCTCCACATCCTTGTGGCAGCGGTAGCAGGTACCGACATTGTGAGCATGGTCATCGATCTTCACCAGGTAGCCGCCGGCTTCCAGATCCGCAACGATCGCCTTACGGGCATCATAGCGGTCCATACCCTCGTACTTACCGCCCAAAGCATTGATCTTGCCGTTGTCATCCAGAACACGAATGACTTCCAGATTATGACGCAGACCGACCTCGAAGTCGTTGGGGTCATGGGCAGGGGTCATCTTGACGCAGCCGGTACCGAATTCCATTTCCGCATAGTCATCGGCAACGATCGGAATTTCCTTATTAACCAGCGGCAGAATAACGGTCTTACCGATGATATGCTGATAGCGCTCATCATTAGGATTGACACAGACACCGGTATCGCCCAGCATGGTTTCCGGACGGGTGGTAGCAACCACCACTTCTCCACTGCCGTCAGCCATGGGGTAACGGATATGCCACAAGTGACCCGGCTTATCCACATACTCTACTTCTGCATCAGACAGAGCGGTCACACAATTGGGGCACCAGTTGATGATACGGCTGCCCTTGTAGATCAATCCCTTTTCATACAGAGAAACAAATACTTCACGAACGGCCTTGGAGCAGGTCTCGTCCATGGTAAAGGCTGCACGATCCCAGTCACAGGAAGCGCCCAGCTTCTTCTGCTGCTCCACAATGCGGTTGCCGTACTTGTGCTTCCAATCCCAGACGCGCTCCAAGAACTTTTCGCGGCCAAGATCATAACGGCTCAGGCCTTCCTTTGTGCGCAGTTCCTCTTCTACCTTGATCTGGGTGGCAATACCTGCATGGTCGACACCGGGGACCCACAATGTATCATAACCCTGCATACGCTTGAAACGGATCAGCGTATCCTGCAGTGTTGCGTCCATAGCATGACCCATGTGCAGCTGACCGGTAACATTGGGTGGCGGCATTACAATGGTAAAGGGCTTGGCATCTGCCTTGCCATTTGGTTTGAAGAAGCCGCCTTCTTCCCACATTTTGTAGATACGGTCTTCCACCTGTTGCGGCTCATAGACCTTTGGTAATTCTCTAGCCATAAAAAAACTCTCCTTTAACGAAAAACGCCCCGAGCAAACTGCTCAGGGCGAAAATAGACTCTTCCGCGGTACCACCTGAATTCCCGGAATCACCGGGCACTTAAGACGCTGTAACGGGCGTAAACCGATATGCTCTACTGCAATTCAAACATACTGCTCCGGGGCGACATTCCAACCGGCCGCTGCATGCTTGCACCAAACGCATGCTCTCTAAAAGCGGCAGAGGGTGGAAACTCCCCTTCCTTACATTTACCATGATAAGTTACCACATATTTATTCCCATGTCAACTAATATGCAGAAATTACTACCCAAATTCTTGACGGATATCCATTTTCTGCATATAATAATCAAAATTATATTCTTAAGAGGGATCAAAATGAAACTATCTCTGGTAGTCCCATGCTATAATGAAGCAGAAAGCGTTGCCTTGTTTCAAGATGCTGTGATTCACGCCTTTGACGGGTGCGGGTATGACTATGAAATCATTTTTGTGGATGACGGCAGCAAAGACGCCACGCTTCACAATCTTAAAAAGATTTACGAGAAGCACCGTTGTCCTGTAAAAATTATAAGCTTCTCCCGTAATTTCGGCAAAGAATCCGGCCTTTACGCCGGAATGAAATATGCTGACGGAGAATATATCTCCTTGATAGATGCGGACTTACAGCAGCGCCCGGAAATTGTAAGGGATATGGTTAGAATCTTAGAGGAGCAGCCCCAATACGATGTTGTTGCTGCCTATCAGGACCGCAGAGCAGAAGGTCGTGTTCTCTCCTTCTTCAAAAAAGGATTTTATTCCTTGATCAACAGGCTATCCACTGTGAAACTGCAGCCCGATGCCAGTGATTTCAGAACATTCCGCCGCAGTGTTGCGGAAAGCATGCTGTCCTTAGCGGAATACCACCGGTTTTCCAAGGGTATTTTTTCCTGGGTCGGGTATGAAACCTGCTTTATTCCCTACACCGCACAGCAGCGGATTGCCGGGAAAACAAAATGGAGTTTCCGAAAACTGTTTAACTATGCTTTAGAAGGAATCATTGGCTTCTCCACCGCTCCCCTGCGGCTTTCCGTATATCTCGGTAGCTTTACAGCCGTTGCGGCGTTGATCTATCTGATTGCTGTGGTTCTGGAGAAGATAATCCACGGTATCGACATTCCCGGATACGCAACCATTATCGTTTTGATTCTCCTCCTTGGCAGCATGCAGCTTTTCTGCATCGGCATTATTGGTGAGTATGTAGGCAAAATTTTTGAGCAAAGCAAAGACCGGCCGATCTATATCGTAAAGGAAATTATTGCAGACCAAGAAAAATAAAAATACGGACTTCGGCAAAACAACCGAGGTCCGTATTTTTATATTTTGATACCGAGTTCTTTTGCTTTCTGACGAATATTCAGCAGATCCGAGAATGTGTCCGGGCGTTTACTGACATCCCGCAGCAGTGCAGAAGGATGGTATAAGGCAGTCACCCAGATTCCATTAATCTGCGTCCATGTGCCATGCTCTTTCGTGATGCGGAAATCCGGACGAATGAGTTTCATGGCTGCAATTCTGCCAAGACATACCAGAATCTTTGACTGAATTAATTGAATTTGTTTCTCCAGGTAACCAATGCATGCGTCCTGCTCTTCCTCTTTCGGATCACGGTTTCCGGGTGGACGACATTTTACAATATTGGCAATGTAAATATTTGTTCGGTCCAAATCAATAATGGAAAGCATATCATCCAGGAGCTTTCCTGCGGGTCCCACAAAGGGCTCCCCCATCAGATCCTCTTGCTCGCCGGGGCCTTCCCCAACAAAGAGGATATCCGCATTCCGAAATCCTACACCAAAAACAACATTGGTTCGCCTGCTGCAAAGTTCGCATTTCACACAATTTGAACAGCAATTTTCCAGTTGTTGCCAATCTAACATATTATTTGCTCCTTCTACGGCTCTTCCGTCTCCGACGGTGCTGTGCACGGCGGGAAATAATGTATCCCCAGCGCAGCGCATAGACGATTGCAATGAAGACCAATACCAATGCCAGCAGGATTCCGATGATGCGCAAAGCTATCAGCAAACCCTGATTATTTTCTTCAATCATAACAGACTGATCATCGATGATATTAACGGCACTGCTGTTTTTTGTAATCACAGGAGCCTGTGCAATGCACACATTTCCATACCATACCTGCACATTGGTAATCTGTTCACCGGCTTTGACCGGAGCAGACAAAGCTATATTGCTGTGATCATAGCGATAGGACAGTTGTGTTGTCAATGTACCAACCGGGAGTACAGAATACCTGCTTTCAGAGGGTCCCGCACTGACACTGTTTTGCCCATCTAACACGGGATATTGCGTCAATATCTGTGAATCACTCAGAATTTCTTTTGCCTCAAACCCATCAAAGCCCAGATTCAGCAATTCTTTTACTTCCTCATAACTGCCAAAACGGACAATATCACCTTCTTCATTGGAAGTTGCCTTGGCACACATTACAATTGCGATATAATGCAGACCTTTACTTTTGGCGGTTACAACAAGACAGCGTTCTCTGGTTTCTGTAACACCGGTACGACCACCGGTAACCCGATTATCGTAGTATTCGCCTGTCACAGTCAGGGTCATCATATAGTTGGTGGTTTCCATATACCGCGACTCTGCATACTCTGACTTGGGAAGCGCAAAACTTGTTTCCGAAAAGAATTGAAAGAATTGTTCATTACGCAGTGCTTCGTTCAGAATCTTTACAAGATCTCTGGCCGTGGAGAGCTGAGAACCATCGTGCAAACCTGTAGCATTCATAAAGACCGTATTGGTGCAGCCAATTTCATTTGCCCTGCGATTCATCATATTGACAAATCCCTGTTGGGAACCTGCTACATGCTCAGCAATTACAGCAGCAGCATCGTTATAACCACCGACCATTAAGCAATAAAGCAGCTGCTCAAGGGTCCATTTTTCCCCGACTGCCAATTGATAGTCACCTTTGGGAAGTGTTGCAATTGCAGTTGATGTTACATCCACCTGATCCGTTAGACTACTATTTTCAAGCGCAAGAAGGCAAGTCATGATCTTCACAAGAGCAGCAGGATGAATCTGCAGATCCGGATTCCAGGCGTACATGACTGTTTCGGTTTCAATCTCATAGAGCATCGCAGCACCGGCGGTCTCCAGCATTTGGCTTGATCCCCACATGGGGACTGCTGCATTCAGAGAATGACTGCCGCTGGTTACCGAGCCGTCTCCGAGATTAGTCTGATAAGCCGGCTGTGTTTCTGAAGTGGGTACAGTCGTTACCCCTGTGGCACCAGCCTGCATGGGACAGGATAATACTATCAGCGCCAACAGGAAGAAAAGTATCTTTTTTTTCATAAATCTACCTCATTATATGCTTACTGGACTTGTCCAGCTGAGAAAAGTCGTGTATAATAATAGCATTATACCAACTTTTTATCCCATAGTCAATGTAGGAGGCTCGACTCCATGAAAAAAGGCGGCACATTTGTTTTGCTGTGTCTGACCCTTGCATTTGTTGGATTTGCGATCGGTATGCTCGTCGGTCGCAATCTGGAAAGGGATCCTGTAACAATCGAGGTTTCCACCAGGCCGGAATCAACTGTTGGACAGACCGAACACAACCCGGACAAGTTAGTAGCAACATCCCGGATCAATATCAACACAGCATCCGCGGAAATTTTGGACACACTCCCCGGAATCGGCCCTGTTTTAGCACAGCGAATCATAGACTACAGACAAATGAACGGACCTTTTCAGGAGGTTACGGATCTGTCAAAGATTGAAGGCATTGGTTCCGAAAAGCTACTGTCACTATTGGATTACATAACTGTGGAGGATTGAGATGAAGATACTGGTTGTTGATGACGAGGACCTGTTGGTAAAAGGCATTCGGTTTAACCTGCAAAACGATGGCTATGAGGTCATCTCCGGCAATAACGGTCTGCAGGCCGTGGAGCTGACAAGGGAACAGCATCCTGACCTGGTGATCCTGGATATTATGATGCCGGTGATGGACGGCTTGACCGCCTGCGCCAGGATCCGGGAATTTTCCGATGTCCCCATCATCCTGCTCACAGCTAAGACCGAGGACATGGATAAGCTGATGGGCTTCGAGCAGGGCACCGATGATTACCTGAC
>JAZNFH010000003.1:0-13821 GCA_045589055.1 Faecousia sp. | reverse complement strand
TGCGCGGATAAGAATCCTTATCCGCGCAAAAAATATTTCACGGGTTTTTGACAAAAAAGAGCAAAGTTACAGTAGATTTCTGCGCATATTTATGTTATGATACAAGATGGTGGATGATGGGGGTTTATGTCCCGAATTTGTTTTTTCAGAAAGGTTCTGCACAGTATGCATCTGGATATACAAAAAGCAAATATGTGGAAGAGAATCTCAGGCGGGCTGCTGGATTGGATCCTTCTTGGGGTTCTGGTAGCTTTTTTTGCTATGCTCCTTTCCACCGTTTTAGGTTTTGACCGCTATAATGCCGCTCTTGAAGATTGTTACAGCCGGTATGAAGCGCAGTACGGTGTTTCTTTCGACATCACGATGGATGAGTTCCGTGATATGACACAGGAGCAAGTTGCGCTTTACGAACAGGCTTACGCTGCTTTCTCTGCGGATCCGGTAGCCTCGTACAATTTTAATATGATCGTTTCCCTCACACTGGTGATTGTCAGTATCAGTATTCTTCTGGGATTTCTGGTTCTGGAATTCGCGGTTCCCCTGTGGCTGAAGGACGGCCGGACACTGGGGAAAAAGATCTTCGGCATTGGACTGATGCGCACAGGCGGCACCCGTATCAACGGCGTTTCCCTGTTTATCCGCACCTTTTTAGGCAAATACGCCATCGAAACCATGATCCCCGTATTGATTATTCTGATGATCTTCTGGGGAACCATCGGCATTGTAGGTCCGTTGGTGGTCGCAGGTATTCTTCTGCTTCAATTGATCCTGATGGCTGTTTCCCATACCAACAGCATGATCCACGACCGGCTCAGTGACACGGTTGTAGTGGATATGGAAAGTCAGATGATCTTCGACACCGAATCGGATCTGATTGAATACACCAAACGCCTCCACGCCGAAAAGGCATCCAAACAGGTATACTAAGGTAAGCAAACTGCTTCCTTGATATAATATTGTTTTTAAATTTTTTGACATAGGAAGGGAACTGTATGAAAGTTGAATTGCAGAATCTGACCAAAATCTTCCCCAGCCGCAACAAAAAATCCGGTGAGGAAGTCGTTGCCGTCAACGATTTCACCTTCACCATTCCCGACGGCAAGCTGATCGGCTTGCTTGGCCCCTCCGGTTGCGGTAAGAGTACCACACTGTACATGATCAGCGGTCTTCAGAAGCCCACCAGCGGCAAGATCTTCTTCGGTGAAGATGATGTCACAGAGCTTCCCACGGAAAACCGCGGTGTTGGTCTGGTGTTCCAGAACTACGCCCTGTACCCCCACATGACCGTTAAGCAGAACATTCTCTTCCCCCTGCAGAACCTGAAGGGCGCTGACAAGCTGACCAAGGAAGAAATGCTGGAGCGGGCTGTCCATGCCGCTAAGCTGGTTCAGATCGATGATCTGATGGAGCGCAAGCCCAGTGAGCTGTCCGGCGGTCAGCAGCAGCGTGTAGCCATTGCCCGCGCACTGGTGAAAATGCCCCGTGTTCTCCTGCTGGACGAGCCTTTGTCCAACCTGGATGCCCGTCTGAGACTCCAGACCCGTGAAGAGATCCGCCGCATTCAGCGGGAAACCAAGATCACTACCATCTTCGTTACCCACGACCAGGAAGAGGCCATGAGTATCTCCGACCTGATCGTTGTTATGAAGTCCGGTTTGGTGCAGCAGATCGGCAAGCCGCAGGAAGTTTACGACGATCCCACCAACCTGTTTGTTGCCAAGTTCCTGGGTACACCTCCCATCAATGTCTTTGAAGGCAAGGTCGCAGGGGGCAAGGTCTACATTGGTGAAGATGCTGTTCTGGAAGTTTCCAATGTAGCCGATCAGGAAGTCTCCATCGGTATCCGTCCCGAGGGCTTCAATCTGGATCCCGAAGGCCCCATGCACTGCGTTCTCAGCAATGTGGAAGTTATGGGCCGCGATGTCAGCATCGTTTCCACGAATGCTGCTTCCTGCAATCCTGTGGTTCGTTCCATCATCAATGCCGACAACAAGATCGATCCCGAACAGGAAACTGTACGGTTCTCCATCAAGCCTCACAAGATCTTCCTCTTCAATAAGGAAACTGAAGAAAGAATCTATTTTGAGGTGAAATAACATGGTAGACAGCAAACAACAATGGAAAGCCTGGGTGTATTTGGCACCGGCGATCATCTTGCTGCTGGTGTTTACCGTGTGGCCCATTATCAACACCGTGCGAATGGCCTTTCTGGAAAATTACCGTGGTCTGGAAGCTGCCGGAGGTGCTGTCTTCAACTTCGGCTTTGGTAACTTTGTAAAGGTCGTCCAGTACAAGCGTTTCCTAACCTGCTTGAAAAATACCGTGCTGCTGTGCGTTTGGACTGTGCCCGTTTCTACCTTACTGGCGCTGCTGATCGCCGTAGCACTGCATTCCATCAAGCCTCTGCAAAGATTCCTGCAAACCATCTTCTTCCTGCCCTATGTTACCAACTCCATCGCCATCGGCATGGTCTTCGCCGCCATGTTCAACATCGTCGGCTCCTTCTATGGCACGGAAAATGAGATCGTGGTCACCGCCGGTATCATTAACAATGTCATTGAATTCTTTGGCGGTAAGCCGGTCAACTGGATCAATACCGGTTCCAGCTATAATGCGAACATGTTCGTTATGATCGTCTACATCGTCTGGAATGCCTTGCCCTTTAAGATTCTGGTTCTGCTGGGCGGCTTACAAAGCATCAACAAGCAGTATTATGATGCTGCCCGTGTGGACGGCACTCCCCGCAGAAGAGTTTTCACCCGCATCACCGTGCCGCTGCTGTCCCCCATGCTGGCCTATGTGATCATCACCGGTTTCATCGGCGGCTTTAAGGAATACACCAGCATTGTCGGTATTTTCGGTGAAAAGATGGGTCCTCCGGACGATGCCGGCCGCCTCAACACTATGGTCGGATTTATCTATGACGCTCTGGAAAGCAATAACCAGGGCCGTGCCAGCGCCGCTGCTCTGATTCTGTTTGGTATTATTCTGGTTGTTACCATGATCAATACCCAGGTCAGCAAGAAGCGCGTCCATTACTAAGGAGGTGTGCGAAATGGCGAAAAAAGAAGTTACCGCTACCATGCACGCCAAGAATCTGGGTCTAGAAACTGCCCGGAGCCGTGTCACGAAAGTGCTCGTCAAAACCGGAACCTATCTGTTTTTGGGCGCTATGGCGCTGATTGTTCTGTTCCCTTTCTACTGGATGATCATCTCCTCTTTGAAGACACTGGACGAATACCGTTTGAGTGTTCCCACCTTCTGGCCCAAAACCGTCATGTTCAGCAACTATGCCGATGCCTTCACCACTGCAAACTTAGGCCGTCTGTTCCTGAATACCATGTATGTCGGTATCGTTTCCACGATCCTCTCTTTGGTGATTACCGTTCTGACTGCCTTCGCTTTTGCCCGGTTGGAGTTCAAGGGTAAAGATGTGCTCTTCGGCGCACTGCTGGCTACCATGATGATTCCCGGTGAGCTATTCACCATCACCAACTACGCTACCGTTACCACCTTACAGTGGACCAATAAGTATATCGTTCTGATTGTACCGTTCCTGGTCAGTGTGTTCTACATCTATCTGTTGCGTCAGAACTTTATGCAGATTCCCAATGAACTGTATCTGGCAGCTAAGGTGGATGGTACCTCCGACCTGAAATATCTGTGGAAGGTCATGATTCCTCTGGCGCTGCCCACACTGATCTCCATCACCATTTTGAAGATGATGGGCGCATGGAACTCCTATATCTGGCCCCGCCTGGTTGCCAATAAGGAAGAAATGCGCATGATCACCAACGGTCTGCGCAACGCCTTCACCGAAACCTCCGGTGATGTGAACTATCCTGTCCAGATGGCAGCCGTTGCCATCGTATCCGCCCCGCTGTTCTTGGTATTCATCTTCCTGAGAAAATATATCATGTCTGGCGTCAGCCGCAGCGGTATCAAGGGTTAATAGGCCTACGGCCTGTAACATAGATCATCAATACAACAAAAAGGAGAAAATCGAAACTATGAAAAAGAGAATCGTTGCTCTGCTTCTGCTGGTTGCCATGATGGTAAGCCTGGTTGCCTGCAATAGCGACAAACCCAATCCCAACGGTGATTCCGGCAATAAGGCTCCCGTTGCCAACTTTGCCGTGCCTGAGGGCGGTTACGATGGAAGCAAGGTTACCATCAGCTTCTATCACACCATGGGCTCCAACCTGACTTCCGTTCTGGATCTCTACATCGAGGAGTTCAACAAGCTGTACCCCAACATCACCATTGAGTACACCTCCGTGGGCGGCTACGACGATGTCCGCGACCAGGTTTCCACCGAGATCACTGTCGGCGGTCAGCCCAACATCGCTTACTGCTACCCCGACCATGTAGCACTGTACAATCTGGCCGGTGTTGTTACCCAGCTGGATAATCTGATTGCCAGCCAGGCTACCGTTACCAAGGCTGACGGCACCACCGAAATTCTGGGTCTGACCGACGAGCAGAAGGCTGACTTCATCGAAGGCTACTACAACGAAGGCAAGCAGTTCGGTGACGGTCTGATGTACACCATGCCCCTGAGCAAGTCCACCGAAGTTCTGTACTACAACAAGACCTTCTTCGATGCCAACAACCTGACCGTTCCCACCACCTGGGATGAGCTGGAGAAGGTTTGCGAGCAGATCAAGAAGATTGATCCCAAGTCCATTCCTCTGGGCTACGACTCCGAAGCCAACTGGTTCATCACCATGTGTGAGCAGTACAAGTCCCCCTACACCAGCGCTACCGGCGACCACTTCCTGTTCGACAATGAAACCAACCGCAACTTCATCAAGAAGTTCCGTGAGTGGTACGAGAAGGGTTACCTGACCACCCAGACCATCTACGGCGCTTACACCTCCGGTCTGTTCGTTTCTACCAACGATGTTAAGAGCTACATGTCCATCGGTTCTTCCGCCGGTGCTACCCACCAGCGTCCCACCGCAAATGCTGACGGCTCCTACCCCTTCGAGGTCGGTATTGCTACCATTCCTCAGGTCAGCGCTGACAACAAGAAGGTTATCTCTCAGGGTCCCAGCGTCTGCATCTTCCAGAAGGAGAATCATCAGGGAGTCATCGCTTCCTGGCTGTTTGTGAAGTTCCTGACCACCAATGTTGGTTTCCAGGCAGAGTTCTCCATGGCTTCCGGTTATGTTCCCGTTCTGAAGTCCGTTGCCAACAATCCTGTCTATGCTGACTTCCTGGCCAGCGCTGATGGTGGCAAGTATATCTCCGCTCTGTCTGCTAAGGTTTGCTTGGCGCAGGAGAGCGCTTACTACACCTCCCCCGCTTTCAACGGCTCTTCCGCAGCCCGTGACCAGGTCGGCACTCTGCTGACCAAGTGTCTGACTGCCGATGCCGCTGGCGATGTAGACGCCATGATCGCAAAGGCATTCCAGGATGCTGTTGACGAGTGCGAATACAGAAGCTAATTTCCCTCTGATATGAAACGGATTCTCACTTTGATCTTTTCGGTTTTGTTGGTTCTCAGCTGCCTGTGTGCCTGCGGCACACAGCCGGCTGGTCCTTCGCAAACCGTACCCAAAGAAACCACCGCCCCCGGGGAAGCAACCCTTCCTGAACTGGTGGATTATGCCGGCCAGATTGAACTGAACCTCCATTCTGATACTGTGAAAGAAGAAGTCACTGTCAAGACCTTTATTGACGGCGACACGGTTCATTTTAATGTGTCCGCGGAAGCACATCCCTCCGGCGTTCTGAAAGGCCGTTTTCTGGCCATTAACACCCCGGAATCCACCGGTAAGATTGAGGAATACGGCAAAGCCGCTTCTGCCTTTACCCGACAGAAGCTGGAAAGCGCCACTTCCATCATCATTGAATCCGATGACGGAAAGTGGAATGCGGATTCCACCGGCGGCAGATATCTGGTTTGGGTCTGGTACCGGACAGATGAATCCCAGCCCTACCGCAATCTGAATATTGAGATCCTTCAGGAGGGTCTGGCCATTGCCAACTCTTCCGCCAACAACCGTTACGGCTCGGTCTGCACCGCAGCCATCAATCAGGCCAAGGCCTATCAGTACAATGTGTATTCCGGTCAGCGCGACCCGAATTTCTTCTATGGAGATGCCATTGAGCTTACCTTGAAGGAACTGCGTACCAATGTCAGTGCCTATAACGGTATGAAGGTGGCCTTCTCCGGTATCATTACCATGAATGACGGCGGCAGTATCTACATTGAGGATTTCGACGAGGAAACCGGCCTGTATTACGGTATTAGTGTCTACTACGGTTACGGGCTATCCGGTGCCGGTCTGGATATTCTTTCTGTGGGTAACCAATCCCGCATTGTCGGCACCGTTCAGTACTACGAGGTGGGCGGTACCTACCAGGTTTCCGGTCTGACCTATCGCCAGATGAAGCCGGATGACCCAGGCAACATTCAAAAGATCAGCGACGGTCATTCCCCTGCCTACACCCTTATCGATGCTGACACCTTTGCAAATGGCAAGGTCAGTGTGGAATTGGCAGACGGCACTAAGGAATTTTCTTACGCAGAACTGGCTATGAGTACATCCGTTGAGATGAAGGGTCTTACGGTGGAAAGCATTTACACCACAAAAAATGAAGACAGCTCCTCCAACGGTGCCATGACCCTGACCTGTGTATCCAACGGCATTACCGTTTTCGTTCGTACCGCCGTACTGTATGACGAAAACAATGCCGTAATCACCGCAGATGCCTACGAAGGCAAAACCATTGATGTGAAAGGCATCGTAGATTACTACGACGGTGCTTACCAGATCAAAGTATTCTCCGCAAAAGGTATTACTGTAAATAACTAAAAGGAGTCAATTATGAAAAAACTGATTGCTTGTGTGCTCGCACTGGTTATGTGCTTGAGCGTATTCGCAGGCTGCGACAGCAGCAATGCTCCCGAGACCACCGCACCTACTGCCCCTGCTGTTGACGGATTGGCCAATGCCAAGGCTTATCTGCGTACTATGTACAAAGATGCTCTGGAAACCACTCCCGCCGATTACACTGTCGTTGGCGTAATTCTCATCAACGGTGTTGAGTACAAGGTTGATTGGACTGCCGACAGCGAAACCATCAAGTTCACAAGAGGCGATGACAAGATGGTCACCGTTGATGTGGACGAAAAGAATCCCGAAGAGCTGAAATATGTTCTGACCGCTACCATCAGCGACGCCAACGGCAAAACCGAGACTGTCTCCTTCGATCATAAGGTTCCCGCTGCTCTGATCATTGAAGAGAGCATGACCTACGCACAGATCGTTGATGTTGCTTACGGCCTTGAAGACGGTCTGGCTCTGGAAGACACCTTCCGTCTGTTTGGTACCATCACCAAGATCGACACGCCCTGGAGCGCTGACTACAAGAACATCACTGTCACCATCGTGGTTGACGGCAAGGAAGACAAGCCCATCATGTGCTACCGCCTGAAGGGCGACGGTGCTGATAAGCTGGCTGTTGGCGATAAGATCACCGTTGAAGGCAAGTTCAAGAACTACAAGGGCACCATTGAGTTTGATGCAGGCTGCGTGCTGGTCGCCATGGGCGAAGCCATTGACCAGACTGCCATTCTGGATGCTGCTTACAAACTGGAAGACGGTCTGTCCATGACCGATCCCGTTACCCTGACCGGTGTCATCACCAAGATCGACACTGCCTGGAATGACCAGTATAAGAACATTACTGTCACTATGGACTGCGGCGACGCTGAAAGACTGATCATGTGCTACCGCCTGAAGGGCGATGGCGCTGACAAGCTGGCTGTTGGCGACAAGATCACCGTCACCGGTATCATGAAGAACTACAAGGGCACCATCGAGTTCGACGCCGGCTGCACCCTGGATGCAGTTGTTAAGGCTAACTAACCCCATTCCCTACATGAAAAAGGGACTGTTGCAAAATGAAAGTTTTGCAGCAGTCCCTTTTCGTATTCAATTGAGTTCTTTCAGCGCTTCATAGATTCCAAGATCCACTCTTTGAATGGAAAGCGGCATAATGGATATCTCTTTTCTGGTCAGTACCGTGTCGGTATCCAGACAGTCATCACTGGGGGCATAGACTGCCTTTCCCTTGGGACGGAACATATCATTCTCCTCCGGCAGGAAGTCGTCGGAATAATAGGGTCCGCCCTGACGGGTGATGCGGATCGCACCGGCATCCAGCGGGATATTCACATTATAGATATTATGCTTTTCCAACAGTTCATGCTTGCAGAAGTATTCCCAGACCCGGTCCAACTGTTCCCAGGCAGTCGAGATGGCTTTGGGTTCCGTGGATACCGCGATGGCCTTCATACCCAGTGTAGCTGCCTCAAAGACCGCCGCCACCGTGCCGGAATACATGATATCCGCTCCCAGATTCAAGCCCTTATTGATACCGGACAGCACCAGATCAAACTGCTCCTTCAATCCCAGAACCATCAGCCGCACACAGTCGGCAGGAGAGGAATCCACCGCATACGCTGTGACACCGGGCAGATATTCCACCTTTTTAGCCTCAAAGCTCTTGTGGATCTCAATGGTATGGCTCTTGGCGCTCTGCTCCACCTTGGGGGCAGCAACAACCACTTCGCCCAACCGTCTGGCCCAATTCACCAGATGGAGCAGGCCCTCGCCTTGAATGCCATCATCATTTGTGATCAAAATCCTCATAACCAACCCTCATGTGTTTCCTTATATTCCTTGATATGGGCGTCCGCTTCCTGCAGCAATGCAGTTACTTCCTCCCGATTATATACAGTAGCACCGCTGGCGCAGGCGTGACCGCCACCCCGGTAATGCTCTGCCACCGTATTGATGGGTGCGAAACGGGAACGCAGACGCACCCGGATATTCTCATCCGTTTCAATAAAGGCGATCCAGCACAGGCAGCCCCGGATATTTTCCAGATAGGAAACCACCGCACTGGCAGATTCATTGGTCAGTCCGTACTGTTCTTTCATTTCCTTGGTGACATAGATATAAGCAACCCCGTTGGGTGTGATCTGCATATCTTGATAGACCTGCGCCTTAAATTTCAGTTCCTGAAAATCCCGCAGATACAAGTTGGCATACAGGGTATCCGTGTCTATGCCTTGATCCAGAAGCATACCGGCCAGACGCATGGTGTCGCCATCCACACTCCGGAACTGGAACCGGCCCGAATCCGTGACCATACCGGTGTAGAGATAGGTTGCGGCTTCCGTGTCGATCTTCAATTCCTCCCGGAAGGTCTGATAGAAATAGGCCACCATCTCACAGCAGGAAGAACGCTCCTCCTCTACCCAGATATAGTCGGCATAATCATCCACCGGGATATGGTGGTCGATCTTCACCAGTTCCTTGCACAGGCGGAATTTCTGATTGGAAACCCGTTCACCGGTGGCAGTATCCAGCACGATACCCAATGCGTCTTGATAATCTTCTTCCCTAATTTCCGGGCAGTCTTCCCCCAGAAATGCCAAAAAATCCGAGTGCTGGTAATCTGCAATCTGGATTTCCTTTTGCGGGAAGCTCAGTTTCAGGATTCTCTGCAGGCCTTTGGTGGCGCCGACGCAGTCGCCATCGAGGCGCATATGCCGAAAAATCAAGATTCGGTCATATTCTTTGATTTTTTCCAGAATCTTTCTCATATTCTCACAGCTCATTTTGTTCCTCCGTCAGCTTCTCCAAATCGTGAAGCATCGCCATCGCCGTTTCCCTATCCTTTACCGTAGCGCCGCTGGCCTTGGCATGACCGCCGCCACCGTATTTCACCGCAATGGGATTGATATTATACTTGCTGGACCGCAGTTCGCACAGGACGCCCGCTTCCGTTTCCGTAAAATTCACCCAAATATCCACACCTTTGATATCTGCCATGGTACCTACCATACCTCTTGACACAGAGAAGGTATCCATTTTTAAGGATTCCATTTCCTTGCGGTCTGTGTAGATATACGCAACACCGGCAGGGGTGGTCTGGATCTTCAAAACAAAATACGCCTTATTTTTTACATGCTCCAAGCTGTCCGCATACAGGTTGCCGTAAATATCCCCCGTATCAAAAGGCTGCGTCATCAGTGCAGAGGCCAGACGGAAGGTGTTGGCAGAAGTGGAATCATAACGGAACCGTCCGGAGTCTGTCACCATTCCCGTATACAGCGATTTTGCGGCTAAGGGATTCAGCTTCAAACCACATTCCAATGCAAATTCTGTGATGAGACCACAGCAGCTTTCATAAGAAGTATCGGTCACTTCCGCATCTGCGATGGTTTCGCAAAAAATGTGGTGATCGATGCGGACCGTCTTTTCTGCCAGCTGGTACCGATCATCACTGATTAAATGCTTCGCTGAGGTATCCAAAATCACAGCCAGCGCGCCGTTATACAGTGCGTCCGAGACTTCGTCCATCCAGGAATCTTCCATAAACCCGTAGCGGCCTGCATTGTCACCGACCATATAAATTTCTTTTTGGGGGAAATTTTCTTTCAGAATATGCTTTAATCCGATTTGGCTTCCCAGTGCATCCCCATCGGGATTCTTATGCCGGTGGAGAATGATCCGGTCATAGCTCTGAATCGCGGCAAATATTTGTTCAAACATTGTGAATCCTCACATTTCGTTAAAGTAGCCCCTGTATGTCACATGCAGGTCACTGTCAGGGAACAGGTAATGATGCAGATCAATAAAATAGTCGTCCGTCATGCTGGCAATGTAATCCACCACCAGCTGATTGGGGTCCGTTTTGGCGTAGGGAAAATCCCGCTGATACTTTACACGGTTCACATACTCTATGTGATGTGTAAAAATGGGGGATTTCTGATTCCCACTGCGCAGGTCATCCAGCATCTGCCCGTAAACCTGCCCCATCATGGGCCGCACCACTGTATCCAGCTTGGACATAGCTGCCGCATTAGCGTAGATCATGGCATAGTTGTCCCGCTTGGATTCCTGCAATGCCTGAAAATGCCGCTGGTCCATCTTGATATAGGGTTTCCCGTAGCTGTTTTCGATGATATTGACCACCAGGTTATTGATGATCTCCGCGTTCAGAGAACCAATGTCCTCGTTGACAAACGCTTCCTCCTCCACCACATTGACCCGGGCCGCATCCTGCCGGTCCTTACCCAAGTAGGCAATAATATCCGCAATCCGCACAACACAACCCTCCAGCGTGGAAGGTTGGATTCGGTTGGCATACACCCGGTCCAGATAGCACCGCTCGATCATATCATCAAATTTCCGGAAGCTGTCAATGGGTTCCGGCCAGTATTCATCCTGTTCGATTTCCCCGTTGTGTCCGGCAATACCGGACAGGGTCTGGAGGCTGATGTTAAAGGGATATATTTTATCCAGCACCCGAACCGAATGGATATTGTGGCTGAAATGCCGCCCCGCATGCCGGTAATACAGTTCATCCAGAAACACCTCTCCGCCGTGGGCAAAAGGTGTATGCCCGATATCATGACCCAAGGCAATGGCCTCGATCAGATCCAGGTTCAGATTTAGAGCACTGCCAATGGTTCTGGCAATCCGGGAAACCAACTGCACATGGAGGCTTCTTCTGGTAATGTCATCGTTGCGAATCAAAGAAAAAACTTGTGTCTTATCGGTATAGCGGTTATAATAGGGGCAGTGCAGAATCTTATCAATATCATGCACAAAGGGCGGCCGCCAAACGGTAGCACTGTCCTTGGTAAGTGCTTCTCTGCGAATCACCTTTGTGTCATCAAATCCGGTTTTTTCGTAGTTACCTGTTTCCCGCTCCTTGAGGATCCGCTGTTCCAATGCAGAAGACAGTTTCTCATATTTTGGCATGCTATCACCTCTTGTCCTGTATCGTTCCGACCTTCTGTTACAAATGTCAACAGGCCGGCCTTTTATTATACACGATATCAGTCGTTCTGGCAAATATTTTTTATATTTTTTCCGGAGGTATCCTATGGATTTTTTACAGATTGCAAAGGAGCGGCAATCCTGCCGCAGCTACGACGAGACCCGTCCGGTAGAAGAAGAAAAACTGGCTGCTATTCTGGAAACAGCCAGGCTTGCACCCTCTGCCTGTAATGGGCAACCCTATAAGCTCACGGTTTGCAGGGGAACAGCCGCTAAAGAGGTGGCTGCCGCTACCATGGGCATGGGCATGAATAAATTTGCATCTCAAGCGCCTGTGATGATCGTCATTTCTGAAATGCCCTATGTAAAATCCGCAGCCTTGGGTGCCAAAGTCAAGGGTAATGATTACCGCTCAATTGATATTGGCATTGTCTGCGCCTATCTCACTGCCGAAGCCACCGCCCAGGGACTTTCCACCTGTATTTTAGGCTGGCTGGACGACAGCAAGATCCGTAAGCTTTGTGATCTCGAATATCCTGTGCGTCTGGTAGTATGTCTGGGATACGCCAAGGCCGATGACAAGCTGCGGGCAAAAATACGCAAAGATATGAATACGCTGGTAGCTTTCAAAGATTGACAAACGAAATCTGTCGCATTACAATAACTCTATCTTACTATTGAGGTGAATTTCATGGATTCCAAGCTCCGTACCGAGACATTATGCATTCAGGCCGGCTACAGTCCCGCCAGCGGCGAACCCCGCCAGATTCCTATTGTGCAAAGCACTACCTTCAAGTATGCTACCTCCGAGGATATGGGTAAGCTCTTTGATCTGGAGGCTTCCGGCTATTTTTACTCCCGGTTGGCAAACCCCACCTGTGACGCAGTGGCTGCCAAGATCGCCGCTCTGGAAGGCGGCAGCGCTGCCATGCTCACCGGTTCCGGTCAGGCCGCCAACTTCTATGCCATGTTCAACATTGCTTCCTGCGGCGATCACATCGTAGCCAGCTCCGCAATTTACGGTGGTACCTTTAATTTGATTTCCGTAACCATGAAGCGCATGGGTATTGATGCCACCTTTGTCAGCCCCGACGCTACTTATGAGGAGATCTGTGCCGCCATCCAGCCCAATACCAAGCTGGTATTCGGTGAAACCATTGCCAATCCCGCGCTGAATGTGCTGGATATTGAAGTGTTTGCCAAGGCTGCCCACGATAACGGTCTGCCCTTTATCATTGACAACACCTTCGCCACACCCATCAACTGCCGTCCCATTGCGTGGGGCGCTGATATCGTCACCCACTCCACCACCAAGTACATGGACGGTCATGGTGTGGCCGTGGGCGGTGTCATCGTTGACAGCGGCAAGTTTGACTGGACCAAATACCCCGACAAGTTCCCCGGCCTTTGCACCCCCGATGACAGCTATCACGGTGTTACCTACACTGAGCGTTTCGGTCTGGAAGGTGCATTCATTACCAAGTGTACTGCCCAGCTGATGCGGGATCTTGGCTCCATCCAATCCCCCCAGAGTGCCTTCTATCTGAATCTGGGTCTGGAAAGCCTGCCTTTCCGGATGAAGCAGCATTGCGCCAACGCACAGGCTATTGCCGAGTATCTGTCCGGACATCCCAAGGTTGCTTGGGTCAAGTACTGCGGTCTGAAAGGCGATAGGTACTACGATGTAGCCCAGAAGTACCTGCCGAACGGGTCCTGCGGCGTTATTTCCTTTGGCTTGAAGGGTGGCCGTAAGGCGGCGGAAGTCTTTATGAAGCATCTGCGGCTGGGTTCCATCGAGACCCATGTGGCAGACAGCCGCACCTGCTGCCTGCATCCCGCCTCTGCTACCCACCGTCAGATGACCGACGAGCAGTTAGATGCCGCCGGTGTCGGTGCCGATCTGATCCGTCTTTCCTGTGGTCTGGAAAATGTTCAAGACCTGCTGGCGGATCTGGAACAGGCCATTGAAAAAGTATAAGCTTCGGCCCGCTGTGAACCATCACAGCGGGCC
>JAZNFH010000002.1:0-28894 GCA_045589055.1 Faecousia sp. | reverse complement strand
CTTGGCAACACCGACACGATCACAGAAATTCCGGATGGAAGTGGGGGTATAGCCACGGCGACGCAGACCGCACAAAGTGGGCATCCGGGGATCATCCCAGCCGGAAACATAACCGTTTTCCACCAATGCTCTCAGCTTGCGCTTGGAAAGCACGGTGTGATCAATACCCAGACGGGCAAACTCGATCTGACGGGGATGGTGGGGAACGGAAACATTTTCCACGAACCAGTTATACAGAGGACGGTGATTCTCAAATTCCAGAGAACAAAGACTGTGGGTTATGCCCTCCAGCGCATCCTGAATGGGGTGGGCAAAGTCATACATGGGGTAGATGCACCACTTATCACCCTGGCGGTGATGGTGCATATGGCGGATACGGTAAATAACCGGATCGCGCATGTTGAAGTTGCCGGAAGCCAGATCAATCTTGGCTCTCAGTGTATACTTATTATCCTCAAACTCACCGGCACGCATCCGGGCAAACAGATCCAAACTTTCCTCAATGGGACGGTCTCTCCAAGGGGACTGTGCGGGAGTATTCAGATCGCCACGGAATTCCTTTGCCTGATCGGGGGTCAGTTCGCAGACATAGGCAAGGCCCTTTTTGATCAGCTCTACCGCGTATTCATAGTCCTTTTCAAAGTAGTCGGAACCATAGTAGAAACGGTCGCCCCAGTCAAAACCAAGCCAGTGGATGTCTTCTTTGATGGCTTCTACAAACTCTACATCTTCCTTGGTAGGATTGGTATCGTCCATACGCAGGTTGCACAGACCGCCAAACTTTTCAGCAGTGCCGAAGTCAATAATCAAAGCCTTGCAGTGGCCGATATGCAGATAGCCATTGGGTTCCGGGGGAAACCGGGTATGAACGGTCTGACCGGCGTACTGACCGCCTTCGGCAATATCTTCTTCAATAAAGGCATGAATAAAATTTTTGCTTTCGGTAATTTCAGCCATATTGGATTACCCTCTCTTTTGCAGTATTTCAAGTCATTATAACCGATTCTTCTTATTTTTGCAACGGGTAAAGCAAAACCAAAAGAAAATCTTTTCTTTTTACTGGAAAATGTACTGTGAATGCAGATGAACAGGAGTCCTTTCATTGACCTCCGGGAAAAAAGTGAAAAGTTTTGAGAAAATTAAGAATTTGTTGTTGTCAATTCGGCTGACTTATATTAAAATAGGAAAGAATAGAGAGGAGTGATAGCCTTGCAGGAGGTTAAGTACAAACGAATTCTGCTAAAAGTCAGCGGTGAAGCCCTGGCTGGTGCAGCGCATCGCGGACTTGATTTTTCTATCATCAATAAGCTTTGCGATTCTATCAAAGAATGTGTGGATATGGGTGTTCAGATCGGTCTTGTTATCGGTGCCGGTAATTTCTGGCGTGGTGTCAAAGATGGTGCAGACAAGATGCAGCGCTCCCACGCGGATGCTATGGGCATGCTTGGAACCGTCATGAACGCCATTGCGGTAGCGGATGCTCTGGAAAAACATGGTGTGGATGCCAGGGTGCTCAGCGCTGTCGAGATGAATAAGTTTACAGAGTATTTCACCAGAGATACGGCGGAACGGTATTTGAATGAGGGTAAGGTAGTCCTGTTTGCCGCCGGTACGGGAAATCCCTATTTTTCTACGGATACCGGAGCTGTGCTGCGGGGTGTAGAAATTGAAGCCGATGCAATTTTGATGGCGAAGAATGTAGATGCCATTTACTCCGCAGATCCTGCCAAGGATCCCAATGCGGTGAAATACACCCAGCTTACTTACGGCGAGGCACTTGCCAAGAATCTGAAAGCTACGGATATTACCGCTATGGCGCTGGCGATGGACAACAACATGACCATGGTCTGCTTTGGCCTGGACGAAGAGAACAGCATTGTGCGTGTGGTTCGGGGTGAAACAATCGGAACCACCGTTAAGAATCAATTTTAAGGAGGACAATAACTATGGCCGTTGATTTTAAGGAATATGGAAGAAGAATGGATAAGGCTCTGGATCATTTGGCAGAGGAGTTCGGCGCAGTTCGTGCCGGCCGCGCCAACGCAAAGGTACTGGACCACATTACCGTGGAGTACTACGGCAGCGAAACACCTTTGAACGGTGTTGCTACCATTTCCTCCCCCGATGCCCGTACCCTTGTGATTTCTCCTTGGGACACCAAGCTGCTGAAAGACATTCAGAAAGCAATTCAGACCAGCGATCTGGGTATCAATCCCCAGAATGATGGCAAGGTGATTCGTCTGGTATTTCCCCAGCTGACTGAGGAGCGCCGTAAGGAACTGGCTAAGCAGGTTAAGAAGTATTCTGAGGATGCCAAGGTTGCCATGCGTAACATCCGCCGGGATGGTATGGATTACCTGAAGAAGCTGAAGAAGAATTCTGAAATCACAGAGGATGAGCAGAAGAAGGCAGAGAAGGACCTGCAGGATATGCTGGACAAGTACACCAAGAAGGCCGATGAGGCTCTGGCGGCCAAGGAAAAGGAACTGATGGCCATCTGATTGGCAGGATACATTGGGGGCGTACGCGCCCCCAATCTTGTGTTATCATTTCAACATTTGAAAGAGGTACTGCGATGGCAACAACCGACAATCAAAAGGATGCTTTGCGCATCCCGGAGCACATTGCAATCATTATGGACGGTAATGGCCGATGGGCCAAGAAAAGAGGCCTCCCCCGTACTGCCGGGCACGCTGCAGGTGCGGAAGCATTCAGAAGGATTGCCAATTATTGCCGGACCGTTGGGGTCAAATATTTAACAGTCTATGCATTCTCAACGGAGAACTGGAAGCGGTCTGAGGAAGAGATATCCGGTATTATGAAGCTTCTGGGGAAATATCTGGAGGAAGCACTGGAGGACATGGAAAAGAACCGTGTCAGTTTCCGCTTCTTTGGTGACCTGAGCAGACTCAGTCCCCAACTGCGGGAACGATGTCTGGATGCACAGAGAAAATCTTCTCATTACGATGTTCAGGTGAATTTTTGCTTAAACTACGGTGGCCGGCAGGAGATTGTGCAGGCTGCCCGTAGATTTGCACAAGAGGTAAAAGAAGGAAAAAGATCTCCAGACGACCTGGACGAAGTCCTGTTCGAAGATTACTTGTATTCGGCAGGTATCCCGGATCCGGAATTGATTATTCGGCCATCCGGGGAACTGCGGACCAGCAATTTCTTGCTGTGGCAGTCTGCCTATGCGGAGTATGTATTTATGAATATCCTGTGGCCTGACTTTGGTCCTGCGGATCTGGATGCGGCCATTGAAGAATATCAGCGGCGAAACCGCCGCTTTGGAGGCGTTTGATCCATGAAAAACCGTTTGATTTCTGCAGCGGTACTGATCCCTGTTTTGCTTTTGGTGATTTGGGTTCTGCCTAAAATCGTTGCTGCAGTTCTGGTTGGAGCAATGGCAGCTTTGGCTGCATACGAATTGTTATATAGAACAGGGTTAGTACGCCATGTTCGACTGGTTGCCTACTGTGCAGCTGCGGCATTTCTGGTATCACTTTGGTCCTATTTTGACGCAAACCAAGCATGGGGCATGCTGGGTCTGTTGGTATTTCTTTGCATCTTGTTTGCAGAGATGATGCGCAATCATGTGAAGGTTCGGTTTGAAAAGGTATGCCTTTGCGTAATCGGAGGCGTTTTGCTGCCGTTTTTGCTGACATCCTTGGTCCGTATTCTGGGTACTTACATGGGACGCTATACCATTATCATCCCCTTTATTCTGGCTTTTCTTCCGGATAGTGGAGCTTATTTTGCAGGGAGCTACTTTGGAAAGCACAAGCTGGCACCTGTGATCAGCCCAAACAAGACCATTGAAGGCGCCTTGGGTGCGGCCTTGTCGGCGATTGTTGGTATGCTGCTGTATGCAGTTATTATGGATCTGGCCTTTGACAGACAGGTGGACTATGCATTTGCACTGCTCTACGGTGTTTTGGGTGCGGCTGCAGATATTTTTGGCGACTTAATGTTCTCTTCTATTAAACGGCAGACCGGCATCAAAGACTACGGAAATTTGATTCCGGGACACGGTGGCATTTTGGACCGCTTTGATTCTATGCTGCTGGTAGGGCCTCTGGTAGAGATTTTGTTAATATTACTGCCTGTGGTGGTGTAAGATATGATGAAGTGTGTGAGTGTTCTGGGATCTACCGGCTCTGTTGGCCGTCAGACACTGGATATTGTGGAGCATTTGCAGCTGCAAGTGGCTGCACTGACTGCCGGTACCAGCGTAGAGAGAATGGCGCAGCAGTGCCGCCAGTTCCGTCCGAAACTGGCGGTAATGGCCACGGAAGCGGCTGCACAAGGGCTGTCTGCTGCCATTTCCGATTTGGATGTGGAGATTGCCTGGGGCGAAGATGGGTTGATTCGTGCTGCAACAATCCAGGAGGCAGACTGCGTGATCACCTCTGTGGTAGGAATGCTGGGGCTGAAACCGACTTTGGCTGCGATTCGGGCAGGAAAACGAATCGGACTGGCAAATAAAGAAACGCTTGTTTGTGCCGGCGAACTTGTCATGGCGGAAGCGGAAAAGTACCATGCGGAAATCGTTCCTGTAGATTCGGAGCATTCGGCAATCTTTCAATGCCTGATGGGCAGTCGGGATCAGCGCGAGATTAAGCGGTTGATTCTTACCTGCTCCGGCGGTCCCTTTTACGGGATGAACCGGGAAGATCTGAACTCTGTAACCAAGGCAGACGCGCTGAAGCACCCGAACTGGAAGATGGGTCCTAAAATTACCATCGATTGTGCGACACTTATGAACAAGGGTCTGGAAGTTATTGAAGCGATGCGGCTGTACCATCTGCCTCTGGAGCAGGTGGATGTGGTGATTCACAGGCAGAGCATTGTCCACAGCTTGGTGGAATTTACGGATGGTGCGGTAATGGCGCAGTTGGGAGCTCCCGATATGCGGCTTCCGATTCAGCTGGCATTTACCTATCCGGAGCGGAAACCTTGTCCTGTGGAAGCATTGGATCTTGTTAAATGCGGTTCTCTTTCTTTTGGGGAACCGGATCTGGATGCGTTTCCATGCCTGGCACTGGCGAGAAAATGCGCGCAGCTTGGCGGCACGGCCTGTGCAGTGCTGAATGGGGCAAATGAGGAAGCTGTCGGTATGTTTCTGGCAGATAAAATCGGTTTTTATGATATTTATGAGCGGGTGTCCCATGCTGTGGATACGGTTCCCTTTATCGAGAATCCTACCTTGGAACAGATACTGGAGTCAGACCGTCTGGCCCGCTTGACGGTGAGAAATTATTCTGAATAGGCGAGGAAATTATGACCATTGTTTTTGCAATCCTTCTCTTTAGTTTGCTGGTATTTGTTCATGAGTTGGGACATTTTGCGGCAGCCAAACTTTCCGGTGTTCAAGTCAACGAATTCTCCATTTTTATGGGTCCGGCTCTGGTGAAATGGAACAGAAACGGGACTTTATATGCCATCCGCTGCATTCCATTTGGTGGTTATTGTGCCATGGAGGGCGAGGACGGGGATAGTGAAAACCCCAATGCTTTTACGCGTGCGGCATGGTGGAAACGGCTTATTATTCTGGTTGCCGGTGCGTTTATGAACTTTGTCGCAGGTGTCGTGCTGCTGATTGCGATCTATGCGCCGGCACAGCAGATCATTGTTCCGGAAATCTCTCTGATTGAGGAAGGCTGCCTTCTGGCAGGGGAGAATGGTTTGCAGGTTGGTGACCGGATCCTCTCTTTGGACGGAGAGAAGATCTATGTACAGTCAGACTTTTCTATGATTCTGAGCCTGAAGGGCGGAGATCATCATGATCTGGAATTGCTTCGCAATGGAAAAAAGATTTTGTTGGATGACTTTCATATGCAAAAAGCAGAGTTTCCCAATGAGGACGGCTCTGTGTCCCTGCGCTATGGCTTTTCATTTGGTATAAAAAATGCAACTTGGGGTGACCGCCTGAAAACGGCTTGGTTCTCTGCTGTGGATTATATCCGGGTTGTTCGTTTAAGCTTAGGTATGCTGTTGAAAGGCCAGGCGGGCGTTTCAGATATGACGGGTCCTGTTGGCATCGTCCAGCAGATGGCGGAAACCGCAGAGCAATCGGAAAGCACATTCACAGCCATTATGAATCTTCTGAATTATGGCGCTTTGATTTCTGTGAATTTGGCGGTTATGAATTTGCTGCCAATTCCTGCGTTGGATGGCGGCAGAGTGGTTGGCCTGCTTTTGACTACCTTGGTGGAAGCAGTAACAAGGAAGAAGCTGAATCCCAAGTATGAAGGGTATATCCATGGTGCCGGCATGATTCTGCTGTTGGCGCTGATGGCGATTATCCTGTTTAAGGATGTTTTTATGATTTTCAAGGGGTAATAGTATGACAAGACAAATCATGGTCGGGAATGTCCCTATTGGTGGCGGTGCGCCCATCGCCATTCAATCCATGCTGAATACCAAGACAACGGATGTGACCGGTTCTCTGGAACAGATCCGTAAACTCCATGCAGCCGGATGTCAAATCGCCCGCTTGGCAGTACCCAATATGGAAGCAGCCAGAAGCTTTGCAGAGATCTGTGAGCAGAGTCCGCTTCCCTTAGTAGCGGATATTCATTTTGACTATAAGCTTGCCGTTGCTGCTGCAGAGGGCGGCGCTGCAAAGATCCGAATCAATCCCGGCAATATTGGCGGGGAAGACCGGGTAGAAGCAGTGGTCAAAGCATGCAAGGCACGGAATATTCCCATTCGTATCGGTGTCAATGGGGGCAGTCTCGATAAGCGACTGCTGGAAAAGTATGGGCATCCCACAGCGGAAGCACTGGTGGAAAGTGCTTTTGAACATATTGCATTGCTGGAAAAATTCGGCTTTTATGATACCTGCGTGTCCATGAAATCTTCTACTGTACCAACCATGGTGGCGGCATCCCGACTGTTCCGGGAACGATGTGATTATCCGCTGCACATTGGTGTGACGGAAACCGGTCCAGTTAGAATGGGCCTGATGAAATCTGCCATGGGTATTGGAGCATTGCTGCTGGACGGTATTGGGGATACCATTCGGGTGAGTCTTACAGATGATCCGGTGGAAGAGGTATATGCAGCTAAGGACATTTTGAAAGCGGCCGGTCTGCGCAAAGAAGGTGTCAACATCATTTCCTGTCCTACCTGCGGAAGGACAAGGATTGATTTGATCGGTCTGGTTAATCAAGTAGATAAAGCACTGCAGAACTGCGAAAAACCGATTACTGTTGCAGTTATGGGATGCGTGGTAAACGGTCCCGGAGAAGCCCGGGAGGCAGATATCGGCATAGCCGGCGGAGACGGTTGGGGTATGCTGTTTGAAAAAGGTGAGCAAGTGGAGAAGCTTCCCTATGATGAACTACTTCCGGCATTGCTGAAAAGAATTGAGAAATTTTGAGGGATACCATGGCTGAATCTGTAAGCATACGGAATATGTTTGCACTATACGAGCCGCCTGAGGCGCTGGAAAGCGTCCTTTCTCAGGCGGCTGTTGTTGCTGCGGATATTGATCCGGCAAAGCGCAGGGTAGATGTATGCATCCATTCCGAAACCTACATAGCCAGGGACATCCTGAAACAGGTTTCGGAGCAAATTTCTCAGTGTTACGGCTTGCAGACATTGCATATTACGGCGACTCATCCAGCAGATCAGTTGTGCAAAATAGAACCAGAAGAACTGCGGGAGCTGTTTGTGGAGCAGAATTCTATGACCCGTGGCAGCCTGGCTGGTGCCAGATGGGAATGGAATGGCAATCAATTAACGGTTTCTCTGGCGGGAAACGGCAAACGGGAACTGGAAGAAGCAGCACCGGTGGTTTGCAGGGAACTGCGCCAGCGGTTTGCTGCGGAAGTTACCATTGCGTTCGTGGCAGGTCATACCCTTGAGGGACAGGCCCTGTTTGATGAACTGGAAAAACTTCGGGGCAGCACTGTGGTTGCAGCTCCAAAATCTGTAATGCAGGAGCAGAAGAAAGCACCGGAAGCTCCGAGCGAAGCCATTTATGGAAAACCTTTTAAGGGTCCGGCAGTTTCCATGCGGGAACTGAATCTGGATATGGGCAATGTGATCGTGGAAGGCCGTGTGTTTTCTGTTGAGCATAAGGAACTGAAAAAGAGAAATGCCTGGGTGGTCAATTTTGATATGACTGACCTTACGGGATCTGTGCGGATCAACCGCTTCATGGAAAGCGGTGAAGCGAAGCCAATTCTGGAGAATGTCAAAGAGGGTGCTATTCTTCGGGTTCAAGGTAAACTGATGGTCAACAACTTTGATAACGAAATGGTCCTCAAACCGTATGCGATTATGCCCGGATCCATGGCGAAGCGCAAGGATGCAGCGGAAGGAACCAAGCGTGTGGAACTGCATCTGCATACCACCATGAGTAATATGGATGCCATCACCAGCACCAAGGCCGCTATCAAACAGGCTGCTGCATGGGGACATCGGGCCATTGCCATCACCGATCACGGCTGCTGCCAGTCCTTTACGGATGCCCTTCATGTGGTTGAAGACTGGAAGGGCGCGCCTAAGGTTGCCGGTACAGATGATACCATCAAGATCCTCTATGGCTGCGAAGGCTACTATGTAAATGATGTGGATGACCGGATTGTTGTCCATGGTCAGCAGGATATGACCTTTGATGAGGAATATGTGGCATTTGACCTGGAAACCACAGGCCTGTCGTCCCAAACGGACCGGATCATTGAAATCGGTGCCGTGATTATGAAAAACGGCAAGGAGCTGGACAGATTCCAGACCTTTGTGGATCCTCATCGGCCATTGGAAAAGAAAATTGTGGAACTCACGGGCATCACGGACGAAATGCTACGGGGTGCACCGGGAATTGAGGAAATCCTTCCGAAATTTTTGGAGTTCTGCAACGGTCGTGTTCTGGTTGCACACAACGCAGACTTCGACACCGGCTTTATCCGTGCAGAATGCCAGCGTCAGGGGATTTCCTATTCCTTAACTTCTGCTGATACACTGATCCTAGCGCAGAATCTGATGCCGCAGCTTGGAAAGCATAAGCTGGATATCGTGGCCAACGCATTGAGCCTCCCGGAATTCAATCATCACCGGGCGGCAGACGATGCGGTTACCTGCGGCATGATCATGGACCGGTTTTTCCGGATGCTTGCGGAGGAACAGAATGTAGACAGTCTGCAAAAAATCAACCCCGCTATGGAAGGCCTGCGTTCCCAGAGCCGAATCGGTGACCGTCATGCGCGGCATATTATTCTGTTTGCGAAGAATCAGGTGGGATTGCGGAATCTGTACCATCTGATTTCCAAATCCAATTTGGAATACTTTAAGCGTGTTCCCAGAATCCCCAAGTCTGAACTGTTAAAGCTTAGGGAGGGCTTGATCATTGGCTCTGCCTGTGAGGCCGGCGAACTGTTTCAGGCAATCCTTGCCCGCAAGAGTGAGGACGAATTAAAGCGTATTGCTTCTTTCTACGACTTTTTGGAGATTCAGCCGCTGTCCAACAACCGGTTTATGCTGGAAAAGGGGCTGGCAAAGGATGAAGAGGAACTGCGGGAGTATAACCGCACGGTGGTGCGGTTGGGAGATGCCTTAGGAAAACCGGTAGTCGCTACCGGTGATGTGCATTTTCTGAATCCTGAGGACGAGATTTTCCGGCATATCCTCTTAGCGACAAAAGGCTTTGACGATGCGGATAAGCCCAATCCCCTATATTTCCGCACCACTGATGAGATGCTGAAAGAGTTTTCTTATCTGGGGGAGGATAAGGCGTATGAGGTGGTCGTTACCAATACGAACCTCATTGCGGATATGTGTGAGACCTTGCGGCCGGTGCCGCATAACCTCTTTGCCCCCAAAATCGAAAACTCTGTTGAAGATCTGAATGAGCTTGTCTATGGTAAGCTTCACAGACTTTACGGAGAGAACCCGCCGGAGCTGTTTGTTAAGCGCGTGGAAACGGAACTGCACGATATTATTTCCTGCCACTACGATGTGATCTATATGTCTGCCCAGAGATTGGTGCAGAATTCACTGGAGAATGGCTATTTGGTTGGCTCCCGTGGCTCTGTCGGTTCGTCCATCGTGGCTTTTATGTCCGGTATTACAGAGGTTAACTCTTTCCCACCCCATTACCGCTGCCCAAATCCGGCATGCAAGCATACGATTCTGGATGTGCCTAAGGAATTCAACTGCGGTGCGGATCTACCGGATGAGAAATGTCCCCTTTGCGGTACGCAGCTGGAAAAGGATGGATTTAACATTCCTTTCGAAACCTTCCTGGGCTTCGGCGGTGATAAGGTGCCTGATATTGACCTGAACTTCTCCGGTGAGTACCAGGCGGAAGCGCACAAGTATTGTATTTCCATGTTTGGTGCTTCCCATGTGTTCCGCGCCGGAACCATTGGTACTGTGGCGGAGAAGACAGCCTTCGGCTATGTGAAGAAATATCTGGAAGAACGGGGAGAGAATGCATCCAGTGCGGAGAAAAACCGCCTTGCAGCCGGCTGTGTGGGTGTTCGCCGCACCACCGGACAGCACCCCGGCGGACTGGTGGTTATCCCCCAGGAAAATGAAATCTGGGATTTCTGCCCGGTGCAGCATCCTGCGGATGATCCCAAATCTGACCAGATTACCACCCACTTTGAATATCACTCCATGGAGGAGAATCTTCTGAAGCTGGATATGTTGGGTCACGATGATCCGACCATGATCCGTATGATGGAGGATATGACAGGCGTGGATGCCAAGACCATCCCTCTGGACGATAAGGGTACCATGTCCATCTTTACAAGTTCTAAGATTCTCGGTTATGAAAACGATTCGATTCTTGGGCCGACCGGCGCAGTGGGCGTGCCGGAATTCAATACCCGCTTTACCCGGGGTGTTTTGCTGGATACCATGCCCACGAAATTCGACTTTCTGGTGCGGATCTGCGGCTATACCCACGGTACCGATGTGTGGCTGGGCAATGCAAAGGATTTGATCAACTCTAAAACTGCCACAGTTGACCAGACCATCGGTGCCCGTGATGACATTATGCTGTATCTGATTTCCTGCGGTATGCCGGATAAGAGAGCATTCAAAATTATGGAATCCGTCCGTAAGGGCAGAGGATTACCGCCCGGCGCGGAGGAAGAAATGGTGGCGGCAGGTGTACCGGACTGGTATATCGGTTCCTGTAAGAAGATCAAATACCTGTTCCCTAAGGCCCATGCGGTAGCTTACTGCATGATGGCATTCCGGATTGCCTGGTTCAAGGTGTATCATCCACTGGCTTTCTATTCAGCCTATTTCTACCGCAGAAGCCAGAAGGGTGGCTTTGATGCGGTACTGATGATGGGTGGCATCGATTCGGTTCTTGCCAATATCAACGCCATTGACAGTAACGAGGATGCCACAGCCAAGGATGAGGATCTGCTGACAACACTGGAAGTGGTGTACGAGTTCTATCTGCGCGGCTTTGAATTTGCACCTATCAGTCTCTATGAAAGCCATGCGACAAAGTTCTTAATTAAGGACGGCAAAATCTTGCCTCCCTTTGTTGCAATTTCCGGTTTGGGCGAAAGCGCCGCATGGGATTTAATGGAAGGCCGTTCCGGAAAGTCCTTTGTTTCCATTGAAGAGGTTTCGGCAGCCTGTCCCAAGGTGTCCAAGACCCACATGCAAATGCTGAAAGAAGCCGGCGCTTTTGGTGATCTGCCGGAAACCAGCCAAGTAAGTTTGTTCTGACCCAAAGGAGGTACTGTTATGCAAGATATCGGTATGCAGTTTCATATTCGCTGTCAAGAAGGGGATGTGGGCCGGTATGTATTTCTGCCGGGTGATCCCGGTCGTTGTGAGGCCATTGCGAAGCATTTTGACAATCCTGTGCACATTGGTATGAACCGTGAGTACAATATCTACACCGGAACATTGCTGGGCGAGAAGGTCAGTGTTTGTTCCACGGGTATTGGCGGTCCTTCCGCTTCTATTGCCATGGAGGAATTGGCGGCCATTGGCGCAGACACTTTTATCCGTGTCGGAACCTGTGGCGGTATCGATCTGAATGTGCTGCCCGGTGATGTGGTGGTTGCCACTGGCGCCATCCGCTTTGAACATACCTCTATGGAGTATGCACCTATTGAATTCCCGGCAGTATCTGACTTTGATATTGCCATGGCCCTGAAGCAGGCGGGTGAGGACTTGGGTTACCGGGTCCACACAGGTGTTGTCCAGTGTAAGGACTCCTTCTACGGTCAGCATGCGCCCCAGAAATCCCCTGTGTATTATGAGCTGGAGCAGAAGTGGGAAAGCTGGAAGCGGTTGGGCGTAAAGGCCAGCGAGATGGAATCTGCTGCACTGTTTGTCGCAGCGGCTGCGCTTGGTGTGCGCTGCGGCAGCTGCTTCCATGCAGTTTGGAATCAGGAACGGGAAAAGCTTGGTATGGCAATGCCCATGACGGAAGATACCTCCGGTGCAATTAAGGTGGGCATTGAGGCAATGAAGAAAATCATTGCTGCTGACAAAATAAAATAAAGAAGGTGCTTAATGCACCTTCTTTTTTAATGGAATCGGGATTTGGGAAAGAATAACGGCGATAAACATTAAAACGCATCCCCAGGCTTCTCTGCTTGCCATGGTTTCATTCAGCAGAAGCCAGCCAAATACTACGGCGAACACGGATTCCAAGCTCATAATTAAGGAAGCAGCCGCCGGCTCCACATGCTTTTGCCCTATGATCTGCAGGGAATATGCGGCACCCATGGAAAGGAAGCCTGCATAGCAAAGGGGGAACCAACAGACAAGGATTCCGGAAAGACTGGTGTCTTCTGTAAATGCCGAAATGATGGCGGAACCTACCGCACACACACCGGCCTGCAGACAGTTCAACCGGAGAGAATCCACATTTGCAGCAAAATGATCTACAGCAAGGATCTGTACAGCAAACATCACAGCGCTGCCAAGGAGCAGAAGATCACCGAAATTGATTGCAGAAACGCCGGCGAAGCTCAATAAGTAAAGACCGGTTACAGCGAAAGCAACGCTGATGGGTACCATGAATGTAATTTTGCGTCTAAGGAACAGACCCAATATGGGAACCAGAATGATATACATGGCAGTGAGAAAGGCTGCTTTTCCGGCAGTGGTATATACGATTCCTACCTGCTGCAGATTACAGGCCAAAAACAGTGGAATCCCGCAGAAAAGGCCCGCTTTCCAAAGCTGCTTGCTCTTCCATTCCTGCACGAAGGACTTTCCTTCCTTTTTATCAAAGAACCAGATGACTGCCGTCAAACCGATTACAGCCAGAGCGCAGCGGATTCCCTGAAAAGCAAAGGGGCCAACATGATCCATACCAACACTTTGGGCAATAAAAGTTGTACCCCAAATGAAAGTAGCAAGCAGCAGACAGGCACTGCCGCGTAATTGATTTTTCATAAAACATCACCGCTAGCCAGTTTATCACAGATTCTGCCTGTTTTCAATTGCAATTTACACAAGCTATGCTATAATAAAAGAAAAACTTAGGAGGCTAACCATGGGAGAAACAATGAAGATTCGTAAGCGCTCTGAGATTCCCGTAGAGGATACCTGGGCAACAGAGGATATGTATGTCAGTGACGAGGCTTGGGAGGCAGAACTGGCAACACTGGATGCTGACCGGGAAAAGGCCTTGACCTATGCTGGTCGTCTGGCAGAGAGCGCGCAGATCCTTCTTGACTACCTGACGGAGATGGAAGCCGTTAATGTAAAAGTTGAGCTTTTGGCAAACTATTGCATGCGGAAAGCAGACGAAGATACCAGAAATGCCACTTATCAGGCTATGTCCGGTAAGTTTATGAGTGCCGTTGTGGCGCTGAGTGCTGCAGGCAGCTTTGAAACACCGGAAATCATGGCTATGTCCGACGAACTGCTGGACAGCTTTTATGCCGAACAGCCTAAGCTGGAGCGCTATCGCCGGTATCTGACCAATATGCGCCGCCGTAAGGTACACACGCTGTCTGCGGCAGAAGAAAAGCTGTTGGCTGCTGCCGGCGAGATGTCCGGTGCCCCCCGTGATATTTACGGCATGTTTGCCAATGCGGATATGACATTCCCGGATGCCGTTGACAGCGAGGGAAAGACCCATCCTGTAAGTCAGGGAACCTTTGTGCTCTGCGAAGAAAGTACCGACCGTGTGCTGCGTAAGAATGCTTACGAGAGTATGTACCGTACCTTTGGTAAGTTTAAGAACACCGCGGCTTCTGTGCTCAATGCCCAGAACAAGCAGCTGAAGTACTTTGCAGAGGCCAGAAAGTATGATTCTGCCTTTGAGGCCTCTCTGGACAGAACCAATGTTCCAACCTCAGTTTATTTGAATCTGATTGAAGCGGTCCATCAGAATATGGATAAAATGCACCGCTATGTCCGGCTGCGCAAAAAACTGCTGGGTGTAGAGGAACTGCATTTCTATGATGTTTATACACCTCTGGTAGAGGGCGTTGATACGCACATTCCTTTTGCGCAGGCAAAGCAGACGGTGTATGATTCTCTGGCACCCATGGGTGAAGATTACAGAAAGATCCTGAAGGAAGGTTTTGACAACCGCTGGATCGATGTATAACAAAACGAAGGTAAGCGCAGCGGTGCGTATTCTGCCGGTGCTGCCGTGCATCCTTATGTCCTGCTGAACTATACGGGAACGCTGGACAGTCAGTTTACCCTGGCCCATGAGATGGGTCATGCTCTCCATTCCTACCTGTCCAACAAGCACCAAAATCCCATTGACGCGGACTATGTGATCTTTGTTGCAGAAGTCGCTTCCACCTGCAATGAGGCACTGCTGATGCAGTACCTGCTGGGTAAGACCACCGATAAGAAGGAACGGGCTTATCTGATCAATCACTTCCTGGATCAGTTCAAGGGAACCTTGTACCGCCAGACCATGTTTGCTGAGTTTGAGCTGAATATCGGCCGTATGGTCAGTGAAGGAAAGACTTTGACGGCAGATGTGCTTTGCGCAGAATACCGTCGTCTTAATGCGCTGTATTTCGGACCTGACATGATTGTAGATGATGAAATTGCCATGGAGTGGGCAAGAATTCCGCACTTCTACTACAACTACTATGTGTTCCAGTATGCTACAGGCTTCTCTGCCGCCATGGCTCTGTCCCGTAAGATCCTTGCTGAGGGTGAGAGCGCAGTAAAGGACTACATTGGATTCCTGTCCGGTGGCTGCTCCAAGAGTCCCATTGATCTGCTGAAGGGTGCCGGTGTGGATATGACCGGTCCGGAACCTGTGAATGAAGCGCTGGCTTTGTTTGGTCAGCTGCTGGATGAGATGGAAGAATTGATGCAGGATCTGTGATGAAAGAGATATATGTACCGATGCTCCACTGGTTTGCAATGAAGAACCTGTTTACCGGTTCCTGCGGCGCATTCCGTTTTCGTGCGGAACCGAAAATCGTCATGGCAACTGCCAAGGAAGTAGATTTTGAACAGAGCAGCATCTTTTGCCAGTTTTGGCATGGGCCATTTTGCTATGAGAAAAGTGAGATGGAAGGGGAGAAGACATTCCCTCTGAGCGAAGAAGGCAGAATGGAAATGAAGAACTGGCTGGAAGCCAATATTTAGCCAGAAAAATCTTGGAATTTGGCTGATAAATATTGACATTTCCGGAATTTATGGTAATATAATAGCCGCTTAAATTTTATACAAAAGACTATGCAAAAGCCAACCAGACGGAAGGTGTTCAGCGAGAGGGGATCGGTGCAAGCCCTTGGCCGGAAATCTGTATGCCACTTTTTGCGTCGCCCGGGATGACTGGGACGGGTGCTCCCGTTACAGAGCAGCTAAGAGGCCGCTTGTGCGGCGAATTAGGGTGGTACCGCGATTCAAAGTCGCCCCTATTGTTAGGGGCGGCTTTTTATTTTTTTTGAACGTAATTTATTATGGAGGTTATTTCCTATGGATCCGAAACCCTTTGGCGTAAACGAATTACGCGAAATGTTTCTGAAGTTCTTTGAAAGCAAGAACCATCTGCGTCTTCCCAGTTTTTCTCTGATTCCCCAGAACGATCAGTCCCTGCTGCTGATCAACTCCGGCATGGCCCCCATGAAGCCTTATTTCAAGGGCGAGGTAGAACCGCCCCGCCGCCGTGTCTGCACCTGTCAGAAGTGCATCCGTACCGGCGATATCGAGAACATCGGCAAGACAGCCCGCCACGGCACTTACTTTGAGATGCTGGGTAACTTCTCCTTTGGTGACTACTTTAAGAAAGAATCCCTGCGCTGGAGCTGGGAATTCCTGACCAGCCCCGAATGGGTAGGCCTGGACCCCGAGCGTATGTATCCCACAGTCTATGAACACGACGATGAAGCTTGGGAAATTTGGACCAAGGAAATCGGAGTGCCGGAAGAACGGATGACTCGTCTGGGCAAAAAGGACAATTTCTGGGAGCATGGTGCAGGCCCCTGCGGTCCCTGCAGCGAGATCCACTACGACCGTGGCGAGAAGTACGGCTGCGGCAAGCCCGACTGCCGTCCCGGCTGCGACTGCGACCGGTTTATGGAAGTATGGAACAATGTGTTCTCACAGTTCGACAATGACGGTCAGGGCAACTACACTGAGTTGGTGCAGAAGAATATTGACACCGGTATGGGTCTGGAGCGTCTGGCTGTTGTCTGCCAGGGCGTCAACAGCCTGTTCGATGTAGATACCGTTATGAATATTACCAACCATGTGACCCGTATCACCGGCGCTTCCTACGGTCAGAGCTTCAAGACCGATGTGAGCCTGCGTGTGATCACAGACCATGTCCGCGCTTCTACTTTTATGATCGCTGACGGCGTTCTGCCCTCCAATGAAGGCCGTGGCTATGTGCTTCGCCGCCTGCTGCGCCGCGCTGCCCGTCATGGCAAGCTGTTGGGTGTGAACAAACCCTTCCTGTTTGAGGTCGTTGGCACGGTTATCAAGGAAAACGAGACCCATTACAGCTATCTACGGGAACGCGCTGAGTATATCACCCGCATCGTCAAGATTGAGGAAGAGAACTTTGCCAAGACCATTGACGGCGGTATGCGTATCTTCAGCGAGAAGCTGGCTGAGCATAAGGCAAACGGTGCCCCCGTATTTTCCGGTGCCGATGCCTTCCTGCTGGCTGATACCTATGGTTTCCCCATTGATCTGACGGCTGAAATGCTGGAAGACGAGGGCATGACCGTGGATATGGAAAAGTATGTTGAGTGCCGCGAAGAGCAGCGTGTCCGCGCCCGTGAGGCCCGGAAGGCTCTGGGTGACCTGGGCTGGGCCGGTATCGATCTGGGTCTGGACACCACACCCACAGCATTCCTTGGCTATGAGCACTATAACAGCGAGGCTAAGGTTCTGGCTGTTTGTGTCGGCGAGGAGGTTACCGGCTCTATCACCGGCGGCGAAAGCGGTATCATTGTTCTGGACAGGACACCCTTCTATGCCGAAATGGGCGGTCAGGTAGCTGACCATGGTGTGATCCTGGTTGGTGACAGCCGTTTCGTGGTCACCAATGTTCTAAAGGACAAGGGTGGCAAGTATCTGCACCATGGTAAGATGGTCAGCGGTACCATCAAGGTAGATGATGCTGTCTGTGCTGCCATCGATGTGGACCGCCGTAAGGCCATTATGCGTGCCCACTCTGCAACCCATCTGCTGCAGAAAGCTCTGACTGCTGTTCTGGGCGACCATGTTCATCAGGCCGGTTCTCTGGTGGAACCTGACCATCTGCGGTTTGACTTTACCCATTACTCTGCCATGACCCCCGAGGAAATGGCAAAGGTTGATGCCATTGTGCAGGCTGCTGTGCTGGAAGGATACGGAATCGATGTTCGTGAGATGTCTATTGAGAAGGCCAAGGAGATCGGTGCCACCGCCCTGTTCAGCGAAAAGTACGGTGATACTGTCCGTGTTGTCAATATGGGCAACTATTCCATCGAGCTTTGCGGCGGTACCCATCTGGACAATACTGCAAAGGTCGGTCCGTTCCGGATTGAGAGCGAGGGCAGCGTCGCTTCCGGTGTGCGCCGTATCGAAGCAATTACCGGCAAGGCATGTCTGGAAGATATGCAGAAGAACCGGGAGCTGATCTACAGCACTTGTGCACAGCTGAAGGTAAAACCCTCTGAGCTGGAAGACAAGATCCATGCGCAGGTGGAAGAGATCAAGGGACTGAAGCGGGCCATTGAGACCTTCAAGGCAAGAGAAACTGCCGGCGAGACCGAACGGTTCCTGTACGGCGCCCGTACCATCGGCGGTGTCCATGTGATCACTGCAACCGTACCTGATGCCGATGCCGGCAAACTGCGTCAGATGGGCGACCTTCTGCGGGATAAGGACGCATCCGTCGTAGCTGTGCTGTCTGCTGTTAACGGTGACAAGCTGACCTTCCTGGCAGCTTGCGGCAAGGATGCCGTTACCAAGGGCTTGAAGGCCGGTGATCTTGTGAAGCTGGTCTGCACCACCTGCGGTGGCAGCGGCGGTGGTAAGCCCGACAGCGCCATGGGCGGCGGCAAGGATATTAACAAGCTGGATGATGCATTGGCCAAGGTCGATGATTTTGTCGCGGCAAAACTGAACTAATGATCAGTTGGGACACCGCTTCTGCGGTGTCCCAATTTCTACAGGGAGGGGTGTATCATGCGGAAACTGATGTGGTTCAGCATAGGCTTTTGCGCAGCCTGTGTAATGGGCGCTTACCTGATTCCGGTGTCACTGCTCTTGCTGTTGGGCATCGTTGTCCTTTTGACAGGCGTTGCGATTCTGTGTTTTTGCCGTAAGCATTTGAGCCATGTTTCTGCAATTGTCTGCCTCGGCCTATCAATCGGTCAGTTGTGGTATTGTGGCTATGACGCAGTGCACTTGGCGCCTGCAAGGATGGTTGATGGAGAAACCCTGACCATTACGCTGGAAACCGAGGATTTCAGCTTTGATACGGACTATGGTATTACCGTGGATGGCGTAGCTCCCATATCCGGTCAACCTTATCATGTCCGGATGTATCTGAACCAGAGAGAACCGCTGTCACCCGGTGACCGGATAACAGGTACATTCCATCTGCGCTATACGGCATCCGGAGGAAGAGAAGATGCAACCTACCATAGTGGGAACGGCGTTCTGTTTCTGGCATATCCCAAAGGGGAGCATACGGTAACCCCAGCAGAGGGACGAACTTTCCGGTACTTCCCTGCTTATCTTCGGCAAAAATTGCTGCATGTTATTGAGAATATATTTCCGGAGGATGCGGCTGCATTTTGCAAAGCGCTTTTACTGGGTGACACATATGAACTGGGGTATGAAACGGAAACGGATCTTTCTATCAGTGGTATCCGCCATGTAGCTGCCGTTTCCGGATTACATGTGTCGATTCTGTTTTCCGTGATATATCTTTTCTCCGGACGGAAAAGGGGACTGACGGTTATCATTGGGGTTCCGGCTTTGCTGCTCTTTGCATCCATGGCAGGATTTTCAGTATCCATCGTGCGTGCAACGCTCATGCAGCTGCTGATGCTGGCAGCGTTGCTTTTTAAGAAAGAATATGATCCACCTACTGCACTTGCTTTCGCTGTTCTTGTAATGCTGGCGGCAAACCCGCTGTCGGTTACTTCTGCAGGTCTTCAGCTCAGTATTGCCAGCGTTGCGGGAATCTTTTTATTCAGCGGAAGAATCCGCGGATGGTTGATGGATCCGAAAAGGCTGGGTCGGTGGAAAAAGGGAATCAAATCGAGAATCTGTAACGGGGTAACAGCATCTGTATCGGTGTCGCTCGGCGCATTTCTGACAACAACACCGTTGACAGCCTATTACTTTGGAAAAGTAAGTTTACTAAGTGCCTTAACGAATCTTCTTTGCCTATGGGCGGTTACTGTTTTGTTTTGCGGAATCATTGTATCCTGTCTGTTGACAATGCTATGGTTTCCTGTTGGTAAGGCTCTGGCAACCATTCTGGCATGGCTTGTGCGATATATTTTGTTTATTTCCGGCACCGTTGCAAAGCTTCCGCTTGCCGCCGTTTATACACAAAGTCCTTATGTTGTAGCATGGCTGATTTTTTGTTATCTGCTGTTAACGATATTCCTGTTCAGTAAGCAAAAACAGCCAATCGTATTATGCTGCTGTGCGGTGATCACACTTTGTGTAGTCCTGCTGACATCCTGGACAGAGCCCATATTGGATACCTATCGTGTGACTTTGCTGGATGTGGGCCAAGGTCAGTGTGTTTTGCTACAGAGCCAAGGGAGAACATATATGGTAGACTGTGGCGGCGACGACGATGAGAAAACAGCCGATTTAGCAGCGGACTGGCTTCTGTCCCAAGGAATTCAGCATTTGGATGGACTGATTCTGACCCATTATGACCGTGATCATGTGGGCGCGGCGGGTCACTTGCTTTATCGGATAGGTGCAGATGTGATCATACTGCCGGAGGGGGAGCGTAAGGCGGACTGGGACCGAGAGATTGTAAAACACCATGCAGGTCAAGTCCTACAAGGCAACGAAAAAATGCAGATCCAATGGGGGACCGCATCCGTTACCGTCTATCCTGGCTGGAATACGAAATCCAGCAATGAAAGCAGTTTGTGTGTCTTGTTTCAAACGGAAAAGTGTGATATACTGATAACCGGCGACCGCGGTATAGCCGGTGAAGAGGTGCTGCTGCACAGTGCAAAGCTGCCGCAGTTGGACGCACTGATCGTTGGCCATCACGGTGCTTCCAGTTCGACGGGAGATGCGCTGCTACAGACACTTAATCCGACAACAGCTTTGATTTCAGTAGGCCGTAATAATTCTTACGGTCATCCTTCCCAAGCTGTATTGGACCGTTTACAGCAATATGGATGCTTGATTCGAAGAACGGACTTGGAAGGAACGATCATTTTTAAGGGGTGAGACCATGGCAAAAAAAGTACCGCCGCAGGATTCGCTGCAGGAACTGAAAAATGATCTGCGGGCAAAACAACCCCAGAGATTGTATTTTTTCCATGGTGAAGAAACCTTTCTCCTGCATCACTATCTGGAGCAGATCAAAAAGCAGCTGTTGGACGAATTGACAGAATCCTTCAATTTCCACAAGCTGACCCAGGAAACCTTTGAGATACAGGCTTTTGCAGATAGCGTGGAAAACCTGCCAATGATGGCGGACAGTACCTTTGTCTGGGTGGACGAGGTAGATCTTTTTAAACTGTCCGAGGGAGATAGGGATAAGATTGTTGAAATCCTTTCGGATATTCCGGAATACTGTACCGTGGTATTTACCTATATCACAACTCCCTGGAAGCCGGACAAACGGATGAAGAAGTTGTGGGATGCGGTGGAGAAGGCCGGATGCGTTGTAGAATTTGCAAAGCAGGAGCAGCGGGATCTGATCCCCTGGGTCGCAAGACATTTTGCGGCCCGGAAGAAGCGGATCAGCAATGATTTGTGCGCATATTTAATTGATATTACCGGCGGTACGATGACAGCACTCGGTGGTGAAATCGGGAAAATTGCTGCATATTCCGGTGCCGATGAGATTCGAAAAAGTGACATTGATGCAGTGACGGAACCGGTTTTGGATGCCGTTGTCTTTCAAATGACCGATTTTATGGGGCAGGGTGAATATGGTCCGGCGCTGTTGAAGCTGCACCAGCTCTTAAAGATGCAGCAGGAACCTTTGGCAATATTAGGTGCCATTGGAGGACATTTTCGTCGTCTGGCGGCGGCACGGATTCTATTGGACAGTGGAAAAGGATCCTCTGATCTTATGAAACTGTGCGGAATCAGTGATTATGCGGCCAGAAAAACCATGGCGGCAGCAGGAAAGTTCTCCTCCCGTTTCTACGCAAAAACGGCCCAGTTGGTCATGGAAACAGACTATCAGATCAAAACTTCCTTTGACGATTCCCAAAGACTCTTGGAATTGCTGCTTCTGCAGCTGGCACAGGAGGCACGGAATGGTTAAGATTCGGGAGGCCATTGTTGTTGAAGGCCGTTATGATAAGAACACGCTGTCACAGATTGTTGATGCACCGATTCTGGAAACATCCGGATTTGGTATTATGAAAGACAAGGCGCAGCTGCAGCTGCTGCGTCGGATTGCACAGTCCAGAGGACTGATTGTTTTTACGGATTCTGATGGTGCAGGTTTTGTCATCCGTAATTTTCTAAAAAGTGCCATTGAACCGAAATACTTGAAGCATGCCTACATTCCGGATATTGCGGGGAAAGAGCGCAGAAAATCTGCCCCGGGCAAAGAAGGAAAGCTGGGTGTTGAAGGCATGCGGCCAGAGATTATACTGGATGCTCTGCGCCGCTGCGGCGCCACCATAGAGGGAGAAAACATATCTCCCGTCAATGAGATTACCAAACAAGATTTGATGGCATTGGGGCTGTCAGGTGGCCCAGACAGCGGTGCAAAACGCCTTGCACTGTTAAAAAAGTTATCCTTACCGGAACACATGAGTGCCAACGCTATGCTGCAGGTACTGAACCTGCTGTATACATTGGATGACTTGAGAGAATTGGTGGCGGCAATGGAGAAAAACAATGGTTGATATACAAGTTAAAGAACTAACAAAATTCTTTGTGATTGGCGAGAACCTTCTGGAGGGCCTTTCTTTTGAAATCCACGAGGGAGAGTGCGTGGCGATTCTCGGCCGTAATGGCTGCGGCAAAACAACGCTGTTTAAGATTCTCACCGGTGAGATGGATTATGATGCCGGCGAAGTCTATGTCAATCCCCATAAGCGGATCGGGCTGATCTCCCAGATTCCCAGATTTCCGGAAGGCTACACGGTCGAGCATGTATTGCGCAGTGCGTTTGCACCGCTGATGGCAATGAAGCGGAAGATGGAAGCACTGGAATCTGCTATGGGAAACGGTGTTACAGACGAACAGCTCCGGGAATATGACCGGTTGGGCGCGGCCTTCCAAGCCGGAGGCGGCTATGATATGGATGTGGAGGTGGATAAGATATCCAACGGTTTGGGTATCTCCTCCGCACAACGGGAACAGATGTTTGACAGCTTGTCCGGCGGCGAGAAAACCCGTGTGAATCTGGCCAGGCTGCTGTTGGAGAAGACCGACATTCTGCTTCTGGACGAGCCGACAAACCATCTGGATCTAAATAGTGTGGAATGGTTGGAAGGTTATATCAAAGCATTTAAAGGAACGGTTCTTACAATCTCTCACGACCGGTATTTTCTGGACACGGTGGCGGATCGGATCATTGAAATCGTGGATGGCCACGCGGAATTTTATTCCGGCAACTATTCTTTCTATATTGATGAAAAGCAGGCCCGTTTTAATTTGCAGATGAAGCAGTACGAACAGGAACAGGCGAAGCTGAAGCAACTGGGATATACTGTGGAGCGGATGAAAGGCTGGGGCATCAACAACCGAACGCTGTATCGTCGTGCTATGTCGATCCAGCACCGTATGGAGCGTATCAAAAAAACCGAGAAGCCCAAGACAGAGAAGACCATGAAGGCAACCTTCGGAGAAAAAGACTTCTCTGGAGACTTGGTATTTGAAACGAAACGGCTGGCAAAGGGCTACGACGGAAGAACACTGTTTTCCAATGTGGAACTAACGGTCGAGGGTGGCGAGCGCATTGCGCTTCTGGGCGATAACGGTACCGGAAAGACCACATTTATCCGTTGTTTGCTGGGCGATGAAGATTGTGAAGGTAAAATCAAATTCGGTCCCACGGTCAAATGGGGATACCTCCCCCAGACCATCCGGTTTGCCCATCCGGAGCGGACACTCTACGATACCATGCTCTATGAGAAAAATTGTACGCCTCAGACCGCCAGAGACCGTTTGGGCGCCTTCTTGTTTCAAGGCGAGGATGTGTTCAAGACAGTAGGGACCCTTTCCGGCGGCGAACAGTCCCGCCTGCGGCTCTGTATGCTGATGGATGAAAAAATCAATCTCCTGATTTTGGATGAGCCCACCAACCACTTGGATATTGCATCCCGGGAATGGATCGAAGCGGCGATTGAAGAATTCGAAGGTGTGCTGCTGTTTGTTTCACATGACCGTTATTTTATTGAAAAATTTGCAGAGCGGATATGGCTGCTGGAAGATGGAAAGATTCGGGATTTTAAGTGTGGCTACAGCAAGTACCGTTCTATCCTGGAACACGAGGCTGCAACCAAGGTTGTGATTCCGGATGCACCAAAACCCAAAAAGGAAAAACCTAAGGGTGGCACCAAGGAACAGGACAAACTGGTTCGCCGGCTGGAACGGGAAATCGGAAAACAGGAGCAAGTTATTGCGGAATATGACACAAAAATCGAAGCTGCCGCTGCCGATTATCAGGAACTGACCCGACTTCTGGGAGAAAAGGAAGAAGCAGAAATGGCTTTGATGGAGCTTATGGAGCAATGGGAAGCTGCACAGGAATGATTTCCTGTTGACAGTATTTCTGTGAAGGCCTATAATATCTCAAGATCAATATAAGGAGAGCGAACAAAATGAGTTCTTGCAGTGGTAATTGTTCTACCTGCGGCAGTGATTGCGCCGACCGCAAGGCAGAGAGTCTGCTGGCGAATCTGAATCCCAAGTCCAGCGTTAAGAAAGTGATTGCTGTGGTTTCCGGCAAGGGAGGTGTTGGTAAGTCCACCGTCACATCCATGCTGGCAGTGGCAATGGCCCGGAAGGGTAAGCGCGTTGGCGTGCTGGATGCAGATATTACCGGTCCTTCCGCACCTACCGCCTTTGGTGTAACAGAGTGTCAGGGTGCGAACGAGGACGGTCTTTACCCGGCACTGACCCGTGGTGGTATTCAGGTGATGTCCATCAACCTGCTGCTGGATAACAGCACCGATCCTGTTGTTTGGCGCGGGCCTGTCATTGCAGGTGCGGTCAAGCAGTTCTGGACAGATGTAATCTGGGAAGATGTGGATTATATGTTTGTGGACATGCCTCCCGGAACCGGTGATGTGCCCCTGACAGTCTTCCAGAGCCTTCCTGTTGACGGTATTGTGATCGTTACCAGTCCGCAGGATCTGGTCAGCATGATTGTTTCCAAGGCTGTGAAGATGGCCAACATGATGCATATTCCTGTTCTTGGCTTCGTGGAGAACTACAGCTATCTGCAGTGCCCCGATTGCGGTAAGAAGATTGAAGTTTTCGGTCAGAGCAAACTGCCTGAGGTGGCGGAAGCATTCAATCTGCCCATTCTGGCTCGTTTGCCCATCGATCCCAAGGTCGCGGAAGCCTATGATAATGGCTTGATGGAAACCGTGGATACCGAGGCTATGTCCGGTGTGGTTGCTGCTGTGGAGAATGCTTGATGAAACTGCTGAATTGTCTGCGCTGCGGTGGAACTATGGACTATCTGGGCCGTGAAAAGCTGCAGCTTGGGGAGGCGGGGTTGCTGTTCAGTGACCTTCCGCACTTGCTGGCGGGCGCGTTGGAGTTGGATATCTACGCATGCCCGGACTGCGGAAAGCTGGAATTCTATCGGCCTAAGCTCACAAAAGGAGAACTGAATGGGTATTCCCATAGTGATCTGCCCCAAAAGACATGTCCGAAATGCGGCGAAACCCATGAATTTGATTATCCCAAGTGTCCCTACTGTCACTATCCATATTAAAACTGTTCAGCCCCGAATCTCTTCGGGGCTGAATCACTAGATAAAGGAGGTCGTACGGGACGAAACAAGGACTTTCTGACGCTCCGGGTTCTTGCGTTTTCAAAGGCAATTTCGGCGACCTCATGTGAACATATTTGCGGGTTCTCATAATTTTTAGAAAAAGCACTATACACCGCGTCTGCGGGGTATAGTGCTTTTGGTATTATTCAGTGGTGTAGTTGTCGAAGTACCCTTGGATATAGACGATAGGTGTGCCCTTGTCACCGGAGCCGGAGGTCAGGTCACACAGGGAACCGATCAAGTCAGTGAGGCGACGGGGGGTAGTACCCTGGGCAGCCATATTGCCCACGAGACTGGAACCGTCCTTTTTGAGGATCTCTGCTTTGATTGCATCCTGTAATTCTTTGCCGGACAGATTCGCAAAGTTGTTGTCTGCCAGATACTTCATCTTCAGCTCATTGGGAGTGCCTTCCAAACCGGCTGTGTAAGCAGGGGAGACTACAGGGTCAGCAAGTTCCCAGATCTTACCGACAGGATCCTTAAACGCACCGTCACCATAGACCATGACTTCGATGTGCTTACCTGTGATTTCCAGAAGCTTTGCCTGAATATCTTCTACCAGGTTCTGACAGTCACGGGGGAACAGCTTAATCATATCCTCCGTGGATTTGTTGGAACCCAGCAGGCCGTAGCGGGTGTTGTAACCGCTGCCGTCAATAGGCTCACGCATGATCTCGTCCATACCGTAGACCTTTTCAGCGCCGGCTGCTTTCAAAATCCGCTTGGTGCGCTGACGGGTGTGAATATCGCAGTTCAGAACATTTTTGGTATAATTCAGAATTGCCCGTGCGTCGTTTGCAAAAATGATCTCGACCTCTGCGCCACATTCCCGAACCAGTGAAGTGTAGTAATCAACATAATCAACACCGGTGAAGTGGTGCTTCACATAGCCAAACAATTCGCGGTACTTCTGCTCACTCAGGATATCCTTATAGGGATCGACACCTTTTTCATCCATTACATCAAGGTCAATCAAGTGATTGCCAACTTCGTCAGCGGGATAGCTGAGCATAAGGATGACTTTCTTACAGCCCTTTGCGATACCACGCAGGCAGATAGAAAAGCGGTTACGGCTGAGAATGGGAAAAATGACACCGACAGTTTCACCGCCGAACTTGTTGCGGACATCCTGGGCAATGTTATCAACGCTGACATAGTTGCCCTGAGCGCGTGCAACAATAGACTCGGTCATAGCAACAACATCACGGTCCCGGGGTGTCAGACCGTCTTCTTTCATAGCTTCCAGAATGCAGTTGGATACGATTTCCACAAGATCATCGCCTTTGCGGATCATGGGAGCGCGGATACCCATGGAAACGGTACCGATCATTCTACTCATAAAGAACACATCCAATCAAAATAGGGTAGCGTGAACAACGCTTATCACCCGACTATTATAATATAGTCAAGCGGATTTGTAAAACAAAAAGTGCTAGAAAATTCAACAAATTTTTACAGAACCTTTCCGATAAAGTACCAGATAGCGACCAACACGATCAGGAAAGGAATATAGGCAATTAAAGCCTCGCTTGCGATAGACACAGCGGATACACCGATATAATTCATAGCAATAATAATCGCAGCAAGGAGAGCAGTGGTAAGAATTGCTTTCGAAAGGGCCTTGCCAACAATAGTAGCAAAGAAAAAGGTATAAAAAGCGCCAATCAAGGGGTTTACTGTTGCCAGTATGGCACCCACAACGATTTTTAATGCACCGACGAAAAGTAAAAGAATCAACAGTCCCAAAATAATTGTAGGCGCGTAGGTTGCAAGGCCATCCGGTAGATATGTGTTAAACAGCCATGTGACAACCAAATGGGCGGCCATTGCCAGGACGATGCCGATACAGCGGAAGAACAGCCAGCTGACAATGCGCTTACCTTTCGGTAAAATCCATTCAAACAGATTGGCAAGAAAAGCAAGGACAATCATACTGAGCAGTTGCGTGCAGACAACAGTATAGTCGTTGGCTTGAAAGGAAAACAGGGTCATCTGCGTGCCGGAAAAGCCGACAAAGGGTAGGGGAGCGATGAACTTCTGGTACCTTGCACCAAGGCTATACAGTACAACCGTTGCGGCATAGACAAACAGAATGCTGATCGCAGAGGATATACTTTGATTCAGTGCGGAGCGCTTTCCAAATGCAAAGCGACCGATTGCACCCAAAACAATGGTGGAGACAACCAGGATCAGTGCTGCTTTCCAAAAGGTATCAGAATCAAAATCAATGGATTCCAGCATAGTTTTAAACTGTTCCATCAAGAAACCTCCATGCGGAAAGTAAACAGCCGCCATTTCTGGCGGCTGTCTTTGTCAGAGAAACGGTTAAGATAAAATTACTTAATCTCAGCCTCAGCGCCAGCTTCCTTCAGCTCGGCGACCAGCTTCTCAGCGTCTTCCTTGGAGATAGCTTCCTTCAGGGTCTTGGGGCAGTTGTCAACCAGATCCTTAGCGTCCTTCAGGCCCAGGCCGGTAGCAGCGCGGACAACCTTGATGACGTTCAGCTTGGAAGCGCCGGCGTTCTTCAGGATAACGTCGAACTCGGTCTTCTCTTCAACCTCGGCACCAGCGCCGGCAGCGGGAGCAGCAACAGCAGCGGCAGCGGCGGAAACGCCGAAAACTTCCTCCAGGGTGTGAACGAGCTCGGACAGCTCCAGAACGGTCAGTTCCTTAACCTGCTCAACCAGAGCAGTGATCTTTTCAGATGCCATGATAATTTTCCTCCTAAAATATGTTTTGAGTCAGATAGTGTGTGGTGTTACGAAATTAGGCTTCTGCTTCTGCGGCAGGAGCGGAGCCATCCTTCTGCATCCGGATCTGATCCAGAACGAAGGCCAGGCTGGAGATAGGAGCCAGGAAGGTACCGAGGACGCTGGCAACCAGGGCATTCTTGCTGGGCAGCTCACCGAAGCCGTTCAGCTGATCAGCAGACAGCACGGAGCCCTCAACAATGCCACCCTTGATATTCAGGGTCTTCATCTTGTTCTTCTTGGCGAACTCGCATACGATACGAGCAGGGGCGATGGGGTCGCCGGTGGTGCTTGCCATAGCGGTAGTGCCGTTGAGAACCTCATCGAAGTCGTAGCCTGCATTCTTGGCTGCGAAACGGGTCAGAGTGTTCTTAACAACGGAGTACTCCACGCCGGCTTCACGGAACTGGTTACGCAGTTCGGCGTCCTGAGCAACGGTGATACCCTTGTAGTCAACAAAAACCACGGAAGAAGCTTCCTTGATCTGGCTGGTCAGGGTTTCAACAACTGCCTTCTTGCTCTCAAGAACCTTTGAAGTCGGAGG
>JAZNFH010000001.1:0-4549 GCA_045589055.1 Faecousia sp. | reverse complement strand
TTCGATGGATAATACGCGACCATCGTTGAAGAAAATTTCTGCCTTGTCATAATCCATGACCACCTTGCCGTTTTCGCAAAGCAGGCGGATTTCAATGGGATCATCACAGCCGTAGTTATTCATGGCCCAGAAGCTCAGGGTTGCGCCATTCTTGTACCGAATGAAGCCCTCGCCGGTGTCGTCCACCTCCATAATCGAGTGCCCCCTGTTGGAAAGGCTGGCCTGAACGCTTTCAATTTCGTCGTTAATGAACCAGTTGGCCAGATCCAGGGAGTGAATTGCCTGGTCGATGATCACACCGCCACCTTCCTTATCCCATGTACCTTTCCAGTCGGACAAATTGTAATAGGAATCCGGCTTACACCATGTCAGTACCACCCGTGCGGAAATTACCTTGCCAAGCGCACCATTTTCAAGATTCTCCTTGACCAGCTTAGCGGAATCGTTATACCGGCACTGAAAAATAATTCCGTATTTCAGTTTCTTTTCCTCTGCCAGCTTCACATTATAAAGAGCATCCTCCATGGTAATGCTCATGGGTTTCTCGCACAGCACATTGACGCCCTGCTCCAACGCATATCTTGAAATAACGGGGTGAAGATAGTGGGGAACACAGATATGTACCACATCAATGAGCTCCGGTTTAATCAGGTCCTTATAGTCATAATAGGCTGCTACATGATACTTCTCTGCTGCGCGGTCCGCCCGATCCTTCTTAATATCGCATACGCCCACAATCTGTGCATTTTTAAGGTGATGGGCGCTGGTTGCATGCATGGTAAAAATACAGCCGCATCCAACAATGCCAACTCTCAGCATGGTTGTATATCTCCCTTACTTCAAAATGAGGCCGCCGGCTGCGGCAACTTCCTTTTTCACCAGTTGCACAGACTTAATTGCCTCCGCAACGGTGGCGACGGACAGGTCATTTTTGCCCTGCAGGCCTTCTACAAAATACTTTAGCTCATTGTAGTAGCCACCCAAACTGGATACATTGCCGCCGATATCGTTGTCGCCTTGGAACTCCTCTGCCAGCTCGGGGTTGAATGCATCACCTTCGTTGGGGTAAACAGTCAGTACGCCGCCGGACAGGACTACGGTAGCCCTCTCAAGCTTCACGCGGAAATCTGCGGTAAAGGGGAAGCTTGCGGGATAGTTCCATCCTGCTTCCACACTGATGCTCACATTGTTGCCATAGCCGAATAGGGCATTGATTTGCTGAATGACGCCATTTTCATCCCGATAGGCGTGAGCCTTCACAGTATCGGGCTCACCAAGAATGTAGCGAACAAAGTCTACATCATGCACATGCATATCCACGGCGACACCGCCGCTCTTGTCCACCTGATGGAGCCAGTTTTCCCAAGCCCAGGTGGGCAAGGAACTCAGACGGCGGAACTGACCATGCAGAACCTTTCCATATATACCGGAGTTAACAGTCTGCTGCAGCCACATATATTCTGTCCACTGGCGAATCACCTGACCAACCTGAACCTTGACACCGGTTTCCTTTTCTGTGGTCAGCAGCAAGTCCATCTCGTCATCATTGAAACACACGGGCTTTTCTACAAAGACATGCTTACCTGCCTTCATTGCGGCAACAGCATGTGCAGTATGCAGATGAGTGGGCAAGCAGATATCCACCACATCTACATCAGCATTGGCGATCAGATCCATGCCCGTTTCAAAGATTGCAGTACCCTCATCAGCCAGTTTTTGAGCAAATTCGGGGCGAACATCCGCAACAGCAACAACCTTTACATCCAGCGCTGCCAGAGCTGTATAGCAAGCAGCGTGCATGCTGCCCATAAAGCCGCAGCCAATCAATCCAACTTTAATCATTTCTGTTTCCTCCTTAGAATTTTTCGTTTAGAATCCGCTCCATAGAAGCGGAGGTGTTATACACGATCTGGTCAGAGGCATACTTGTATTGAGGAATCATTTCCCCGGCTGCCCAACCGTCGTATCCGACATCGTTGAAAGCCTTCATGACCTCAGGCCAGTTCACATCGCCGGAAAGAAGGTCGACAAATGCATTTAAGGTGCCAGGATTGCAACGATAATCTTTGAAATGCACCTTTTTAATGCGGCTTCCCAAAATTCGAATCCAGTGCTCAGGATAACCGGAATAGACCACATTACCAACATCGAAATAGGAACCTACATAATCGCTGCCTACTGCGTCAATAAAATTTCGCATTTCCAGGGGAGAAACCAGGAACTTGTTCCAGACATTCTCCAAACCAATCTGCACACCGTATTCCTCTGCGATAGGTGCCAGCTTCTTTACTTCTTCCAGAGCCCGCTCATATACCACATCGTAAGGAACCACCGGCCATTCAGGAACAAATTCCACGGAAACACTTCCGGGAATAATCAGAATGGTTTCGCATCCCAACTGCTTGGCGCAGTACAGTTGCCGAACAATCATATCATGTGCCCGCTGCCGAGCATCGGGGTCGTCAGAGGTCAGAGAATCTACCCAGCACAAGCCACTGGACAGGCTGGGAATAGCGATTCCCAGTTCCTCAGCATATGCCTTGAGGCTAAGCAGCTCTTCGTCGGAGGATGTCATTGTAATTTCACCCTCAGTACCTAAAGCCAACTCAATGCCCTCAAAGCCGGCATCCTTGGCAAGCTTCATTGCCTCCCTGTTACTCTTTCCAACAAAGGACCAAATATTAATTGATTTTTTCATATACACACCTTCCTTTTGCTCTTTACAATGATAAACATTGCTAGTATAATTTCATTATACTATGCAGAATTGAGCCTTCCATATAAAATCCGATTTATTTTTTATAATATCAGCTCAAAATGAGGTGCACAATATGAAACTGAATCCGATGTACTTAGAAACAGTCTTTGATGTCAAAGCACTTGAAAATATTTCCTACTATCGATGCGCCCGAGACTATGGCTTTCCTGGAGAATCCCACGATTGCTGGGAGTTTCTGTATGTAGATAGGGGAAGTGTGATTGTTACAGCAGCTAGCAATGTATATTTGTTGAAAGCCGGAGAATTGGCATTTCACTGTCCGAATGAATTTCATGCTTTTCAAACCGTAGGTGAAGCCGATATCCTTGTCATTTCCTTTTATTGTGATAGTAGCGCTATGCATCGACTGGAAAAAAAGGTGCTACTTTTGCATCGAAGAGAAAAGGAAGACCTAAAGATGTTGGTTAAGGAGGCACAGCAGGTCTACGAGCATTTTGAGGACGATCCACCGTTCATCAATATGCAAAAGGCAGAGCATGCGCCTTGGGCATGCGACCAGTTGATTAAAAACTATTTGGAACAGCTCTTTATTCATATCTGCCGAAGGGATGATAATGTGGGTTTTTCAGAGCGTGCTATCTCGGTGAACCGTCCGAACCAGGGATTGCTGTTGGCTCAAAGAGCAACAGACTACCTGACGGAGCATTATGCCGAGCCTATTTCCTTGTCTTCTTTGGCGGTCGTTCTTGGTGTCAGCGTATCACAGGTAAAGCGTGTTTTCCAAGACCAAATAGGACAGAGCATGGTAAACTACCTTACTTCTTTGCGCATTGGGCAAGCCAAACGAATGATTCGAGAAGGAAATCTAAACTTTACGCAAGTGTCAGAAAAAGTGGGCTATGACAGTATCTACTATTTTTCTGCCCTCTTCAAAAAGAAAACGGGTATGACCCTTACGGAATATTCCAAATCCATAAAGGATTAAGGGTGATAAACGGCTTTCACTATTTGCATAACACGTTTGCAGTAACCACATCTCCATAAAGCTTGGCGCCGTCCCAATAATTGAGGTATTTCCGAACACCATTTGTAGGTGAGTCAGTGGGGCGAATATCCAGTAATTCGGTTTCCAGTTCTTCGATTTCGGCAATATTTCCGTCCAGATAATCCTGCAAGCGATCGGCACAATGCTCAATTCGGGTCATAACACCACCAATACGAATATCGGAAACATCGAACCCGGGCTATTATGATGAATATGGCCTCGTCCACCAAAGTCAGGTACAGTTGGACAAAAAACAATGGAGAAAAATTCTTTCCAAAGGCGATCCTGTGGTGCATTTACATATTCCAAGCGCCGGAAAGCTAACGGAGGAAGCTGTGTGTGAAAGCATTGCGCAAATGCGCATACTCCTGAAAAAATACTATCCGGATTATCCATACAAGGCATTTGCCTGCGGGAGCTGGCTGTTAAATCCTGTTATGGCAGATTTGCTTGGAGAAGAGTCCAATATTGTAAAATTTGGAAAACGTTTTCAGCCTATGACCATTAAAACCCACGGGACCGGAGTGTTTTACTTCGCTTTCTTGCAACCGGACAGAAATTGTAACATCGCCTCTCTGCCGGAAAATAACCGATTCGAGAAAGTGGTCAAGGAATACTACTTGTCGGGCAAAGTGATCCACGAAGTGGCAGGATATTTTTTATAAGTAAGTGCACCGTACTTGGGTCAGCCCCTGCCCCACAAGCAGAGGGCACAGCACATGCCTTGCCTCCAAATGCAAATATTGACCGGATAACAAACAAGGCCCTGCCCCCCTTCCGCCGCC